>JBARWP010000242.1:0-13077 GCA_049646905.1 Pseudaminobacter sp. | reverse complement strand
GCGGCGGCTTTCATGCCGGCCGGCCCCGCGCCGGCGACGAGCACGCGCTTGCGGCTCGCGGCAGGCGTCTTGATGCCGAGCGAGAGTTCGCGGCCGGTCTCCGGATGCTGGATGCAGGAGATGGGATAACCCTTGTGGAAGTGCCCGATACAGGCCTGGTTGCAGGCGATGCAGGCACGGATATCGTCGACGCGTCCTTCGGCGGCCTTGGCCGGCATTTGCGGATCGCAGATCATGGCGCGCGTCATGCCGCACATATCGGCCTGGCCGGAGGCGAGGAGTTGTTCGGCCGTCTGCGGCTGGTTGATGCGCCCGGCGACGAAGACCGGCTTTGTCACCAGTTGTTTCAACGAGGCCGCGAAGGGCGCCGAATAGCCATTGGTGAAATACATGGGTGGCACTATGTGTACGGCGCCCTTGAGCGATGCGGATGTGCCTGCGACCACGTTGAAGTAGTCGATCATGCCGTCGCCGTCGAGCATCCGGCAGAAGCTCAGGACTTCGCTCGCGTCGAGCGTCTGGCTGTCATGCTCCTCGCCCGTGATCCGGAGGCCGATCACGAAATCCGGCGACGTCTTATTGCGGATGTCCTCGGCAATCTCGCGCAGGAAACGCAGCCGGTTCTCCATGCTGCCGCCATACCGGTCGTCCCGGAGGTTGACATTCGGATTGAGAAATTGCGCCGGCAGGTAGCCATGGCTCGCCACGATCTCGCAGCCATCGAAGCCGGCCTGCATCAGCCTTGCTGCCGCGTCTCCATAACCCGACACGATCTCGCCGATCATGGACAGCGACAGCGGGATCGGCATGACATGGAAACGTGAATTTGGCACGGCCGAGGGCGCATAGGCGACGGGCGCCGTGCCGTCCTGCGTTTCCATGATCTCGCGTCCGGGATGAAAAAGCTGGCCGCAGATCCTTGCGCCATGCCGATGGACGGCTTCGGCAAGCGCCCGGTAACCGGGGATCGCATCGTCGGATGTCGCCATCAGCACATGGGACGTATAGCGCGCCGTCTCGTGCACGCCCGATACCTGGACGATGATCAGGCCGGCCCCGCCCTTGGCACGCGCTTCCTGATAGGCGATGAGGCGTTCCGTGACATGCCCGTCATGGGCCATGACCGTATCGTGGCCGGTCGACACGATACGGTTCCTGACGTCCATTCCACCGACGCTCAGGGGCGAAAAGAGATGTGGGAAGACGGTCACGATGCCTCACAAGCTATGGCGCGCTTTCCAATCGACCGGACTGAGGGCGTAAAACACCTTTGCACCATCACCCTCGTAACGCAGCGGCGTACCCTCGGGCAGCCATATGACGTCGCCCGGCCGCGCCTCTATCGTTCTGCCTTCGCTGCCGCCCAGGCGCAGCCGAAAGGCGCCTTCGAGGACCACGATCAACTCGTCATAGAGCACGGTCCATTCGATCGAGCATGCGTCGAAGGTCGCGACACCGCCGCCCATGCTCGAAGACAGCTCGGGCCCGACCAGGCGCGCGATCTTCGCTTCTCCCGGAGGGCCACCATAGGGTTCGAACTGCATCTTGTCTGCGGGAAAGTGCTTGACCTGTGACATGGCGGTTCTCCGAGCTGGTTTCACATCCTGGCTTCGACCGTATCGAGCACACGATACCACTGGCTGAGCGTGAACACGGCAAGTTTGCGCAACGAATGAAGCGGAATGGGCCGGGGCGCTGTCACGGGGAAGGGGATGTCCTGCGGCGGCGTGCCCGAGGCGAGCCGCGCAAGAAGCCGCCCGATCACCGTGCAGGCCGCGACGCCACGCCCGTTGCATCCAAGTGCGGCATAGAGATCGGGGGCAAGCACATGCATGTGCGGCATCGTATCGCGTGTGATGGCCACCTTGCCACTCCAGACATACTCCAGCGGCGTGCCCGCAGCTTGCGGGAAAATGCGGGCGATCGCAGCCTCCAGCGTGCGGGCATTCTCGAAACGCGGGGCGTCGTCCACCGGTGAGCGCCCGCCCATCACCAGGCGGCCTTCATGGTCGAGCCTGAAGTAGAGCAGCAGCCGCCTGGTATCGGCAACCCCCTGGCCGCCGGGCAGGATCGTCTCGCGGATCGAAGCAGGCAGGGGCCGGGTCGCCGCCTGGAAACTGGCGACGGGTATCACCGTCTGGCGCAGGCCCGGCCACAGCCTGTCCGTATAGGCATTCGTGGCGAGGACGACGCGATCTGCCCGAACGAGACCGCCCGCGGCCTCGATCTCCCAGCCGTCGCGGCCTTGCCGCAGGGCCTGCACAGGCGTGCGCGCAAATATCTCGGCACCTTCCTGGATGGCCGCCTTGGCAAGCCCGCGCGCGTAGGAGAGCGGCTGGAGGACGCCGCCACGAGGGTCGAGCCATCCGCCATAATAGGCGTCGCTGCTCGATCCGATCAGTTGCGACATCTCGGCCTGGCCGAGCAGGCGGGCGCCTACGCCGCGTGCCTCCCATTGCCGGCACCGGGGAACGACCATCTCCTCGAACGCCTTCCTGCCGTGCGCGCCCTGTATCCATCCGCTGCGCTGCGCGTGGCAATCGATGCCGTAGCGGTCGATCAGCGAGAATACGAGATCGGCACTGCCGCCGAACTCCTGAGTGACCCGTGCACCGAGTTCCTTTCCCAAGGCCATGTCCAGCTTGTCCGGATCATGCTTGAGGCCGGCGATTATCTGCCCGCCATTGCGCCCCGATGCCCCCCAGCCCGGCTCGGAGGCTTCGAGTACGACGACCTTCAATCCGGCCTGGGCAAGGTGGAGGGCGGCACTCAAACCGGTATAGCCCGCGCCGACGACGGCGACATCGGCCGAGCGAGTGCCGTCAAGGGTCGAAGCGGCAGGAGGAGGCGTTGCCGTGGCAGCCCAAAGGCTTGCCGGCAGAGGCTCGATCATTTTCTTTGCGTCTCAGCTTGAAATTGCCATGGGGAACGGTCCCCCGGGCTGCAGCGCCCGGGAGACATCAGCCTCGCTATTGCAGCATCAGCTGGTTCCACTGCTCCTCGTATTCGAGCATGTATTTGCGCGCGTCGTTCTCGCTGATGATCAGCATGTCCTGCAGGTTTTCCGGCGTCATGACCAGGATCTTCCTGGTTTCGTCGTCGGCCTGCGAGGTGACATCCCCGAGAACGGGGCCATATGTCTTCAGCTCCAGAAGCTTGGCCTGCTGCTCGGGCGCGAGGCTGAAATTGATCAGCTCATGCGCAAGCTCGACATGGGGCGAACCCTTCGGGATCACGAACCAGTTCGCCCAGGCGATGCCGTCCTTAAAGGTGTGGCCGACCGGCGCCCCCTCCTGGCTTGCCGCGAGCACGCGGCCGCTCCAGGCTGAGGAAAGGGCAAGTTCACCCGAGGACAGCAGCTGGGGCGGCTGCGCGCCGCTGCCCCACCAGACCGAGACGTGAGGCTTGATTTCCTTGATCTTGCCAAGCGCCATCTCCGCCTTCTCGGGCGTCAGGGGATAGATTTCCTCACGCTTCACGCCGGCGGCGAGCAGAGCTGCTTCGTAGTTGTAGTAGAAATATTTGTAGAGGCCGCGCGGTCCGGGAAAGCGGTTGACGTCCCAGAAGTCGGCCCAGCTTTCCGGGCCGCCGTCGGGAAATACCGTGGTCGACCAGGCGATGACGGTGGCGCCGGTGGACGTGGCGATCCCCTGCGGTGCGACCCAGCCCTTGTCCAGATTGGCGGCGTTCGGGATTTTGGACAGGTCGAGTTCCTCGAGAAAGCCCTCTTCCTTGCCTTGCCAGACCGTGCGGCCACCGACGTCGACAAGGTCCCACTCGACGCTGCCTGCCTCGACCATCGCCTTGATCTTGGCGGTCTCGGTAGGCGAGGTGTTGATGAGCTCGATCGACTTCAGTTCCGCGAAAGGATCCGTGAAGGCCGATTTTTCGGCATCCGAAAGCGCTCCGCCCCAGGATGTGAAGGTGAAGGGCCGGTTTTGGGCAAATGCCAGGCGGGGAAATGCACCCAGCCCGGCTGAAATGGCCCCGGCAGTAGCGGACAATAGAAATGTGCGTCTATGCATTGCGTCTTCCTCCTCTGTTAGCTTTCTGCAACCACACGGGCGTGTTCTGATTTCCAGGACAACGTCACATTGGCACCCGTCCCAAACGAGCGATCCGTGATCTGGCGTGCCGAGAGGATCTGACCGCTTTCCAGGGTCAGCCCGTACTGGCTCAATTCTCCCAGATAGACCGTCTCGACGATCTCGGCCGGAACGCCGTCTTTGGTTTCGTTGAAAAGCAGGTGTTCGGGGCGCACCAGCAACCGTGCCGGCTTGCCGGGCTCCACGCCGGGTCCGGCCGGCGCGACGATGGTGCGCCGGAACGCCTCCACCTCGGCGGTTGCCTTGCCCTCGGCCACGGATGTGACCTTTACCGGCAGCAGGTTCGATTCGCCGATGAAGCGGGCGACGAACGCATTCGACGGCCGGTCGTAGATGTCCTCTGCCGATCCGAGCTGCTGGATGTTGCCATGGTTCATCACGGCAATCCGGTCGGACAGGACCAGGGCTTCCTCCTGGTCATGCGTGACGTAGATCGTCGTGCGGCCGTGCTTGAGGTGAAGCCTGCGCAATTCGAGCTGGACGGTGCGGCGCAGCTGCTTGTCCAGCGCGCTCAGCGGCTCGTCCATCAAAAGGATATCAGGCTCGATCACCAGTGCCCTGGCAAGCGCCACTCGCTGCTGTTGTCCGCCGGACATCTTCTGGATCGGCCGGTCCGCGTAGCCTTCCAGTTGCATGAGTGAAAGGACTTCGGACACACGACGCTTGCTTTCGGCCTTGGGAACGCCCCGCACGGCAAGGCCGTAGCCTATGTTCTGGCCGACCGTCATGTGCGGGAACAGGGCATAGCTCTGGAAAACCATGCCGATGTTGCGCTGCCGTGCGGGAAGGTTCGTGACATCGCGGGGACCGATCTCGATCCTGCCGGTCGTCTGCTCGACATAGCCTGCAATCAGGTTGAGCAAGGTCGTCTTGCCCGAGCCGGACGGGCCGAGCAGGGTCAGGAATTCCCCGGCGGCGACGCCGAGGTCTGTCGGCTCCAACGCCGTGAAGTTTCCGTAGCGTTTCGAAACGCTTTCGAGCCGAAGGGGCAGTCCCGTTCTTTTCATCGGTCAGACGTCTCCCTTCCACTATTGGCGAACTGGGCCACCACAAACAGCACGATTGCCAGAACGATCATCATCGTTGCCGCCACGGCGATGACAGGGGTGAACTCGAGCCGGATCGACTCCCAGATCTTCACCGGCAGCGTCTTGTTGGAGTAGCCGGCAAGGAAGACGGCAACCACCACCTCGTCGAAGGAGGTGATGAAGGAAAAGATGGCGCCGCCGACGATGCCTGGCACGATGTTGGGCAAGGTGATCGTGCGGAACACCGTCCACGGCGTGCCGCCCAGCCCGGAGGCTGCCTTCAGCCAGTTCTCGTCGACACCCCGAAGCGCGATGCCGACATTGATCACCACGAAGGGCAGGGCAAGGATGACGTGGCCGAGGCTCATCCCCAGGATCGTCCCGCTCAGCCCGACATCCAGGGCGCTGCGGTAGAGGGCAACCGCGGTCACCACGACCGGCACGATCATCGGAGCCAGAAACAGGGCGGTGATGCCGGTGCGCCAGCGGCCTTCGAGCCGGCGCAGGCCGATGGCGGCGAGCGTGCCCAGCACCACCGCTATCACCGTTGCTAGTATCGCCACCTGGAGGCTGTTAAGCAGCGACGTCCGCCATTCGGCATCTTCGAGAAAGCGCTCGTACCACACGCCGGAATAGGCCCGTGGTGGAAGATAGATGAAGCTCGCCTTGTTGAAGGAGGACGGGACGACCGCGAGGATCGGCAGGACAAGGAAGCCAAGAACGAGGCTGGCCGCCCCATTGCCGGTGATGCGTAACCACAGGGGCAATTTGCTCATTTCGCGAACATCCCCTTGTCAAGCGGCAGCAGCCTGGCCGTCAGCCCCATGATCAGCAGGACGATCACCAGCAGGGCCAGCGACCCGGCGGCCGCCAGCGACCACGCCAGCCGGTCGTTGACGAAATTGGCGATGAGCATCGAAAGCGTGATTGCGTTGGCCCCTCCCAGCAAGGCCGGCGTGATGAAAAAGCCCAGCGAGAGCAGGAACACGAACGTCGCTCCCCCGGCCAGCCCCGGCAGGCACAGCGGCAGGTAGATGTGCCGGAACGTGTCCAGCAGCCCCGCGCCGAGGCCGTCGCTGGCCAGCAGGAGCCGGCGATCGATGCGCGTCATCGCGCTGTAGAGGGGAAGGATCATGTAGGGCAGCAGGACATGGACCATGCCGATCATGACGCCGGTGTTGTTGAACAGGAGGGCGATCGGCCCGTCGGTCACGCCGGAGCCGATCAGCAACCTGTTCAGCGGCCCGTTGCGCTCGAGCAGCAGCATCCACGCAAAGGTGCGTACGAGCACGGAAATCCAGAACGGGAACAGCACTCCGTAAAGGGCGATGACAAACCAGATCCCCTTGAGCCGGCTGAGCACATAGGCAACCGGCCAGGCCAGGATCGCGCAGATTGCCGTGACCGCGACCGCCACAACGAGCGTGTTGACGACGACCTGCCGGTAGACCGGACTTTCCAGCAGTGTCCGGAAGGGCGCCCAGGTACCCGCGGGATCGGTGAAGGCGAGCGAGAAGAGCCGGCCGAGCGGAATCACGAACACCGCAGCGAGCACCAGCACTGCGGGTGCCAGCAGCAAAGCCGTCTGCAGATTGTAGCGTGACGTCACGGTGTCCGGCTCCTTTCTTCCTGTGTTTCGCTTCGGCTCTTAGGCGACGTCTGTGTAGACACCGAGGCCGCGTTTGCGGATTTGCCCGCCGATGACGGCGCGCTGGATTTCCGAAGTGCCCTCCCAGATACGGTCGACACGAATGTCGCGATATAGCCGCTCGACCGGGTTCTCGCGCATGTAGCCGCGCCCGCCCAGCACCTGGAGGGCCTTGTCGATGACCCGGCCGGCCACCTCCGAGCAATGCAGCTTCAGCGCGCTCGCATGGGCATGAACATGCTTGCGGTCCACCCCGCTGTCGATTTCCCATGCCACCCGATAGAGCGCGGATTTCGCCGCGAATATCTCGACGGCCATGTCTGCCAGCATGAACTCTACACCCTGGAAGTCTCGAATGGGGCGGTCGAACTGGTGCCGCGTCGTGGCATAGTCGTTTGCGATCTCGGCCGCGCGTGTGGCTGCTCCAATGGCATGGGAGGCGATCTGCAGCCGCGCTTCCACGAACCAGTCCTTGGTCAGCTCCAGCCCCTGTCCGATCTCGCCCAGCATCTTGTCGTCGTCGAGTTCGAGATCGTCGAAGCGCAGCTCCGCATGGTCGAAGGCGAAATTGTGCATGAATTTCGGCGACCGCAGATGCACCATCTTCTCGGCAGGTTTGTCGACAAGAAACAGGGTCGGCTTGTTCGGATCGTCGTCGACATGGGCGTGCACGATGACGAAGTCGCTCGCATTGTAGGAGGTGACGAACCATTTCTCGCCGTTGAGGTGCCATTTTCCACCTCTGCGCTGCGCGGATGTCTTCACCTGACGGGGATCGGATCCGGCACCTTCCTCGGTGATCGCGAAGGCGCCGCGCCGATAACCCTGGATGGACGGCTTCAGATAGGCATCCTTCTGCGCCTGCGTCCCGAACTTCAGGCTGACGGGCGGGCGCCAGACGCAGCTCCACAGGCCGTTCGTGACCCGGCCGAGCTGTTCTTCCATCGCCGTCTGCTCGACCATGGTGAGGCCGAGCCCGCCATCTTCCTTGCTGTGGTTGATGCCGGTAAATCCCCAATCGCGAACCGCTTGCCTGACCGCTTCGCGGCGTTCCATCGGTAGTTCGCCATGTTCGTCCGTGACGATTTCGAGCGGGACGAGAACCTGGTCGCAGAATTCGCGTGCCTTGCTGGAAAGCTCCTTCTCACGCGCGCTAAATTCGAAATTCACTTCAGATTCCTCTCAACGCTGATTGGCTGGCTGTTTTTCATGTCTGGCAACGACAAGTGCGTCGACCGCGACACATCCGTGGTGTGAAACGAGCAGCGGATTGACATCCATCTCGTCGATCAGGTCGCCGAGATCTGCTGCGAGCATCGAAAACCGCACGATCGCTTCGTGAAGTGCGGCCATGTCGGCCGGCAACGTGCCCCGCCCGCCCTTGAGAAGCGCGTTAATCCGCAGGCTGCCGGCGATTTCCCGGGCATCCTCGAGCGAAAGCGGCGGGACTGCCACCGCACGATCCTTCAGGATCTCGATCCATATTCCGCCAGCGGCGACGACGATATAGGGGCCGAATTGCGGGTCGCGAATGATGCCGAATGCGATCTCGATCCCCTTTGGCGCCATTTCCGCGACAAGCACCGTAGGCCCCAACCGCCGCGCGATATCGTCATAGGCCGCTTTGAGCGCATCGGCGTCGGCCAGGCCCAGCCTGACGCCGCCCACGTCGGACTTGTGCAATATTCCCGGCATGGCCGTCTTGAGTGCCACGGGATAGCCGATCTCGCTTGCAGCGCGGAGGGCCGCTTCGGCCGCCTCACACTTCACCGTGCGGGCTATGGTCAAGCCATAGTCGGCAAGCAGTTTCAGCCCTTCCTGTTCGTCCAACGGGCCACCACCCGCCAACCGCAGGCGCCACGCCTTCACGACATCGGCTGCAACGGGCTCGAGCGATGTCCGGCGGCGCCGGCGCCTGTCGCGAAATGCAAACAGGTTGCGGATCGCGTTCAGCCCCTCCGTGGTGCCGTCGATGACGGGCACCCCCGCCTCGGTGGTGGCCAGTGCCAGCGAACGATGATTGACCGATGCGTAATTGGTGACGACCGCCACCGGCTTGTCGCTCTTGCGGCTGGATGCGATCAGCGCGCGCGTGAAACCCTCGGCCACGTAGGAGCCGTCGCGAATATCCTGGAACAGGACCCCGATGCCCGTATCGGGGTCGGCGAGCATGGCGTCCATGCAGGCTTCCACATGGGTTTCGAAGTCGCGTCCCGACCCCCAGACATCAAGCGGATTTGCAGGCTGCAGGCCGCTGTCGAGATGCGGCCGCAGGCGATCGAGGGTCTCTGCCGAGATGGCGGCGAAAGGCACGCCGGCCGTGACGGCAAGATCGACGACCATCTCGCGCTCGCCGCCTGAATCGTGGAGGCTGGCGAGACCTCCGGATGCGGCAGGCCTTCCAGCCGAAAACAGCAGGAGATTGGCCGCAAGCTCGTCGAGGGTTTCGACTGTCATGGCGCCCCATTTGGTGAAGAGCGCTTCATAGGCTCCGTCGTCGCCGACGATCGCGCCGCTGTGGCTTGCGGCAAAGGCGGCGCTCATCTCGGTGCGCCCGACCTTCAGGACGATCACCGGTATGCCCAAACGATCGGCCTTGGCGAGTGCCCGGGCAAATTGTTCCGGCTTGCGTGCCGTTTCAAGAAAGAGACCGACGACCTTGGTGGCAGGCTGGTCCAGCGCCCAGTCCAGATAATCGCTTGCGCTGGTGGTCAATTCCCGGCCGCTGGAAACGCAGATTGAAAATTTGAGGCGCTGGTCGTTGTAGGCCAACGCACTGAATGCCGATCCGGATTGCGTGATGAAGGCGATCCCGCCGGGCTTCATGGGCAGCGGAGCGGCGTAGCCCGTCACACGCAGTCCGATCTGGGGATTGCAGAAGCCCATGCCGTTGCCGCCGCAAATCACGACACCGGCTTCACGGGCCATGTCGGCGAGGCGTTGCGCAAGGCCGTCGTCATGCGTTCCGGTTAGGTCGCAACTGGCAAAGATCGTGACCGCGGCGGCGCCGTGGTCGATTGCCTGTTTCAGGCCTTCTTCCAGATATTCGTTGGCAAGGCCGAGGACGACATGGTCGACCCTCTCGGGCAATGCCTGCAGATTGGGGAAGCAGGGCATGCCTTCGATCAGGTCGTAATTCGGGTTCACCGGATAGACACGTCCCGCATAGCCATCAGCCGCGACGGCACGCAGCATGGTGTTGCCCGGTGTATTTGCCTTGGCGGATGCCCCTACCAGCGCTATCGACGCAGGTTTCAGCAGGGCGTCCAGCGGCTGTGGCCTGGCGGCTGCCGTGCCGAATTGCTGGGCTTCGCTGATGCAGGCATTCATGAGAACCACGGCTCTCCCCAACCGATTGGCGCCCCGCAGTCCTCCACCGCAAGGTCTGGGCACAAGCTATAGGAGAGGTGGCCTGTTGTGACCGCTCAAAATAGTCGGGAAGACATGACTTGAAGTCATGGCTCGGCGGTGGATTATCCGGTTTCAGCTATCCAGGATTTCCCGCCTCAGCATGGTCATTTCTTCCAGAAGCCAGTCCCGGACCATGATCGCGGATTTGCGGAGCGGCCGGCGCTTTGTCGCAACGAGATGGTAGTAGTCGCCGGATCGGAATTCCTTCCCGGCCGGGACGAGCCCCTTTTGCAGCAGTTCGTGGGCCACGACATGCCACCAGCCCAGAGCCACCCCGCGTCCCTTGATGGCGGTCTGGATCACCAGGGTATAGTCGGTGAATGTGAGGCTGCGACTTCCGGCAGGCGAGGGGTAGCCATGGATTGCAAGATAGCGGTGCCAGGGAAGCCGGGGGGAATCCTGAAGGTGCGCGAAAGTGTGATGCCGCAGGTCGCTACATCCGTCGAGGCCGCCGAATTCGGCCAGGTAGGAGGGGCTGCAGACCGGCAGCACGACTTCTTCCATCAGCGGCCAACTGTGAAGCTCGGCATTGCCCGGCTGATTGTATCTGACTGCGAAATCGACGTTCTCGACCGGGCCCGTAGGTTCGCCGCGAACGAGCTGGAAGCGCAGGTCGATTTCAGGGAGGCTTTCGTGAAAGCGGTCGAAGCGCGGCATGAACCAGTGCATCGAGAACGCCGACGATGCCGAGAGCGTCACGGTGCCCGCGCCGCCCGCCCGGCCGCGGATATCTTCAAGCGCGGTCTCGATCTGCTGGAAGCTGCCGCTGACGGCCTCCAGGAGAATTCGGCCGTCGTCGGTGAGTTCTATCCCCGTGGAGATGCGATGAAAGAGGCGGGCATCCAGATGCCGTTCCAGGCGGGCGATCATGCGGCTGACCGCCGATTGCGTCACGTTGAACTCCCGCGCCGCAACGGTGAAATTTAGATGCCGGGCCGCAGCCTCGAACATGAAGATCGCATTGGGTGAGGGCAGCAGTTTACGCAAGCTCATGGGCGGCGTCCTGGCCTGGCTGTCGCGGCGCAATCCGCCGTCTCCAGGTTTCGCGTTTCGGTGATCTCAAGATTACGCAATGCGTAATTCGTTTCGGCGTTTGCACGTGACTTATGGCTTCTCATAACGGAATTTCCGGGGCGATCCAATTATGAGGACAACTGGTTCATGGACACCCTGCCGAAACTGAAAGCCGCGGCCGTTCAGGCTGCTCCCTGTTTTCTCGACTCCAAGGCAACCGTTGCAAAGGCCTGCGGCCTGATTGCCGAAGCCGCGCACAATGGCGCGTCCCTCATCGTTTTTCCCGAAGTATTCGTTCCCGGCTATCCCTACTGGAACTGGTGCATGACGCCTCTACAAGGCAGCGCATGGTTCAAGAAGCTTTGCCTGAACTCGATCGAGATGGCCGGCCCGGAGATCGCCGCCTTATGCGAAGCGGCGAAGGCGGCCGGTGCCTATGTCGTCATCGGCATCAATGAGCGCAGCCCGGTCAGTACCGCGACGCTCTACAATACGAACATCATCATCTCGCCACAGGGAACCGTGATCGGCAAGCATCGCAAGCTCGTGCCGACCTTTGCCGAGAAGCTCACATGGGCCAGCGGCGACGGTAGCAGCATACGTGTCTATGACACCGAGCTTGGTCGCGTCGGGATGCTTGCCTGCGGCGAGAACACCAACACCCTGGCACGATTTGCGCTTCTGGCGCAGGGCGAGATGATCCACATCGCCAACTATATCGGCTTTCCCTTCGTTACGGACTACGACATGCCGACCGCGATCCAGATCCGGGCCGGCGCCCATTCTTTCGAGGGAAAATTGTTCACGATCGTGTCGTGCTCGGCGATGTCGGAGGAGATCGTCGACATGCTTGCGCTGGATGCGCCGATGCGCGAGATGCTTTCGGGAAAGCCTGCGGCATTCTCCGGAATCTACGGTCCGGACGGCCGCTTGATGACCGAGCCGCTGATAGACGACGAGGGGATCGTCTACGCCGAGCTCGACCTCAACAATTGCATCGAGCCCAAGCAGTATCACGACATCATCGGCCACTATAACCGCTTCGACATCTTCAAGCTCAGCCTCAATCGCGCGCCGCAATCGGCGGTTCAGCTATCTGACGACGCGCCGCCCGCCGAAGTCGTCGGCGAGGCCGAAAGCACAGATGGCGGCCTCGTTTTCGAATTGCAGACAAACGTCAATGAACGCAGTGCCCGCGTGACGAACAGATAAATACGTGGGATTGCGCACGGGGAGGGACACCATATAGCAATTTATGTTTCCACGAAAAACGATGAGAAGATCCAGTCCGTCAAGACGGTTGCATTTGCCAGTCTGGTCGGCACTGCCATCGAGTGGTACGACTTCTTTATCTACGGCACGCTGAGCGCCATCGTTTTCAACAAACTGTTCTTTCCGGCCGACGATCCGGTGGTCTCGGTGATGCTGGCTTACGCGACCTTCGCGGTCGGCTTCGTCATGCGGCCGCTCGGCGGCATCGTCATCGGCCATTTCGGCGACAGGATCGGACGAAAGCCGCTGCTGGTTCTCACGCTCTCGCTGATGGGCGCGGCAACCTTCCTGATCGGGCTGTTGCCAACCTACGCGCAGGTCGGACTGGCAGCCCCGGTCATGCTGCTGCTCCTGCGGATAGTTCAGGGCCTCGCGATGGGCGGGGAATGGGGCGGAGCCGTCCTGATGGCATTCGAATATTCCGACCGCGACACCCGAGCGCGATACGCCTGCTATCCCCAGATCGGATTGGCGGTCGGTCTCTGTCTCGCCTCGGGGGTGATTGCGCTGCTGTCGATCTCCATGGACGACGAAGCATTCCTCGCCTGGGGTTGGCGCGTGGCATTTCTGCTCAGCGTGGTCCTGCTTGCCGTCGGCA
>JBARWP010000241.1:0-2911 GCA_049646905.1 Pseudaminobacter sp. | reverse complement strand
CTGAAGACGATTTCGGAAGCCGTGGTGAAGGTCAGCATAGACGGCGAGGAAAAGATGTCGGTGGCTGAGGGCAGGGGGCCGGTCAATGCTCTCGACGTCGCGCTGCGCAAGGACCTCGGCAAGTTCCAGAGCGAGATCGGCGACCTGGAACTGGCCGATTACACGGTGCGCATCCTCACCGGCGGCACCGAGGCGGTGACGCGGGTGCTGATAGAATCGCATGATTCGACCGGCGCGCGCTGGTCGACCGTGGGCGTATCCGACAACATCATCGACGCCTCGTTCCAGGCGCTGATGGACTCCATCGTCTACAAGCTGATGAAGAACCGCGAAATGGCGGGACTGGTGGCCGCCGAATAGGCCGTGGCGGCGCCCATCAGCCTTATGCGACAATCGATCAGAACTTTGAAATGGTGCTCGCCGCCCGATGGGCGCATAGGGAGCCCATGACTGAGCAGACATCAAGCAATGAGGCCGCCAGCCGGGGGTTCTTCTATGCCCTTCTGGCCTATTTCCTGTGGGGTCTGCTGCCGCTCTTCATGAAGGCGGTGGCGCATATTCCACCGACCGAAGTGGTTGCACACCGGATTTTGTGGTCGGTGCCGATCGCCGGGATCGTTCTTGTGATCCTTGGCCGCACGAAGGATGTGAAGGCAGCGCTGGGTTCCCCGCGTACGATGATCATGGCGGGTGTGACCGCCGCCATCATCACGCTCAACTGGGGCATCTATGTCTGGGCGATCGCGGTGGAGCGCACCGTGGAGTCGGCGCTTGGCTACTACATCAATCCGCTGGTCAGTGTCGCCATGGGCGCGCTGCTTCTGGGCGAACGGATGAACCGCCTGCAGATGGCAGCGATCGGTCTGGCGGTTATTGCCGTAGGTATCCTGGCGGTCGATGCCGGCGGCCTGCCATGGGTATCGCTGTCGCTCGCCTTCACTTTCGCCATCTATGGCTATCTGCGCAAGACTTTGCCGATCGGCCCAAGCCAGGGCTTCTTCCTCGAAGTGCTGATCCTGTGCCTGCCGGCGCTTGCCTATGTCGTGTGGCTGCACATGCATGGCGAGAACCACCTGCTGCTGTCGCAACCCTATGACCTGTCCCTGCTGCTGGCGTGCGGGCCGATTACGGCGGTGCCGCTGCTGCTTTACGCATTTGGCGCCAAGCTCCTGCGGTTGAGCACTATCGGTCTGATGCAATATATCGCGCCGACGATGATCTTCCTGATTGCGGTGTTCGTTTTCAACGAACCGTTCGACGGTGTGCGTGTCGTGGCCTTCGTGCTGATCTGGTCGGCATTGGCCATCTACACTTGGTCGACGTTTTTCGGCCATGAACGGCCGGCAGGCGGCGGGCAGGCCGTTACGCAGGACAAGTGAAAGGATAGCCTGGCGTGAAGCAGACGGTCACATCTTGTCGATGACCGACTGGACGCCGGTGGTCGGCGTGTCGACCACGGCACCTTCCGCCAGGATGGCCGCGACGATGGCCTCGGGCTTGTCGATCACCAGCGGCTTGACCAGATGCGCGGTGTGCACGAAGCCCTGATCCTTCATATGGTCGAGCAGGGCCAGCATCGGGTTCCAGAAGCCGGCGACATTGCCGAAGACGATCGGCTTGCGGTGGCTGCCGAGCTGCGCCCAGGTCATGATCTCGATGATCTCTTCAAGGGTGCCGATCCCGCCCGGCAGTGCCACGAAAGCGTCGGATCTCTCGAACATTGCATGCTTGCGCTCATGCATGTTCTCGGTGACGAGAATCTCGTCGAACCGATCGAGTGCGCTTTCCGTCGCCTCCTTGTTGACAAGGAAGCGCGGGATGATGCCGCTGACCTTGCCACCGGCCCGAAAGGCGCCGTCCGCCACCGCGCCCATGATGCCCTTGGTGCCGCCGCCATAGACGAGCCGCAGGCCGGCTTCGGCGATCGAGCGCCCGAGCGTATGTCCGGCCTTGAGATACAAGCCGTTGGTGCCCGGAGAGGAGCCGCAATAGACGCAGATCGATCGAATCGTCTTCATGCCGCTATTGGTGATTGTCCGGAGGCTTCGGTCAAGATTGACGACGGGCTTTTTCTTGTAGGCATTGCCAAAACAGGATAGACCCAGCGAAGGTGGCTAAGTGTTGGGGTAATATGGTAGGCACAGCAGTAAGGGCGTTGTTGTTTTTGGCCGGCGGCCTGGCTGCTGCAGGCGTGACCGCCTATATGTCCGGCGCACTCGATCCTTATCTGGGAACGCACGCTGTAGCGGTGGCGACCCAACCGGAAGATGGAGCCGCGGCAAAGGCCGATCCGAAGACCTCCAGGCTTCCCGGCGAAAGCAAGGAAGACGCTTCGCCAGAGCCTGCGGCGACGCAGGCAGAGCCGAAAGAGGACGCCGAAGAAGGTGAGACCGACGTCGCCGCGACTTCGCCTAGGGCTGAGCAGCCGGCAGCGCTGGCAAGCGGCATTCTGGCCCCATCCTTCGATGTCGTGCGGGCCGAGCCTGACGGGTCGATTGTCATAGCCGGCAAGGCAGCCCCCAATGCCAAGGTCGAGATCGTGATCGGCGCCGAGGTGATCGGCAATGCAATTGCCGGCCCGGAAGGAGATTTCGCCGTTGCGCTCGATGACAATCTGAAGCCCGGCGACCATCAGATCGTGCTGCGCTCGACCGCGCCTAACAATGTTGTCGCGACCTCGCCGGAAACAGCGATCGTATCGATACCGGAAACGAAGGACGGGCAGGTCCTGGCGCTTGTCGAACAGCCGGGCGTGCCGAGCAAGTTGATCTCGGTGCCCGATCCGGCAAAGCAAGCAGACGGCAAGGCTCCACAGCCATCCGACGATGTCGCTGCGGCTCCGACGCCGCCTGCTGCCGAAAGTGGCGCGGCTGAAGCGCCGGCAGCACAGGCTCCCGACCAACAGGCGGCC
>JBARWP010000240.1:0-22302 GCA_049646905.1 Pseudaminobacter sp. | reverse complement strand
GGGCATCGCCGTCGAGGCCATGACCGACGCGCGCCTTGCGGCCGAAGGCGCGGATATCCTCGTCACCACCACGCCGGCCGAACGGCCGATCCTGTCGGCCGCCTGGTTACAGCCCGGACAGCACATCACCGCCATGGGCTCGGATTCCGAGCACAAGAACGAGATCGATCCCAAGGCGTTCGCACGCGTCGTCTATGTGGCCGACAGCCTCAAGCAGACGCGGCGGCTGGGCGAACTCCATCATGCCCTCACAGCCGGCGAGGCGCAGGAGACCGACGCTTTCGCCGAACTGGGCGCCGTCATTGCGGGAAAGGCATCAGGTCGCCGGACGCCGCAAGACATCACGCTTACGGATCTGACTGGCACGGGCGTCCAGGATACCGCCATTGCAACGCTCGCCCGCGACCGCGCCAGTGCCGCGAATGCCGGCACGGCCTTCGAAAGCTGAAGCCGGAACAGATCAACAGCCACGGATACTCCTTCAATGACCCCTCCAATCCTTAGTTTCAGCCTTGAGGAATATGGCGACCGGCTAGCCAGGACGCGCCGCGCAATGGAGGCGAAGGGTATCGACCTCCTGATCGTCAGCGATCCCTCCAACATGCATTGGCTGACCGGCTACGACGGCTGGTCCTTCTACGTGCACCAGGCCGTGATCGTGCCGCCGGACGGCGAGCCCGTCTGGTACGGGCGGGGTCAGGACGCCAACGGCGCGCGCCGCACCTCCTATCTCAGCGATGCCAACATCGTGCCCTATCCCGACTACTACGTACAATCGACCGAGCGGCACCCGATGGACCGCCTGGCCGAGGTGCTGGCAGAGCGGCGCTGGGACAGGCTGACCATAGGCGTCGAACTGGACAATTACTGGTTCTCCGCCGCCGCCTATCTGTCGCTGCAGCAGCATCTGCCGAACGCCCGCCTCGTCGACGCCACGGGGCTGGTCAACTGGCAGCGCGCGATCAAGAGCCCGGCCGAGATCGACTATATGCGCAAGGCCGCGCGCATCGTGGAAGCCATGCATCGGCGTATCGTCGACAAGGCCGAGGTCGGCATGCGCAAGAACGATCTCGTCGCCGAGATCTACGACGCCGGCATCCGCGGCGTGGAAGGCGCCGACGGCAGGATCGGCGGAGACTATCCCGCGCTCGTGCCGCTGCTGCCGTCGGGGGCCGATGCTTCCGCGCCTCACCTGACCTGGGACGACCAGCCGATGAAGGCCGATGAAGGCACCTTCTTCGAAATCGCCGGTTGCTATCGACGCTACCACTGCCCGCTTTCGCGCACGGTGTTCCTGGGCAAGCCGACGCAGGCCTTCCTCGACGCGGAGAAGGCAACGCTCGAGGGCATGGAGGCGGGACTTGCCGCGGCAAAGCCGGGCAACGCCTGCGAGGACATCGCCAACGCATTCTTCGCCGTCCTGAAAAAATACGGCATCGTCAAGGACAGCCGCACCGGCTATTCGATCGGCCTTTCCTATCCTCCGGATTGGGGCGAGCGCACCATGAGCCTGCGCCCGGGCGACCGCACCGAGATGCGGCCCGGCATGACGTTCCACTTCATGACCGGCTTGTGGCTCGATACGATGGGCCTTGAGATCACCGAATCGATCCTGATCACCGAGACAGGCGTGGAGTGCCTGGCCGATGTTCCCCGCAAGCTGGTGGTGAAAGACTGAACATGACATCCAGGCCACTGCGTCCGTCACCAATCTCGCCCACCATCGATCTGGACAAGGATGGGGTCCGGCACGGCTATCTGCGCCTGCCCTACAGCCGTGACGATTCCGCGTGGGGGTCGGTGATGATTCCGATTGCGGTGATCCGTAACGGCGCCGGTCCGACCGCGCTGCTGACCGGCGGTAACCATGGCGACGAATATGAGGGGCCGCTCGCCCTGTTCGATCTTGCCAGGACGCTCAGGCAGCAGGATGTGCACGGCGCCGTCATCATCGTGCCGGCGATGAACTACCCGGCGTTCCGGGCCGCGACCCGCACCTCGCCCATCGACCGCGGCAACATGAACCGCTCCTTTCCCGGCCGGCCCGACGGCACGGTCACCGAAAAGATCGCCGACTATTTCCAGCGGGAGCTTCTGCCACGCGCCGACCTTGTCCTGGATTTCCATTCCGGCGGCAAGACCCTCGATTTCCTGCCTTTCTGCGCCGCGCACATATTGCCTGACGAAGCCCTGACGAAGACGGCGCTTGCCGCGGTCGAAGCGTTTTCTGCGCCCTGGTCGGTGCGGATGCTCGAAATCGACGCAGTCGGCATGTACGACACCGCGGCCGAAGACATGGGCAAGGTCTTCATCACCACCGAGCTTGGTGGCGGCGGCACGTCGACTGCAGCCAGCGTGCGCATCGCGCGTCGCGGCGTCGCCAATCTGCTCAGGCACGCCGGCATTATGGACGGCGAGATCGACAGCCAACCGACCCGCTGGCTGGACATGCCCTCGGGCGATTGCTTCTGCTTCGCCGAGGAAGACGGCCTGATCGAGACCATGGTCGATCTCGGCGAACCCGTCAGGGAAGGCCAGGTCGTGGCCTGCATCCACCAGATCGGGCGCACCGGAGCGACGCCACAGGAAATCAGGGCAAAACTCTCGGGCATCCTGACGGCCCGTCATTTTCCTGGCCTCGTCAAGGCCGGCGACTGCGCGAGCGTCGTTGCGGTGGAGGTGGAATGATGCGCGCGATGGCAAGTGGGTTCAAATCCAGCCGTGGTATATCCTGATGTCCGGCCTACGGCTCGACGCAATCGACGTGAAGATCCTGGACGCGATCCAGCGCGACGGGCGCATCACGAAGCTGGCGCTGGCCGAACAGGTAGGGTTGTCGCCAACCCCCTGCTGGCTGCGGCTGCGCAAGCTGGAAAAGGCGGGTATCGTTTCGGGCTATTATGCCAAGATCGCCATGCGCGCCATCGCGCCGATCGCCACGGTCTTGATGGAAGTGACGCTTGGTGCCCATCGGCAAGCCGATTTCGACCGCTTCGAGCGCGCCATACGCGACATTCCCGAGATCGTAACCTGCTGGTCGGTCGGCGGCGGGGTGGACTATCTGTTGAAGATCATGACGCGTGACATCGACGCCTATCAGCGCCTGGTCGATGCGCTGCTGGAACGCGAACTCGGCATCGACCGCTACTTTACCTATGTCGTCATCAAGACGGTGAAAGACGAAACCGCGCTGCCGCTGGCCGAGTTGCTGCCCGGCACGAAGGAATAGACAATCTCTCCACACCGGCCCGCCATTTTGGTCCGGATTGCCGTCTGAGGCAGTCTATTTGGCCACATTCTCCTTCGCCGCCGTCCAGAATCTCCGCGACAACGAGGAGGTTTCCATGTCGGTGATGTTTGCCCCCCTGGTTCGGCATCAGGGCCTTGATGGCCTTGCCGATCGTCGGCTGCTGCGCGAACTCGCTTATGTCGACGGGCGCTGGGTTGCGGGTACCGAGACGCGCCGCTTCGAGGTGACCGACCCCGCGACAGGCGTCACCGTGGCGTGGGTGGCCGAACTGGAGGGAAGCGATGCCGAGGCGGCCATCGATGCCGCCCAGCGAGCCTTTGCAAAATGGCGGACCCTTTTACCCCGGCAGCGGAGCGCAATCCTGCGCCGGTGGTTCGAACTGATCCTCGCTGCCAGGGACGATCTGGCCCTGCTGATGACGCTGGAGCAGGGCAAGCCGCTCAGGGAGGCTCTTGGAGAGATCGACTACGCGGCCTCGTTCGTCGAATGGTATGCAGAGGAAGCCAATCGCGCGAATGCCGAAGGCATCACCCCTCATCTGCCGGATGCGGAAATGCAAATCCGGCGTGAGCCGGTGGGTGTCGTCGGCGTGGTGACGCCGTGGAACTTCCCTTCAGCCATGCTCACCCGCAAGGCAGCGGCCGCACTTGCGGCCGGTTGCACGGTGGTGGCGCATCCTTCTTCGCAGACGCCGCTGTCGGCACTGGCGCTGGCCGAGCTCGGCGAACGGGCGGGGCTGCCTGCCGGCGTGTTCAACGTGGTTACAGGCAACGCCACCACCATCGTGGGGCAACTATGCACGGACGCACGGGTGCGCGCCATGAGCTTCACCGGCTCCACCGAAATCGGCCGGCTGATCGCCGCGCAATGCGCCCCCACGATGAAGCGGCTGGTCCTGGAGCTGGGCGGCCACGCACCGCTTATCATATTTGACGATGCCGACATCGAACGGGCTGTCAGGATCGCCCTCGACGCCAAATTCGCGACCTCCGGGCAGGACTGCCTTGCCGCCAACCGCATCTACGTGCAGGCCGGCATATATGACCGCTTCTGCCGGGCCTTCGCCGAGCGCGTCGCCGCACTGAAGGTCGGCCCCGGGCTTGACCCGGAGACCGACATCGGACCGCTGATGCATATGCGTGCCGCCGCCAAGGTCGACGCCCAGGTCAAGGACGCCGTCGCCAAGGGCGCGCGCTGCCTCGCTGGCGGTGCGCCGCACCAGGCCGGTCCGCTGTTCTATCAGCCCACGCTCCTGGCCGACGTGAAGGACGAAGCGCTCATCATGCGCGAGGAAACCTTCGGTCCGGTCGCCGCCGTCGCCAGGTTTGACACCGAAGAGGAAGTCATCGAGCGCGCCAACGCCACCGAATATGGCCTGGTCGCCTATCTGGTGACCGAGAACGGCGCATGCCAGCGGCGCATGGCCAATCGGCTGGAATACGGCATGGTGGCGGTCAACCGCGTCAAGATCACGGGTGCGCCGATCCCCTTCGGCGGCATCAAGCAATCCGGGCTCGGCCGCGAAGGCTCACGCCACGGGCTCGAGGCTTTCACCGAGCTCAAATATATCTGCCTCGACCTGGCGTGAGCCGGCCGGTGCAATTCGCAAAGGAGAAAACAATGCTCGACCAATCCAACGAACTCGCCGCCTGGGATCGGGACCACTTCTTCCATCCCTCCACCCACATGGGCATGCATGCGCGCGGCGAACTGCCGACCCGCGTCATGGCCGGCGGCGAGGGCGTAACCGTCTGGGACACCAACGGCAGGAAGAGCATCGACGCCTTTGCCGGGCTCTATTGCGTCAATGTCGGCTACGGTCGCCAGAAGATCGCGGATGCCATCGCAAGCCAGGCCAAGAGCCTCGCCTACTACCATGCCTATGTCGGCCACGGCACCGATGCCTCGATCCGGCTTGCCAAGATGATCATCGACCGTGCGCCCAAAGGCATGTCGCGGGTCTTTTTCGGTCTCTCCGGCTCCGACGCCAACGAGACCAACATCAAGCTGATCTGGTACTACAACAACGTGCTTGGCCGGCCGGAAAAGAAGAAGATCATCTCGCGCTGGCGCGGCTACCATGGCTCCGGCGTCATGACCGGCTCGCTGACGGGGCTTGCCGGCTTCCACAACGCCTTCGACCTGCCGCGCGCGCCGATCCTGCACACCGAGGCACCTTACTACTATCGCCGTGAAGACCGCTCGCTCTCGGAGGAACAGTTCGCCCAGTTCTGCGCCGACCAGTTGGAAAAGCTGATCCTCGCTCAGGGACCGGAAACCATCGCCGCCTTCATCGGCGAGCCCGTGCTGGGCACCGGAGGCATCGTGCCGCCGCCTTCCAGCTATTGGCAGAAGATCCAGGCGGTGCTCGCCAGATACGACATCCTACTCGTCGCCGACGAGGTGGTGACAGGCTTCGGCCGCCTCGGGAGCATGTTCGGCTCAGACCACTACGACATGAAGCCCGACCTCATCACCATCGCCAAGGGGTTGACTTCGGCCTATGCGCCGCTGTCGGGCGTGATCGTCGGCGACAAGGTGTGGAAGGTGTTGGTGGACGGGTCCGACACGCTCGGGCCGATCGGCCATGGCTGGACCTATTCGGCGCATCCGATCTGCGTGGCGGCCGGCGTCGCCAACCTGGAGTTGATCGACGAGATGGGACTGGTGAAAAACGCCGGAGAAACCGGCGCCTATTTCAGGGAGCAACTCTCAAAGGCGCTCGCCGATCACAAGCATGTCGGCGAGGTGCGTGGCGAAGGCCTGCTGGCGGCGGTCGAGTTCGTGAAGGATCGTGACGACCACATTTTCTTCGACGCGTCGGAAAAGATCGGCCCGCAGGTCGCGGCAGCCCTTGCCGAGCGCGGCGTCATCGGCCGCGCCATGCCGCAGGGCGACATTCTCGGCTTCGCGCCGCCGCTCTGCCTGACCCGCGAGGAAGCCGACACCATCGTCGAAAGAACTGCCGACGCGGTGAAGGCTGTTTTTGCCGCGTAGGGTCACGACCCGATCCGGCAGGTTCAGTGCGGTGCGCCTCGCTCAGGCGCTCCGCTCACCGGCGGGAAGCGAAAGCTCCGTTCCTGGACCTCGTGCATGCGTCGAAACAGGGTATCGGCCGCCAGCAACTGGCGGTGGGTCCCCTGCTCGACGATGCCGGAACGGTCGATCACGACGATCCGATCGGCATTGCGGATCGTCGCCAGCCGATGGGCGATCACCAGTGTGGTGCGCCCCTGCGACAATTGTTCCAGCGATTCCTGGATTTCCCGCTCGGTCTGCGTATCCAGCGCGGACGTCGCCTCATCGAGGATAAGGATGGCTGGGTTCTTGAGGAAGATGCGGGCAATCGCCAGCCGCTGCTTCTGGCCCCCCGACAGCTTTACCCCGCGCTCGCCGACGATGGTGTCCATGCCGTCGGGCAGGTCCTGGATCACCTTGTCGAGACGTGCCCGCCGCACCGCCTCGGCAATGTCGGCATCGCTCGCGTCCAATCGCCCATAGCTGATGTTTTCCCGGATCGTTCCGCCAAACAGGAACACGTCCTGCTGGACGATGCCGATCTGGCTGCGCAACGAGGCCAGCGTCATGTCGCGAATGTCGATCCCGTCGATCGTGATCGAACCCTCCTGCACATCGTAGAAGCGTGGCAGCAGCGAGCAGATCGTCGTCTTGCCGGCACCTGAAGGGCCGACGAAGGCGACCGTCTCTCCCGCCCTTATGTCGAGATCGACCCCCGTCAGAACCTTGCGGCCGTCCGTATAGCCGAAGCCGACCCCGGCATAACGGATATTGCCCGCCAGTCTCGGCGCCGGGACGGCGTTCGGCCCGTCGGCGATATCGGGCTCGGTGGCAAGCAATTGCAGATAGCGGCGAAAGCCGGCAATGCCCTTTGGATAGGTTTCGATGACGGCGTTGATCTTCTCGATCGGCCGGAAGAACACGCTTACCAGGAGCAGGAAGCCGACGAAGCCGCCATAGCTCAACTCGCCGCGCATGACGAAGTAGCTCCCGGCAAGCATCACCACGAGCTGGATCAGCCGCATCGACAGGTAGCTGAGCGAGGTCGAAGCAGCCATGATCTTGTAGGCTTCCAGCTTGGTGCTGCGATAGCCGGCATTATCGCGCTCGAACAATTCGCGTTCGTGGCGCTCGTTGGCGAAGGCCTGCACCACCCGCATGCCGCCGACATTTTCCTCGATGCGAACGTTGAAGTTACCGACCTTGCCGTAAAGCGCCTGCCAGTTCCGCGTCATGCGGCCGCCATAGCGGGTCGTCACCCAGGCGACCAGCGGCACGATCACGGCGGTAATGAGGGCGAGTTCGACATTGACCCACAGCATCAGCACGAAGGCGCCGAGAAAGGTCATGACCGCAATGAAGAGATCCTCGGGGCCGTGATGCGCGACCTCGCCAATTTCTTCCAGGTCCTTGGTGATGCGGGCGACCAGATGGCCCGTCTTGTTGTTGTCGTAGAAGCGGAACGACAGCTTCTGCAGATGGTCGAAGGCCTTGCGGCGCATATCCGTCTCGATATTGATGCCAAGCATGTGGCCCCAATAGACGACAACGGCGTTGAGCCCCGTATTGGCGACATAGAGCACGAGCAGACCGGCGGCGGCGGCAATGATCAGCATCCAGCTGTCAGAGGGCAGCAATTCATCCACGAACAGCTTCACCGCCATCGGGAAGATCAATTCCAGCAGGCCAGCCAGGACAGCACAGAAGAAGTCCAGCAGGAACAGGCCCCTGTAAGGCACATAATAGGAAAAGAAACGAGCAAGCATTGGTTCTACCGACGGCTGCGCTGCCATTCTGCCGCTGGTGCGGACAAGGCGGGTGGTCAATTGTCGTCGCTGCGAGCCTTATCGCCTTCGCAGCCCCGTCGCCAATAGGCCACGACCAGATGATTGTCGCGCGGCATGTGTCTTTCCTCCCGCAGATACTTGCGCAGGGTCCGGAAGGCGGCATGTTCGCAGCCGATCCAGGCGAAGCCGTCATCTCCCGGCGACCAGCGGGCCGAGCATACCGCATCCTGTAGAAGCGTCGTCGTTCCCGCCTCGCGGCCGTTGCGATGCAGCCAGGTCAGGTCGAGGCGTGCGGTGGTCCGCACCGCCTGCTCCTCCGCGGCGTCGGCGACCTCGATGAAAGCCGTGACCGCGGCGCTTGCCGGCAGCTCTTCCAGGATGCGCAGGATTGCCGGCAGAGCGGTTTCGTCGCCGGCCAGCAGATAGCGATCGGCTTTCCCGATCGTGCCGCCACTGGGTCCGGTCATGCCGATAAGGTCGCCCGGGTTCGCGGTTTCGGCGAAGACCGATCCGGGACCAGACCCGCTGCCATGCACCACCATGTCGATATCGACCAGGCCGCGTGCGATGTCGATGCGCCGGATCGTGTAGACCCGCGCGACCGGACGCGCCACGCCCTCCGGCCAGGCCGGACGACCGTCCTCGCCCATGACCGGCCACCAGCGGCTGCCGGCGGTGCCTTCGGCGGGAAACAGCAGGCGCACATGGAGCCCACCATGAGTAAAGCGCTCGAGCTCTTCTCCCTGCAAGGTTATACGGCGCATATGCGGTGTCAGGCTCCGCACGGCCTCGACCCGCATCTGCCGAAAATAGGGCAGGCGTGAGCCGGCCGCGCCGTCACCGGTCCAACGGATCCTGGGCTGCTCGGTCGCGGCAAAGGACAATATGTGCTCGGCCAAGGCGAGCTTCACATAGGCAAGGCCGGTCGCATCGTCCGCGCTCGCCTCCAGCAGCAAGGAGCCGTTGCCGGTTGTCAGGAAGGCATTGCCGAAGCCGGTTTCGATATTGGCCTGCCCGTGCCCCCGGGCGACGCGGCCATGCTCGGTGAAATGGCTGCAAAGGCGCTCCATTATGCCGTCCGGATCGGCAAGCTCGATGCGCGCCTGCGCCTGCAGGAGCCGGTGTGGAAGCTGCATGGTCATCATCCTTCTCCGCGCTATCCCCGCTGCCTGTCGCCACGCCCGAGCAGCCAGACGAGATAGGGCCCGGCCAGAAGCATCGCGAACAGGCCGAGCGGTGCCTGATAGGGAAACAGTACCATCCGCGACAGGAAGTCGGCGGCCATCATCAGTGCCGCGCCGCCGAAGACGGCGCCACCGAGCTGTGCCATGCCGCCGGTCAATCCCATCAGGCGCGCCAGATGCGGGGCGACAAGGCCAACGAAGCTGAGCGGGCCGGCAAGCAGGGTTGCAGCCGTCGTCAGCAGGGCCGCGACCACGACCAGCACCACGCGCGTGCGGTTGACGGCGAGCCCCAATGCCGAGGCGCTCACATCGCCGAGCGGCATCACGTCCAGCCAGCGACGGATGATCGGCAAGGGGCAGATCAGCACCAACGCGGCACAGAAGGCAAAGCCGGCATTCGCCCACGTCACATCATTGACCGACCCGCTCAGCCAGCGCAGCAACTCGAAGGACTGCACATTGCCCATGGCGATGATCGAGGTAAGGACCGCACTGCACAGCGCGTTCATCGCAACGCCGGCCAGGAGCAGCCGCTCGCGGCCAAAACCACTACCGGCTGAAAAGGCCAGCATCACCACCAGAACGATGCCGGCCCCCAGCAGCGAAAATCCGAGCTGGACGATAAGGCCGGGCGTCGAGAACAGGAACAAGGCGGCCGAGAGGCCGACCCCCGCGCCGCTGCCGATACCGAGGATTTCCGGGCTTGCCAA
The DNA here is from genome assembly GCA_049646905.1 of Pseudaminobacter sp. Taxonomy (GTDB): domain Bacteria; phylum Pseudomonadota; class Alphaproteobacteria; order Rhizobiales; family Rhizobiaceae; genus Pseudaminobacter. Next base: position 12,353 of record JBARWP010000240.1, on the reverse strand, counting down.
CGGGTTTGCCATCAATCGCTGCAGGATCACGCCTGCCGCGGCCAGCATTGCCCCGCTCGCTGCAGCAACCGCGACACGTGGCCCACGCCAGTGGGCAAGATCGATCAGCAGCGGGCCGGTGGAGATCGTCCACCCTTGCGGGCCCCGCCCCACCATGAGCGCCACGAGGACGGCAAGAAGGGAGGCTGCAATGAGCAGCGCCACGGTCCGGGCCGGATGCGGCGTCCGGTGGATGATCCTTGCACCGCTGATCATCGGGCGTGAAAACATGCGCAGGCGTGGCAGCAGCCACAGCAGCATCGGCCCGCCCAGGAGGGCGGTCGCCGCACCCGTTGGAATGCGTTCGCCACCGCCGCTGGAAAAAAACTGCACGATGCTGTCGGTAAGCCACAATAGCAATGCGCCGATCAGGATGGAACCGATGACCATGCGCGAGGGCGTCCTTGCGCCTGAAAGCCGTGCAAGGGCCGGTGCGGCAAGCCCGACAAAGCCGATCACGCCGACATAGGCCGTCACGGTCGTCGCCAGCCAGACCGCAAGTGCGATGACTCCGAGCCGGGTGGCGTGCAGCGCGACACCGAGACTGCGCGCGCTGGCATCATCGAGGCTAACGATGGTCAGCGGGCGCAGGAGCAGCATCGCCGCAACGCCGACGATGACGAAGCGTATGGTGATGGCGTTCGTCGCATCCCATCCCTGCTGGACCAGCGAACCGCCACCCCAGATGAACAGCGAAAACATGTATTCGCCATTGGCGAGAATGAGCATGGCGCTTGCCGCCGAGGCGGTCAGCGAAATCATCATTCCCGCGAGCACGACCGACACGGGCTCCAGCCCCCGCCGCCATGTCAGCGCAAGCAGCAGGACCACGGCGAACGCGCCGCCGGCCAGCGCCACGCCTTCGCGTGAAGTCGCCATCGCGGCCGGCAAATAGAGTGTGGCCAGAGCCAGGGCCAGTTGCGCGCCGGAAGCGATGCCGAGCGTGGTCGGTTCGGCCAAGGGGTTGCGCAGCACCCTTTGCAGCAGATGTCCCGACAGGCCGAGCGCTGCGCCCGCCACCAGCGAGACGGCAAAACGCGGCAGCGTGCTGTAGAGCAGGATCACCCGCTCCAGTTCGATCATGTCCGGCAGGCTCGCAGCCGGTATCGTCGCCAGGCGCGATAGGGTCAGCACGGCGGCAAGCGCAAACAGGCCGCTCCACAACAGCATCGGCGTGAGGGCGGAGCGTTCAGCCATGGCTGTCCCATGCCGCACCTGTGAGGGCTTCGGCAAGCAGCCGCGCAAAGCGCTGCGCGGATGGCAACCCGCCAAAATGGTTCACCGCACCGATGCGCACGACGCGGCGCTCGCGCACCGTCGGCAATGCCTGCCACAGCCGACTACCCGTCAGGAGCGGTTGCGCCTCCGGCGGCACCGGCTCGATGATGACCACATAGGCTTCCGGTACTTGCGCCAGCGCCTCAAAGCTCACCGGAGCGGCCGCGGAATAGCTGGTGCCACTGTGCCATGCATTGCGAAAGCCCAGCCGCGTCATCACGTCGCCGGGCATGGAGTCCGGCCCGAAGGCCCGGAAATGGCGAGCATCGCCGATGCTGATCGTGAAGACAGGCCGATCGGTCAAGGGCCGCAACACCGTTGCCGCATGGTCGAGGGTTACCGCACTGCGTGCAATCAGTTCCTGCGCCTCGGCCTGCCGTCCGGCCGCTTCGCCGATCACCCGCGCCGCCTCCTGCGCCAGCGCATAGGTCGGCCGGACCGGTTCATAGACGGTCGCCGACACCACCGGCGCGATCCGCTCGAGATTCGGCAACTGGCGCGCATAGAAATTGGAACTCAGGATCAGGTCGGGCGCAGTCATGCGCAGGAGTTCGTAGCTTGGCGTACCGCGCAGACCGAAATCCGCCGTGGCGGGAGGAACCGGCGGCTCCACCACGATCTGGCGGTATTGCATCAGTTCGGGCGCCGCAACCGGGACGATACCCATGGCGAGGGCCGTTTCCAGCATGGCCCAGTCGATGACCGCGACGCGATCCGGCCTGCGTGCGGCGGCTTGCGCCCGCGAGACGACAGCAGCGCCCGCCATGGCCAGCAGCCGGCGGCGGCTCAATTGCATGGCCGCCTTCATCTGACGTAGCTCAGCGGCGCGCCCGTCACCGGATGGGGCAGGATGCCCATCTCGATGCCGTAGATATCGGCGAGCACCGCACCATTCATCACATCGCGCGGCGACCCGCGCGCAACCAGGCGGCCATTGCGCAGCGCCAGTATTTCGTCGCACAGCCTTGCGGCCATGTTGATGTCGTGCAGCACGATAATTGCTGAAATGCCGCTCGCAGCGTTCAGGCGCTTCACCAGCATCAGCATCTCCATCTGCTGGGCGATATCGAGCGCGGAGGTCGGTTCGTCCAGCAGCTGGCACTGCGTATCCTGCGCCACCATCATGGCGAGCCATGCGCGCTGGCGTTCACCACCCGAAAGACTGTCCACCACGCGCCGGCGCAGGCCCTCCAGCCCCGTCGCCGCTATGGCAGCGTCGACCTTGCTCCGGTCGATCTCGCTGAAGCGACCGAGCGCTCCGTGCCATGGAAAGCGGCCGAGCGACACCAGTTCGTCCACCGTCATCCCTTCCGCGGGTGGCGTGAACTGCGGCATATAGGCGACCGAGCGGGCGAACTCGCGCTCACCCATCCCGGCCACGTCACGGCCGAGATGGCGCAACGTGCCGCGGCTGGGCCGTTCCTGGCGCGCCAGCATCCTCAACAGGGTCGATTTTCCCGAGCCGTTGGGCCCGACCAGCCCATAGACCTTACCTGCCGCAAGCCGCAGGTCGAGCGGATGGACGATCTCGCGGCCGGCCACGGAAAACGACAGATCGGCGGTCTCGTAGAAGGCCGGCCCGGTCTCCGTGCCCGTCCTCACCAGGTCGTGTGAAGCTTGAGTTTGAATGTCCGGCCCTCGCCATAACCGCAGGAAAGACTGGTCTGGCAGCTTGCCACATAGTCCTTGTCGAACAGGTTGGTCACATTGAGATCGACGCCCCAATTGTCCTTCTCATAGCCCAGCTTGGCATCGAAAAGGGTCGCCGCCGGCACTTTCAGGGTGTTCTCGTTGTCGACCCAGGAGGAACCGATATAGCGCACGCCACCACCCAGCGTCAGCCCCTCCAGGGCACCGTCGTGGAAAGTGTAGTCCACGCCGAGCGAGGCCAGTGTCTCCGGCACGACATAGGGTGTGTTGCCGATGAGATCCGAATTGGCATCTTGGGTGATCTCTAGGTCGAGCACGGTCAGCGCGGCCGTGGCCTTCCAATTGTCGGTGATGTTGGCCTTCGCCTCCAGTTCGATGCCGCGCGAATTGACCTCGCCGATCTGCGTCTCCGCCAGGAACGGTCCGGTCACCACATTCTGGCGCGTCAGGTCGAACAGCGCGACGGTGAACAGGCCGTCGAACCAGTCGGGAGCGTATTTCACCCCGACCTCGTACTGGTAGCCCTTTTCGGGCTCGAACAGATCGCCAAGCCCATTGGTGCCAAGCAGCGGGTTGAAGAAAGTGGACACGCTGGCATAGGGAGTAACGCCATTGGCGAATTCATAGGCCAGGCCGAGGCGGCCGCTGAGCGCGCCCTCGCTCTCGTCGAAGTTGGAAGTGCCGCTCGACCGCGTGGTGACATAGTCATAGCGTCCGTTCAGCGTGGTCAGCCAGCCGTCGCCGAAACGGATCTGGTCCTGCACGTAAAGGCCGACCTGATGCTGGCGCAGATCCTGGTCGATATAGGCCGACCGCGGGCCCTGCGGCGCGCCATAGACCGGATTGTCGGCACTGATCGGCGTGGAAGCCCCCGAGAGCTGGACCTGGTCCAGCCCGAAATGCTTGTAGTCGACGCCGAAGAGAAGCGTGTGGTCAAGCCCGCCGGTCGTGACATCGGCTTCGAGTTGGTTGTCGAGCAGGAAGGTCCTGGTCTTGGAGCGATGCTCGAAATTGATGCGCTCGAGCAGGTTGTCCGGATCCGTGGGAACCGGCGAAAAGCCCGCATAGCCATAGGCATAAGGCGCGATTTCGTGCAGGTCCGAATAACCGGCGCGCGCGTTCTGCCGGAATGTCAGCCCGTTGTCGAACTCGTGCTCGAACTCGTAGCCGACGGAAGCCTGCTTGCGCAAATAGAGGTCGATGTCCGGCTCGGTGAAATTCGCATCGCGGCGGATACGCCCGAACGGAGCGTCCACCACCGTGCCGACATAGGGCAGGAAACCGCCGCCATTGTGGATTTCGTCTATATAGGTGAAATTGCCGAGCAAGGTGAGGCTGGTTGTGGCATCCGGCGCCCAGGTGAGGGACGGCGAGACGATGCCGCGGAAGCCCTCGGCGAAATCGGTCGGGCCATTCCCGCCGGCGATACGGCCGTTGACGCGATAGTCGAGCACGTCGTTGATCTTGTCGCCGATGTCGAAGCCGAGGAATGCCGTGCCGGAATCATCGATGCCGGTTTCGGCATAGCGCAGCCGCTCGCCGGTCGGGCGCTTGCTGACATAGTTCACCAGACCGCCGGGATTGCTGCCGCCATAGAGGACAGAGGAGGCGCCGCGCAGCACCTCGATGCGCTCGAGGCCGAAGCTGTCGACATAAAAGCCACCGAAACCGTAGGAATAGAGCGGCATGCCATCCTGGAAGATGCCGGTCTGGGTGGCCTGGAAGCCGCGAATGAACAGCCAGTTGGTGTCGCTGTCGGGGCCGAAGGGCTGGGCGAAGACGCCGGCGGTATAGCGAAGGGCTTCGTCGACCTTGGTCGCGCCGCGATCATCGATCTCCTCGCGGCCGATGACGGAGACGGATTGCGGCACCTCGGTGATGGCGGTGGCCGTCTTCGATCCCGTTGCCGTTTCCTGTCCGACATAGCCTTCGACCAGGCCGTTCGCACCACTGCCGCCCTGCCCTTCGACGGTAATGCGCCTCAGCGTGGTGACTTCGTCGGCCTCCTGCGCGCCAACCGCCGGCACCATCAGCGCCGTGGCGGCCACGCTCATGACAAGACGTGTAGCAGTGACGGAAAATCTCATCTTCATACCATTCGGTCCGGAAATGCATTGCGCCCAGCGGCATTAAGATGAGTTGATAACTCAACTTATCGATACGCGATTGTATGGTCTTGCGGCATTTTGTACGAAACCGTCGCCGGTTCAGTTTTGCCTGTGGCGCAGCCATCGTGCCGGCGTCGTGCCGGCGAACCGGCGAAAGACCCGCGTGAAATGCGCCTGGTCGACGAAGCCGGTCTCCATGGCGATTTCGATCATCGGGCTTTCGGTCGTTTCCATCAGGCGCTTTGCCCGCTCGATGCGCCGATGCATGTGCCAGCGATGCGGCGGCAGCCCGGTCGATGCCTTGAAGGCTTGTGCGAAATATGAAGGCGACAGCCCGATCAAGCTTGCAAGTTCGGCCAATGTCACATTGTGCGCCAGATGGGCATCGACGAATTCGGTGACCCTGCGCAGTTGCCGGGCCGACAGGCTGCCGCGGGTGGGAGCCGCCGGATCGATATCGGCAATCAGCGTCAAAAGGGCCGTCACCAGGCTGTCGGCATAAAGGTCGTGACGCAGCGCCGCCTCACTGCATTCAAGCGCCACGAGACGGGAGAGCGACTGAAGCCGCTCGTCGGTGAAGTTCAGGCGTGGCGTGGCAAAGACGGATGGATCGAAGCCGCCGGGAAAGCGATCGGCAAGGGCATCGACGTCCAGGTGGATATCGAGATGCTTGAGGCGTCCGCCCGTGTCCAATGACGACCATAGGGGCATGCCGGCCGGGACGAAGCAGAGCGGCCGGGATGCGCATAGATCGACGCTCCAATTCGCGCGTGCCGAGGTCTTGAGGCGAATGGTTGCGTCCTGCGTTGCATCGATGAGAACGAAAAGACGCGGAGCCTGCGAGACATAGTGGCCGCGCGCATTCGCGCCGCATTCGACATCCCATACATCGGCTATCAGCCCAGGCCAGGCGCGCCAGCGCAGGTCGTTCACGATGGTGACGCCCTGCACCTTGCTTTGCATTCTGGGGTGGAACGACACGAGAGTTGACCATGTCCGAAAAATCTGCGGACATGAATAGAATACCTGAATTTATAGGTCAAGTTTTTGAGGGGTTAAGCTGCTACCCGCATGAACCGCCTACCCGCTAGATCGAAACGGCGATTGCGCGGAATTCTGCCCGTGACAGATAGCCCAGGCTTTCTGCAGCCGTTTCGAGGGTGGTTCTGTTTGCCTGTGCCGAAGCCGCTATCTGAACTGCCTTTGCATAACCGAGATGAGGGACAAGCGCCGTGGCCAAAGCCAGACTGCGACCCAGCATACCCTCACAGGCATCCCTGTTTGCCTCGATGCCGGCAACACAGCGTTCCCTCAACACGTCGAGCGCATTGGGTCAGGAACCTGACCGACTGAAGCAGGTTGAAGGCAATCAACGGCTCCGTCGCAGTGAACTGCAACTGCCCGGCTTCTGCCGCCATGGTGACGGCAAGGTCGTGGCCGCTGATCTGGGAAGCGACCTGACTGACCGCCTCGGTAATGACCGGATTCACCTTGCCCGGCATGATGGAAGAGCCGGGCTGAACAGTCGGCAAGCTGATTTCGCCGAGGTCCGCGCGCGGTCCGCTCGCCAATAGCCGCAGGTCGTTGCAGATCTTTGACACCTTGACCGCGATGCGCTTGAGCGCACCAGAATAGGTCACCAGCGCACCCATGTCCGAGGAGGCAGCGATCAGGTCGCGGGCCCGGACCAGCCGGAAGTTGGAAATCCGGGAAAGATGCACGATCACGCACGCATCATATCCCTTGGGGGCCGCAATTCCGGTTCCGATCGCCGTGCCGCCGAGATTGATCTCCTTGAGCAGCTCACTCACCTCTTTCAGGTGACTAACATCATCCTCGACGACGGCTCCGAACGAGGCGAACTCCATTCCAAGCGTCATCGGAACGGCATCCTGCAACTGGGTGCGACCGACCTTTCCAATTCCCTGGAAAGCCTCGGCACGCTCGAAAAAGGCCTCGGCCAGGCGTTCGGCCGCAACCACAAGCACCTCGGTTTGCGCAAGAAGCGCAAGGCGGATTGCGGTCGGATAAGCGTCGTTGGTCGATTGCGAGCGATTGACGTGATCATTGGGATGCAGGTGCTGGTACTCGCCCGGCGTATGGCCGAGGAGCGCCAAGCCGACATTGGCGATCACCTCGTTGGCGTTCATGTTGGTGGAGGTGCCGGCCCCGCCCTGGATCATGTCCACGACGAAGTGTTCGTGATGGCGGCCGGCCATGACTTCGTCACAGGCCGCCACGATCGTGCGGACGATGACATTCGGCAGAACACCCAGTTCCCCATTGGCGAGCGCGGCGGCTTTCTTGACCAGCGTCAGTCCGCGTACCAGTTCCGGGAACTGACCGAGGCGCGCCCCTGTGATCGGGAAGTTTTCCACCGCGCGCAGCGTCTGGACGCCGTAGAGACAGTCGAGCGGTATGCTGCGTTCGCCAATCAGATTCTGTTCCATCCGGGTTGCTGCATTCACTGGAATTGCGCTCGACATATCGTCTGCCTGAAATCTAGGGAAGAATACGCGGCTCGCGCTCGTTTACCCAGCCCCATCGGCCGGCAACCATCATGCCAGTGTCGGCAGCAGGCCGACCATGCAGCCTGCCTGCTTTCGTCTGGAAGCTTCTAAAGCGTAGCGATCACCCGCTCGACTTCCGCAGCCACGCGCAGCAGGCGTGCATCGTCGCCATAGGCAGCCGCCAATTGGACACCGATCGGCAAGCCATCCGAGTTGAACCCGCATGGCAGGGTGATTGCCGGCAGGCCCGACTGGTTGAACGGCGTCGTGAACCGTGTCAGCGCCGGATGAAGAAGCCGACGCTGACCGTCGATAACCACATCCGTAGCTCCGATTTCGGGTGCCGGAACCGCCACCGTCGGCGTAATCAGCACGTCGACATTTACGAAGGCGGACTGCAACACACCGCGCAGGACAGTGCGCATTCTTTGCGCCTTGACGTAGTCCATGCTTGCCAGGAACTGGCCTACCTCGAGGCGAACCCGGATATCCTCTCCAAGCAACGGCAGCCAGTAGGCTTGCGAAGCTTCGGCCGTGACGGTCTGGACATAGATCGGGAGGCAGTTCTCCACGCCCTCCAATGCGGTCGGGACGATCTGGTAATCCTGGCCTCCAAGCGCCTCGATGAGACGGCCGATGCGCGCGATGAGGGCGAAATGACAACAGATACGGCCGGAGGACGCGATCTTATCGAGCGGCAGTTGCAGCTCGTCGAATTGGTCGCCCGTCACCCGGCGGGCCTCTCCTTCAGTGAGATCCATTCCGCACTGGGCCTGCCCAAGGCGACCGTTCACCGATTGCTTGCCAGCCTGTCGAAGGCCGATTGCATAAATTTCTCCGGCTCCGACGACGCCGGGGAAGGGGAAGTGGGCAAGGGCCGGCGCCATTACGTGCTCGGTGGACGCATCCGCCGTCTGCTCGGCAGCGCGGTGGATCCGGACCAGATCGTGTCCCTGTCGCAGGTGGTGCTGCATCGCCTGGCGGAGAAGTTCAAGGAAACCGCCTTCCTGTCCATGCTGAGGGAAGACCGCGTCGAAAGCGTCGTGATGGTGACGCCGGCGAAGGACGCCCATGGCTTCGTCAATCCCGGCCGCGTAATGCCACCGCATGCCGCCGCTTCGGCAAAAGCGATTTTCGCGTTTCGAAGCGAACAGGAATGGGATCGGGTGCTAGGCGGCCCCCTGCCGGCCCTGACCGACCTGACGCTTACCTCCCCAAATCTGGTCAAACGGGAGTACCGAGCGGTGAAACAGATCGGCATTGCCTATTGCCACGAAGAGATCGACCGCGGGCTGATGGCAATCGCTGCCCCGATCCATCTGCCACAGATCGGCGTGATGTACGCCGTCTCGATCGTCGGGCCGAGTAACAGGATTCGTGAACATGATGAAGAGTTGGTCGGGGCTGCGCTGCTCGACGCGGCAAACGAACTTTCCTCGATATTCAGCGACAATCTCGGAACAGACGGAAAATGAGAAGACCTGTTGCAATCATCGGCTTTGACGGCATCACCCGTACGCTGCTGTCCGCTATTCGGCCTGATACAGAAGATTTCGAGGTCAGGAATATCCTCGTCAGGCGCGAACATCTCGAAAATCCAGACTATCGCTGGGGCAGTGCCAAGCTCGTAGCGTCCATCGACGATCTGGATGCCGATGTCGACCTCGTCATAGAGGCTGCGGGTCACTCGGCTGTCCACCAGTTCGGGCTCGATGTGCCTCGCAGCGGCCGCAGCTTGGCGATCGTCTCATCAGGAGCGCTTGTCGATGACGGCTACCGCAACCAGTTGATCGACATCGCCCGCAGCCAGGAGACGAATATTCATGTCATCAGCGGCGCCATTGGCGCCCTGGACGCCCTGTCGACGGCACGCGCGGCAGGCAACCAGTCGGTACGCTATGAAGGGATCAAGCCAACCATGGCGTGGCGCGGAACCCATGCCGAGCAATGCCTGGACCTCGACAAGGTGGAGGAACCGACGAGTTTCTTCACAGGCACGGCCCGGGATGTTGCCAGGCTTTACCCCAAGAACGCCAATGTGGCTGCAACCATCGCTCTTGCAGCAAACGGGTTCGATGAGACGAAGGTAACCTTGGTGGCAGACCCCGACGCCAGCCACAATCGCCACATCGTTGAATCCCAAGGCATGCTGGGCAGCTTTCGTTTTGAAACCACCTCACTGCCGAGCGCGGATAATCCGCGAACGTCCGGAACCACCGCGTTCAGCATTCTCGCCTATTTGAGGCACGGCACGAATATATGGTGCCGCTCTAGGTGTGGAGCCTCAACAGGTTGTCCTCGGACAATCCGAGGCGACTGATGTTTTTGGCTGCCTGCGCCACCGTCTCATGTTGGCCTGCTTGAGCCCGTCGAGCGGCTCTCCTGACGGCAGGCCAACCTCAGCCGGAAAAAATCTCAAGCCGACCTGAAGTTTGCGTCGCGTCACGCGACGGCTTTATGAGCATGGGATCTCATCGGCGTTGCGGGATTTCTGCCCGGCGGAAGCCGGGCACCGCCGCCTGAAAACTCCAGCCTATATATTAGGCATTTTCCCAATTATGCCTAATTGGCAGGCAAAACACCGGTAGTGTCACCAGGTCATCTCCCGCTGGCCGACCTATTTTCCATTTTCTTTCAATAGCTTGGATCCGCCCTGCGCAGTTGGCACGGAGTTTGATTGACCCCAGATACTTTCCGACGCGTCTCAACCCGTCCGGAAAAGCCATGCAATCGCGGAGTTCCGCAGCAGCAAGGGGTCAACCTCATGAAAATCGTGATGGCAATCATCAAGCCATTCAAGCTGGACGAGGTGCGGGAAGCGCTCACCTCGATCGGCATCGAGGGCCTGACCGTCACCGAAGTCAAAGGCTACGGGCGGCAGAAAGGGCACACCGAAATCTATCGCGGCGCGGAATATGCCGTCAGCTTCCTGCCGAAGGTCAAGATCGAGGTCGCCGTGATCACCGAGATGGTGGTGCCGGCGATCGAAGCGATCACCAACGCGGCAAAGACCGGGCAGATCGGCGACGGCAAGATCTTCGTCTTCGGCCTCGACCAGGCCGTCCGTATCCGCACCGGCGAGACAGACAGCGATGCCCTTTGAGCCGGGCAAATCTATCCTCATGGAGATTTCAATGACTTTTTCGTCCACTCTCAAAAGGGCTGTTTCCGCAGCGCTTCCAGGGCATTTCGCAGCCAGGTGGGCTCACTTGGAGTCGCACAGATGCGGCGAAACCGAACAGAGGGAGCGGCGGCCCGGCTTTGTCCGGGCGTGCGCCGCCCTGGGCGCTCTGCCCCTTGTGGTTTTCGGCTCATGTGCGGCCTTTGCGCAGGAAGCCGCACCGGCCATCCTTCCGATCCCCGACAAGGGCGACACCACCTGGATGATGGTTTCGACCATCCTCGTGCTGTTCATGGCCTTGCCCGGCCTGGCCCTGTTCTATGGCGGGCTGGTGCGCGCCAAGAACATCCTGTCGGTGCTGATGCAATGCACGATGATCGTTGCCATGGTGATCGTCATCTGGGTCGCCTATGGCTACTCCTTCGCCTTTGGCGGCAGCACCAGCCCCTATTGGGGCGGGCTGGCCAAGCTGTTCCTGGCCGGTGTGACACCGGAAAGCACGGCGGCAACCTTCACCGACGGCGTGGTCATCCCCGAACTGGTCTTCATCTGCTTCCAGATGACGTTCGCCTGCATCACCCCCGCCCTGATCGTCGGCGCCTTTGCCGAACGCATCAGGTTCTCGGCGGTCCTCCTGTTCGTCGCGCTCTGGGTCACCTTCGTCTATTTCCCGATCGCGCATATGGTATGGGATTCAAGCGGCCTGCTCTTCAACTGGGGCGCGCTTGATTTCGCCGGCGGCACGGTGGTCCATATCAATGCCGGCATCGCCGCCCTCGTCGGCTCTATGTTGGTGGGCAAGCGCCATGGCTATGGCCGCGACAACATGGCTCCTCACTCCATGACGCTGACGATGGTCGGTGCTTCCATGCTGTGGGTCGGCTGGTTCGGCTTTAACGCCGGCTCCAATCTGGAGGCCACCGGCGGTGCCGCCTTGGCCATGATCAACACCTTCACCGCCACGGCCGGAGCCATCATCGCCTGGGCGGCGCTGGAAGCGCTGACCCGCAAGAAGGCATCCATGCTGGGAGCCGCGTCGGGAATGATCGCCGGGCTGGTGGCCGTCACCCCCGCCGCCGGACTGGTCGGGCCGATCGGCGCCATCGTGCTCGGCGCGCTTGCCAGCGCGGTTTGCTACTATTTCGTCACCGTGGTGAAGATCAAGATCGGCTATGACGACAGCCTCGACGTGTTCGGCATCCATGGCATCGGCGGCATAGTCGGCGCGATCGGCACCGGCATTTTCGCCTCCGCCTCGCTCGGCGGCATCGGCTACGCCGAAGGCGTGACCATGGCCGGTCAGGTTTCGACCCAGATACTCGCCGTTCTCGTCACCATCGCCTGGTGCGGTATCGGCTCGGCCATCCTCTACAAGCTCGTCGATGCGATTGTCGGCCTGCGCCCGTCGGCCGAAGCCGAATCGCAGGGCCTCGACCTGTCCTCGCATGGCGAGGTCGCCTATCACGCATAGGCGCTACGAGGAGAAAACATGGTTCCTGTCGTGACCTGCCGAGGTGGCAGGTCACACCTGAGGCCCGGTTCGCCGGGCCTCTTTTTTGTCAGTGCTTGCCATAGAGCATGTTGCATGCCGAGTGGATTCACTTGGCGTCGCATATATGCGGCAAGATCATTGGATAGACCATGATG
>JBARWP010000239.1:0-8419 GCA_049646905.1 Pseudaminobacter sp. | reverse complement strand
CCCGGCCAAGGCGATCGCCGAGATCAAGAAGATGATGGTGGAGAGAAGGGTTTAGCCTTCCCCTTGCGAACCAGCACCTGACTTCGAACCATTGGAGCGCGACGACCAGGTGTCGGCGCGCTCTTTTCTTTTGTCGAAGAATGGTCCTTTCCGACGGCCGATCATGAATTCCGGACTGGTTTGCGGGAACATTGTTGCGCCGGCCATTTTGTGCCAATAGCTGCGGCATGGAAACTACGACAGAACTCCCCGTCCTCACCCCCATCGAAGCCCGCGTGCTTGGCTGCCTGATCGAGAAGAAGGAACTCACGCCGGACATCTATCCGCTGACGCTCAACGCAGCCCATGCCGCCGCCAACCAGAAGACGGCGCGCGACCCGGTGATGGCGCTGGAGCAGATGGAGGTTCACCGCGGGCTGAAGCTGCTTGAGCAGAAGGGGCTGGTGCGTCAGGTCTTCGGTTCGCGCGTTGAGCGCTATGAGCATCTTGCCGCACAGCGCTTTTCACTGACCTCGCCGCAAATCTCCATTCTTGGCCTGCTTCTGCTGCGCGGACCGCAGACGGCGAACGAACTGCTGGCGCGCAGCGAACGCATGGCGCGGTTCCCATCCCTGGACGATCTGCGCAGTGAACTCGACATGCTGATCGGCAAGCGCCCGGCGCTGGTGCAGGAAGTCGGGCGGGGACCCGGCCAGCGCGAGGACCGCTACGCGCATCTCCTGAGCGGACCGGTCGACGTTGCCGCACTCACAATGCAGCGTGGCCCATCAACCATGCCGGCATCCGATCTCGAGGCGCGGATCCAGACCCTTGAGGAAGAAGTCGCGGCACTGCGTGCCCGCCTCGATGCGCTGGGCGCCTGAGATAGAGCATCGAACCGAAAAGCAGGTCTCGGTTCGGATCATTCCGGTGCGCGAATCAAAATGTTCGAGCGCTTTTGTGCGTCCTGTTAGACACTCGGCGCTCAAACGATCGAGGATTGCCCCAAAGCATCCCGCACATTCCCTTTCCGGAGAGATCACGCGAGCGTGTTCCGGCTTGATTTTGAAAGTTTTTGCGGGTCGGTTACGTCTTTGCCGCAGGAGGATCCTTCCATGCTTCGCAAGGCCGTCGTTTTGAGCGCATTCACGCTTACCGCCGCGTTGATGTTGCCGGCAGGTGCGGCCCTTTCCAAGGCCCAGACGGCGATCTTTGCCGGCGGTTGCTTCTGGTGCGTGGAATCGGATTTCGATTCCGTGCCCGGCGTGATCTCCACCACCTCGGGCTATATAGGCGGCGCGTCCGAAAATCCGACCTATGAGGATCATACGGCCGCCGGCCACCGCGAGGCGGTGAGGATCGAGTTCGACGATGCCAGGGTCAGCTATGACCAGCTGCTCGACGCGTTCTGGCACTCGGTCGATCCAACCGACGGCGGCGGTCAGTTCTGCGACCGCGGCCACAGCTACACGACGGCCGTCTATGCAGTCGACCTGGGCCAGCTAACGCAGGCGAAGAAATCGAAGGCGGCGATTGCAGCCGTGCTGCAGAAACCCATCGCGACCGAGGTTGTGGCCGCACCCGCCTTCTGGCCGGCCGAGGACTATCATCAGGACTACTACCGGAAAAATCCGCTGCGCTACAAATATTACCGCTATGCCTGCGGTCGCGACGCGCGAGTGGAGGAAGTGTGGGGCAGCGCCGCCCATCAGGGCATTGCCGCCCACTGACCGATCCCTTCAACGCGCGGCCTTTTGCCGTGGATATTCGATCTGCATGGCGACGAAGTCGGCTGTGCGTGACCCATAGCGGCTGGAGATCGCCGTCAACGCATCGTCCAGCGCTACCGCCGGCGGTTGCGCCCCAAAGGCGGGGACTGATGGTCCTTCATCCCACTCCCGCGCGATCCGGTCGGGGATGATGCGCATGCCGTTGCGGCTCTCGATCGCGCTTGCAGTCGCTGCGAAGGTTACGGCCCTGGACCTGTATGTTCGCGACCAGGCATCCGCCACCAGCGCGAGTGCCACCTCGTCGATGCCGGGCTGAAGCTCGATGCCAAGCCGCTCCCGCTGCCAGAAGGCGAGCGTGTTGCCGATCGCAGTCAGTGCGAAGGGCCGCGTGAACTTGAACGCTTGGCTGTCGTGGCCCAGGTCCCAATGCGCCAGGCCGAGGTCATGGGCGACGGCCTGCGCCTTCTCAGGTCCGGCGATGGCCTCGATCAGGGCAAGCGCTGCCGGCATGGACGCGGTTATGCCAGTGGTCGTCGCGACGTTCCCATCGACCACCAGACGCTGGTTCGCGACAAGCTTCACGGCAGGATGCGCCTTGCGCAACTCCTTCAGGTAGTACCAATGGGTCGTTGCCTCCCTGCCGTCCAGCAATCCGGCAGAAGCGACCACCTTTGCCCCGGCGCAGACGCCGATGATGGTCGCACCTTTTGCGGCCTGGCTCCTGATCCAGCGCAGGGCTGCCGGATCATCGTCGCGGCTCATCGCGGGGACAAAGACATAGTCGGCGCCCTCGGGGTGCTGGGCATCGAAGGCTGCCGTCGTTGCATCCGGCTCCACCTTGAGCGCCGGATAGAGGGTCACCGGTCCCGCCGCTGTCGCCAGCGCCACCACATCGGCGATGCCTGCGCGGCGCAATATGCCATAGGGCATGAGATAGTCGGTGGTTTCGGTCGCATCATTGATGCCGATGATGGCGACTAGCGGACGCTGGCGCTTCGGCGGCTTCAAGGCCGCGAGCATCGCCTTCGACGTCTGCTGCGCCAATGGGGCGGGTGCCGCTGCCTCCGACGCGGGCGGCAAGATAAGAAACCAGGCCAGGCCGGCTGCCAGAAGGAGCGCCACCGCGCCGAAACCGCACCACAGCATCTTTTGTCGGGTCATGGTTCCCCGTGCATCGTGTTTCCAGCTTGATCCCCAGGCTAGCGGCGTTAGGTTCTGTCTGAAATGACATTAATCGGGCAAAAACTGCCATGCGCCGTTTGATCGCCGTCGTTGTCCATCCCGGCTTCCAGCTTCTGGATGCCGCCGGCCCGACGGCGGCTTTCGAAATCGCGGAACGGCTCTGCCCGGGCAGCTACGACCTGCGGCTGCTGGCGCCGGGGGGTAGCGCGGTGGAAAGCTCGTCCGGCCTCAAGCTTGCCGCCGAGCCTATGGCCGACGGCCCCTTCGATACGATCATCGTTTCAGGAGGCGAGATCGTGCGGTCCATGGCGGCGGCCGAAGAGATCGTCGCCTGGCTGAAATCCACGCGAGCGCGGCGCACTGCCAGCGTCTGTTCGGGCGCCTACCTCCTGGCGACGGCAGGGTTGCTCGATGGCCGCCGGGCCACCACTCATTGGGGCAGCACGGATGACTTCGCGCGCCGCTATCCGAAGGTGACGCTGGATGCGGAGCGCATCTTCATCCGCGACGGCGACATCTGGACCTCGGCGGGTATTTCCGCCGGCATCGATCTGGCATTGGCTCTCATCGAAGACGATCTTGGGCCGGAGATCGCCCGCTGCACGGCCCAGCAACTCGTCGTCCACCATCGCCGTCCCGGCGGCCAGTCGCAATTCTCGGCGCTGGTGGACCTCGGCGGGCGCACGGGGCGCTTCCGTGATCTGATCGAATGGATACGCGCGCATCTTGCCGAGTCGCTGACCGTGGAACGCCTTGCCGAGCGTGCCGCCATGAGCCCCCGCAATTTCGCCCGTGCCTTCACGGCCGAGACGGGAACCACGCCGGCGAAGGCGGTGGAACGCCTGCGCCTGGAGGCCGCCCGGATGGTGGTCGAGACCAGCCACGCATCGTTCGAGCGCATCGCAGAGGAGGCCGGGTTTGGCGATCCGGGCCGTATGCGTCGTGCTTTCCTGAGGGCCCTCGGCCAACCGCCGCAAGCGCTTCGGCGCTCGGCCCGAGGCTTTTGAGCAACGGAGGACGGAATGCCAACGGGTCTGTCGACGCGATTGCTTGCCATTGTCGATGCCCTGCCGTTGCGGCCGGGATTGCGCGTGCTGGAGATCGGGTGCGGGCCGGGTGCCGCGGCCCGCGAGATCGCACGCCGGATCGGCGACGGACATATCCTGGCCATCGACCGGTCTGCCAAGGCAATCGGGCAGGCAGCGGCGCTGTCCGGGGCCGAGATCGCAGCGGGCAGGCTGAGCCTGCGCCATATCGCCATCGAGGATTTCGAACTGGAGCCGGGTGAAGCGCCCTACGACCTTGCCTTTGCCGTGCGCGTCGGCGCCCTCGACGGACGTCACCCTGAGGCGGGGCGGCAGGCGCGCGCCCGCATCGCTGCGGCCTTACAGCGGCAGGGCCGCCTCTTCATCGATGGTGGCGATCCGCTTCGCGAGATACTGTTGGATCGATGACAGCAACCCGCCGCCTCCGGAGAAGCGGCGGGCTTTTTCGGCTTGAAGCAATGAGCAGATGACGGCTCGTGTGATCGGGAGCCGTCATGCCCCCTACAGGTGCTTACTGCACAAAGACGGTGATCGTGCCGTCCGCGTCGGTCTTGGCGGCAACCACGCTCGAGGCTTGGACCTGCTGCTTTTCAAGCTCGGCCTTCAGCGTGGCATTGGCCTCCACGGCGGCCTGCACTTCCGTCACCTGGTCCTTGTTTTCGGTCAGCGCGGTCTCCAGGGTAGTGGCATCTTCTCCCGTCGCCAGTTCGCTGACGCGCACCACCTTGACCTTGGAGACATCGGTCACGGCGCCGATGGCATCGGCATTGGGGGCGCGAATGGACGAAATGACATCGTCGAAGTTTGCATCTGCCGAGACGCTGCCGGTCGTGCCGGCGTCGGGGGTCATGGGTGTCGTTTCCATGGCGCCGCCTTCGGTCGTGGTGCCGGCGGAGGGCTTCGTCGCATCTTCGGCATAAGAGGCGCCGGCCAGGCCGGCGAGCGCGATCATGGAGGCGGCGGCAAGTTTCAGTGTGCGGTTCATAGTCCTACCCTTTCGGCAATGGTCCCTTCAGACCGCCAAACCGCATCGGGTGCCGATGGTTCCTGCCGCAAGTAAGGTCATTTCATGAAACGGTGTGGCAGAAAATTGCAGCCACCGCCTTATTGGCGGATCGGCTCTTCCGGCTGGATCACACCGGGCGTTCCGCACGCGCCAGCCCATGCGCCACCAGCCGGTCGATGATCTCGGCATAGCTGACCCCGCTTGCCGCCATCGCCTTGGAATACATGCTGATATCGGTGAAGCCTGGAATGGTGTTGAGCTCGTTGATGAGAATGCGCATATCGGGCGTCACGAAGAAATCGACGCGCGCCATGCCGTCGCAACCAAGCGCCCGGAACGCCTTCGCCGCCATCGCGCGGATATCGGCCTCGACTTCTCGTGGCAGGTCCGCAGGCACTTTCAGCGCCGCGCCGTCTTCGTCGATATATTTGGCGTCGTAGCTGTAGAAGCCATGGCTCTCGGCCGGCACGATCTCGCCGGTGCGAGAGACGAAGAGGCCGCCTTGCGTATCCTCGAGCACGCTGCATTCGATCTCGCGGCCCTGGATGAATTCCTCGGCCACCAGTTTGCGGTCGTGCCGGAAGCCCTCGGCGAGCGCGGCGTCGAATTCCTGGCTGGCATGGACCTTCCTGACGCCGACCGACGATCCCTGCCGTGCCGGCTTGATGAAGAGCGGCAGGCCGAGTTCGTCTTCCAGACCGGCAAAGGAAGGTGCCTCGCCCGCTTGGATGATCGTGGCGCGCGCGACCGGCAGGCCGGCCTGGCTGAGCAGCCGTTTGGCGATGTCCTTGTCGAGTGCGGTCGCAGAACCGAGAATGCCGCAGCCCGCCAGCGGTACACGGGCCACCTCCGCCAATCCCTGCACCGACCCGTCTTCGCCAGGGATGCCGTGCAGGACCGGAAACAGGATGTCGATCGCAGGCAGTTCATGGGGCGTTCCATTGGCCGGCATCGCCAGGACGCGCCCGTGGCCGCCCGGCACGAGGCAGATTTCCGTGCCGCTCGAAGGTGTCGCCAGCGTGCCCTCCTCGAAGCTGCTCAGCAGCCATTGCCCCTCGCGGGTGATGAAGACGGGAACGGCATCGTATTTTGCCGGCTCCAGCGCGCGCATGACATTGGTGGCGGAAAGCACCGACACGTCGTGCTCGGCCGAGCGCCCGCCAAAGAGCACGGCGATACGCAGTCTGTTCCTGATGTCGGCCATGAATATCTTTCCCGGCGAGTCGCATAGGCCTACACTAGAAAGAAATCCTGCGACGGCATCAAGGCCGGTGAGCGACGTTCCCACCCTGTCTTGATCGCGATGTGGGTGGTCAAGCTGTAGAGAATGGGCCTTACATCTGACGGGAGGACGACCATGCGCATTCGCATATCGACTGTCCTGGCGGCGTTGCTGGTCGGCACCAGCGCATTTGCGCAGCCGCAGCAGACAAAACCGATGTCAATCGAGGTGTTTCCGTTCGAACTGGAGGACAAGAGCGCCGGGGCGGGGATAATCCCCCCGGACGAACACGACAGGCGCTATTTGTCGGAATCCGAGCAAATGGCCAAGGAGATGCTCTCGGCGTCCGGACGCTTTGCGGTGATCGATGCGCCGGCAGGGGCCGAGCAGCCCGCCGCGCCGTACGGCTTGCGCAACTGCGGTGGCTGTGAAGGCCCGATCGCCAAGGGGCATGGCGCGTCGCTTGCGATGCTTGGCGTGGTGACACGGGTCAATCGGACAGAACATACGATGTTCATCCGCATCCTGGACGCCGAGACGGGGAAACCGGTCTCGGAAGGTTTCACCGATCTCCGCATGGGCGCGAACTATGCCTGGCCCCGCACGGTGAAATGGCTGATGACAAACAGGATATTGCAGTAGGCGTATAGCCGGCACCCGGACCGACTTCAAGCACATGTGGTCGGGTCTCATCCGCCTTCAAAGCGTAGATGCGGCAAAGCACTTGGCACCGGGGGCGTCACACCCTGCTTTCCAGCATCGCCCTCTCGTCGCGGCGCAGGGTCAAGACTTCGACACCGGTCCGCGTGACGGCAACCGTATGCTCGAATTGGGCGGAGAGCTTCCGGTCGCCGGTCACGACCGTCCATCCGTCGCTTTCGGTCAAGACCTTGCGGGTGCCCTGGTTGACCATCGGCTCGATGGTGAAGACCATGCCCTCGCGCAGCTTCAGGCCCGTTTCCGGCCGGCCGAAATTGAGCACCTGCGGTTCCTCGTGCATCTCGCGACCGATGCCATGCCCGCAATATTCCCGCACCACCGAATAGCCGTTCCTCTTGGCATGCCGTTCGATCGCAAAGCCGATGTCGCCCAGATGTGCTCCGGGCCGCACCTGTCTTATGCCTTTCCACATCGCCTCCTGGGCGATCCGCACCAGCCGCCTCGCGGCGGGCGGGGTATTGCCGACCAGGTAGGTCTTGCTCGAATCCGCGATGAAGCCGTTCTTTTCGAGCGTAATGTCGAAGTTGACGATGTCGCCGTCACGGATGATTTCGTCCGCATCGGGAACGCCGTGGCAGACGACATGATTGATCGCGCAGTTCAGGACATGTTTGAAGCCATATTGCCCCTTGCTTGCCGGCCGGGCGGCGAGGTCGACGGTGATGAAGCGGTTGACCAGATCGTTGACCTGCAGTGTCGACATGCCGGTGAGTTCCTGCCCGTCCAGCATCTCGAAAACGGACGCCAGCATCCTGCCAGATACGCGCATGAGCGCCAGTTCGTCCGGGGTCTTCACCACGTCAGGCGGCTTCCAAATCCGTGAGACGCATTTGCGCCGCGGCGAACTGCACCTTCACGATGTCGTTGAAGGACAGGGTCGGATTGGCTTCAGCCAGCATGCCGATCTTCATCCAGAACTCGGCCTGCGCATTGATGGACCGGCACATCACAGTGCTGGCTTTGCGGACTTCCTCGTGCAGGTCGTCGTCGATTTTCACGATGCCCATGGGCGTCTCTCAAAACTGATGAATATGCAAACCATATATGAAACGTATATCACCCGGTCAACCGGAATGCTGAAGCTGAACCAGTCTGGGTATCGTAGACCAATGAGGCGCTGCCAGAATCGGCGATGGAACGAGACTTCAACCAGCCTCCGTTCGACGCCAGAAATCGGGCGGGGGGTGACGCCGTGTTCTTGACCCTGTCGGTTCCCCTCTCCATAACGAAAGCGGCTGCCATCGCCGATGGACAGTAGCGGACCAGCGGGTTCTCGCATGCCGGAGAGTGTTCAGCGGACAGAGGTCGATTTCAAGCCGGGACCGCCTCGCACGGCAGACGATCGCCAACGCTGGGCGCAGCCGCTTCGGGTTCATCTCAGCCTCGTCATCGTTGCGCTGCTGGTCACCATTTCCGTGCCGCTGATGTGGCTGACCTATCAGCAGGGCAGGAACGAAGCGCTTTCCGCCGCCGAGCAGCGCATGACCTTGTTGGGGCAGCGCGTGGTCGACCGCTATCGCGGTCTCTTCAGGGA
>JBARWP010000238.1:0-1605 GCA_049646905.1 Pseudaminobacter sp. | reverse complement strand
GTTCAAGGCGGTCTACAAACTCGACTTCGGCCCGTCGAACGACAAGTCTCCGTTCAAGAGCGGGCAGGGCCGCCTCACCATCGAATTCACCGGCAGCCGTTGCACGGACTACCGGCTGATCCGCACCGTGAATGCCAGGCTGACCACCATCGGCGAGCCGCTCACCATTCAGTCGGAGGCGACGTTTGCTGAAAACGCCGCCAGCAGCCAGCTCGCCTTCAGCATGGTGGAGAGAAACAACGGCAAGGTCTCGCGGCAGTACAATTTGATCGCCCGCAAGAACGACAGTGGCGGGGCTACCGTCAGGTCCGGCAGCTTGCCCGGCGGCAAGGCCGATCTGCCGAGAGGCACGCTGTTTCCGATCGAGCATGAGCGTGCGGTGATCGCCGCGGCGTCGGCGGGCAACAAGACGCTGGCGACAACCTTCTACAATCCCGAAGAGTCGATCGGGAATATCGAGCAGATGTCCTACACGTTCGGTCCTGAAAGCAAGAACGCCCTGCCGAAGGGCCATCCCGCCGATATCGAGGCGCTGCGAAACCAGACGCGGCAGCGTGTTCAGGCGATCTTCCGGACCCAGAAGACCGGAAAAATCCGGGTCCGCGAAAGCATGACCTCGTTCAACAACGGCATTCTCACCGTCTCGGACGCACTCTTCGAGCAATTGCGGATCAAGGCCAGCCTGCAGTCGCTGACGATGCTGCCAAAGCAGGCCTGCTCATAAAGCAGTTCCGCGTAAACATCGTATCTGACCGAGTGGGCGAGGCGCCTAGCCCTGTCCGAAGCGGGCACCGGCGCGCAGGAAGCGCTGCGGGTCGACGGCTTCGCCATCGATCCGGGTCTCGTAGTGCAGATGCGGGCCTGTTGAGCGGCCGGTGGAGCCGACTTCGCCGACAACATCACCGATGCGCACCGTCTCACCGACCTTCACCTTGATCGCGGAGAGGTGTCCGTAGCGGGTGGAAAGCCCATTGCCGTGATCGATCTCGACCATGCGGCCATAGCCGCCGGACCAGCTGGCATTGATGACCTTGCCGTTCGCGGTGGCGCGGACCGGATCGCCGGTCGAGCCGCGGAAGTCGAGGCCGCTATGCATCGCGGGCCGTCCCATGAAGGGATCGTTGCGCACGCCGAAGCCGGAGGAGAGTTCGATCGCGCCGACCACCGGTTTGCGATAGGGGACCATCGCCAGCGTGTAGTTGAGCTTGTCAGCCTGTGCGCGGGACTGCGCCACGCGATAGAGTTGCTTGTCGAAATCGCTGGCATTCGCGGACGGTGCGCGGACTGGAATGTAGGGGCCGCCGACATGGCCTCGTGGGGTCGCGGCTTCGAGCTTGGCGAGATTGAGTCCGAGATCGGAGATCAGCCCGCGCACGCGCTTGATGCGGCCGTCGTAGCGGCCCTCGGCGGCGTTGAGGCTTGCGATCTGGCGATGCTCGATCTTGTCGAGCGAGGCTTCGAGCTTCTTCACCATCGCCTCCGGCACCCGGTTACGGCCGTTGCGGGCATGGGCGCTGCCGAACATCGACCAGCGTGAGCCGAGGCTCGCTTCACGTTCTGCCGGAACTGTCGAAGGCGGCGCGATGTCATTGATCGGAGACGGCT
>JBARWP010000237.1:0-6186 GCA_049646905.1 Pseudaminobacter sp. | reverse complement strand
CGATAAGACTTCACCAGCGCCCCGCCCACCAAAGGCGGGGCGTTTTCGTTTCTCCTTCTGCAAGGCTCTGGCAATGAAAGACTGGTCCGCTTCGCTCTATCTGAAATTCGAGGATGAGCGGACCCGACCGGCCCGTGATCTCCTGGCGCAGATTCCGCTGCAGACACCGCGCCATGTCGTGGATATCGGCTGCGGGCCGGGCAATTCGACCGAGTTGCTGGCCGCGCGCTGGCCACAGGCGCGGCTTAGCGGATTCGATACTTCGCCGGCGATGATCGAGAAGGCGAGGAGCCGCCTGCCATCGGCCGAATTCAACCTCGGCGATGCCGAGCACTGGACACCGGATGGGCCGGTTGATGTGATTTTCGCCAATGCGGTGTTCCAGTGGCTGCCGGAGCACCAGGTGGTGCTGAAGCGGCTGTTCGGCCTGCTTGAACCTGGCGGCGTGCTTGCCGTGCAGATGCCGGACAATCTGGGCGAGCCTTCGCATGTGCTGATGAGCGAGACGGCTTCATCCATGCCGTTTGCCGCGAAGATCGCGAATGCAGCGCGCCAGAAGCTGCCGCCGGTCGCGTCCTATTACGATCTGCTGTCATCACAGGCCGCGCGACTGGATATCTGGCATACGATCTACAACCACCCGTTGGCGGATGCCGCCGCGATCGTGGAATGGGTCAGGGCAACAGGCCTGAAACCCTTCGTAGATCCGCTGGATGACGAGGAGCGCGAAGCGTTTCTGGCTGCCTACACGGCAAAAATTGCGTCGGCCTATCCACCAGCAGGGAACGGAAAGGTGTTACTGCGCTTTCCACGTTTGTTTATCGTCGCACAGCGTGGGTGAAGCCGGATAGGGCAGGGTGACGCCCCATGGAGCCGTCTTGATCCGTGCGCCGGCGTTTGCAATGTGGTTAAGCTTACGTAAACTGCTGCACTGCAACACTGTTACCGCGAGTCGCGTTTCCACACGGTGCGAAGGCAGACTCACAGTGTGCACGCACGGGACAATAAGAACATGCATCGCGTCATTATCAGCGGCATCGGCGTGAAAATTCCCGAAGCCTCCATCAGCAATGAGGAGCTGGTGGAGAGTTTCAATATTTGGGTCGACCGTGAAAATGCGCGCCGGGAGCAGACCGGCGAGGAGCCGCTGCGCAAGTCCGATCCCGCATTCATCCTGCATGCCTCTGGTGTCAAGAAGCGCCATGTGATCGAGCGGGAAGGCATACTCGACCCCGACCGCATGGCGCCGCGCATTCCCGCCCGGCCGGACGATGCGCTGTCGCTGGAGGCGGAGTTCGGCATCGCATCGGCGCGGCGCGCGCTCGACCATGCCGGGCTGGAGCCTCGCGATATCGACATGATCATCTGCTCGGCGTCGCATCATCAGCGGCCCTATCCGGCCATCGCCATCGAGATGCAGCAGGCATTGGGCACGTCCGGCATCGGCTTCGACATGGGGCTCGGCTGCTCATCCGCGCTTGCCGGGCTGCATGTGGCGATCAACATGGTGCGCTCGGGCGCCCACAGGCGCGTGCTGGTGGTGACGCCGGAGATCATCACCGGCCATCTGAATTTCCGCGACCGGCAGACGCATTTCATCTTCGGCGATGCCTCCGCTTCGATGGTCGTGGAGGCGATCGGCGAGGGGGAGACCCGTCCGGAGCGCTTCGAGGTGCGCGACACGCGTATGTGGACGCAGCTTTCGAGCAATATCCGCACCAATCTCGGCTATCTGACCCGCACGGCCCAAGACGACCCCTACATGGTCGATATGGAGGGCAATCTGATCAAGCAGGTCGGCAACAAGGTGTTCAAGGAAGTCACCGTCGCCGGCCATCGCTTCATCGTCGACTTCCTGGCCGAGCATGGACTGACGCCGGACGATATCCGCCGCTTCTGGCTGCATCAGGCTAATGCGCGCATGAATGCGATGATCCTGAAACTCGCCTTCGGCCATGAGGTCGGCCATGATCGCGCGCCCATGGTGCTGGAACGGCTGGGCAACACCGCCGGTGCCGGTGCCGTCGTCGCGCTGAAGGAAAACCATGTCGATATGAAGCCCGGCGACTATGGCCTGCTTTGTGCCTTCGGTGCCGGGTATTCCATCGGCGGGGCGCTGCTGCGCATGATGTAGCCGCCCGGCTGCCGAACCGTCATCCGGCCTGATCCGGATAGCGCACCGGCGTCGACCAGGCCGGGTCCTCATGCATCTGCCAGTAAAGCTCGGTCAGGCGCCTGGTGACCGGGCCGACCTTGCCATTGCCGACCGGCGAGCCGTCGATGGTGGTGACGGGCATGATCCCGCCTGCCGTCGAGGTGATGAAAACCTCATCCGCCTGCTGAAGTGCACTTGTGCTCACATCCACCGCCGCAACCTTCAGGTCGATGCGCTGGCAAAGGTCGAAGACGGTCCGCCTGGTGATGCCGGGCAGGACGCCGGAAGCGGGTGTCGTCAGGCGCCCCTCCTTCACGGCAAAGACGTTGAAGCCCGGACCTTCAGCCACATTGCCGTTTATATCCACCAGCAGCGCCGTTTCGGCGTTGCGGTCGTAGCCGTCGAAGAGACCGCGCACGAGATCGAGCCAGTGGTAGTTCTTGATCGCCGGATCGACCGATGCCGGCGGGATGCGCACCTTGTCACTGATGGCGATGTTGAGGCCGCGTTGCATCTGCTCTTCATTGGCGACCGAGCCGAAGGGAATGGCGAAGGCCAGAAAGCGATTGACCGCATCGCGCGGATCGCGGCTGAAGGTCGGCGATACGCCGCGCGTGCAGATCATCTCGACATAGGCGGCACGATGGCCCGACAGCGCCGTGCAATTGTGCAGGATTTCGGCAATCTCGTCGCGGCCGAAGGGCAGCGTCATGCGCAATCGTTCCACGCTGCCGAAAAACCGGTCGAGGTGGAGGTCGAGGCGGAAGAAGCGGCCATTCCAGACATGCACCGTGTCATAGGTGGCGTCGGAATGCAGGAAGCCCCAATCCAGGATCGAGATCTTGGCTTCCGACATCGGCAGATACTGCCCGTCCATATAGGCGATGCCGTGCGGATAGGCCTGCCGGTCGATATGGCGGCTTTCGACGATGGGCAGGCCTGTGTCACTGGCGGTCTGGCTCATTCTCACCCTCCCGATGGCTGGTTATTTTCACAAAGCTAGCTTCGCATGGGGTGGCGGCTGAAGCACCATGGGGCCTGCAGTCTTGGCCCAGTGAGATCGTCGCGTGCCCTGATGGGCGCCTGCACCCACTTTTGGGTCCGGTGCTTCAGTTCACTCCTCGTCCATGTCGGGATCGAGCAGGCGCGTGGCCCGCCAGGAGGTGAGGGTGGCGTTGATCTGGTCGATGACGAAGAAACGCGCGGAATCGCGGTCGTAACCTTCGTCGAGAAGCTTTTCGTAGTCGGTATGCTGGTGACGCACATGCGCGACCGTCGCCAGCCAGATGGCGATTGCCGGCGGCAGCGCCTTCAGATGGGGTGCGTTGGCGTCGGCGCGGATCTGCTCGATATCGGCATAGGGTGCAGCCGGCAGAAGCGCCGTCAGCGCCTTGGCAACCGCACGCTTGCGGCCGGTCGCTTTCATCATATGCGTGGTCAATCCTTGCCGAAGACCGCACCGGCGAAGACATCGACCGTCGGTATATAAGGCTTGACGTCGATGACGGGCGTGCCGTCCAGCGCATCGATGGCGTCGAGCGCCAGCACGCCGTTTTCTGCGTCAACCGACAGCAGCCGGGCGATATGGAGCCCGATCGGGTTGGGTCGAGCCGGCGAGCGGATGGCGAAAACCCCTTTCGCTTCCGTGGCATGGCGTGGTTTCTGCACAATCAGATTCCGCGGCGCGTGGTGAAACCAGGTCAACACGATGACATGGCTGGCGCGTGCCAGGCCGTCGATGCCGGGGCGGTAGGGCGAGGCGATCTCTATCGTCGCCTCTTCACCTTTCTCGCGCGCCGCCTTCATGTTTTTCGGGCAGTCTTCCCGCTTGTGCCATGCGGAATGGACGCGGCCGATGAAGACGAGCTGCCCGTCCGCGGGCAGGGTAGCCGGATCATCAACCAGGGCGCGTTCGCCCTCACGTTTTTCGAACATAATGCCTTCTCCGGCTGTTGCGCCATTTTGTGGCCCGTGTGCGACATTCACCATTGCAAAAAGCACCCATACGATATAAAGATATGTTTATGTCTTTTTGCAAGCGATGGCGCCCATGCGGGTAACTCTGGAATCCCTGGTTGATACGTTGAAGGCGGCTGCCGAATCCAGCCGCTTGCGGATTCTTGCGCTGCTTTCGCGGGGCGACTTGACGGTATCTGATCTCACCGAAATTCTAAACCAGTCGCAGCCACGCGTCTCGCGCCATTTGAAGCTGCTGCTGGAGGCGGGGCTGATCGAGCGTTACCAGGAAGGCTCCTGGGCCTTTTTCCGCATTTCGGATTCGGAAGCCGCGCGCGATTTCGTCCAGGGACTGGTGTCGCGGATCAATGACGGCGACCCGACGATCGAGCGCGATCTCGAGCGTCTGGCCAGCGTCAAGCGCAGGCGGCAGGAGCGGGCGGCCGAATATTTCAGTCGCAATGCCGCGAGCTGGGACGAGATCCGGTCGCTGCATGTGCCCGATCGTGCCGTGGAAACGGCGTTGCTGAAGCTTGTCGGCAAGCGCCCTTTCCAGTCCATGCTCGACCTCGGCACCGGCACCGGGCGCCTGCTCGAAATCTTTGCGCCGCTCTATCGACGCGGTCTCGGCATCGATATGTCGCGCGAGATGCTGGCGGTGGCGCGCGCCAATCTCGACAAGGCCGGGATTTCCAATGCCCAGGTCCGGCAGGGTGATATCTTCGCGCCGCCGGCCGACCGCGATGCCTATGATCTGGTGACCATGCACCAAGTGCTGCACTATCTGGACGAGCCGGCGCTGGCGATACGGGAGGCGGCGCGCCTGCTGCGCCCGTCCGGGCGGCTGGTGATCGTCGATTTTGCCCCGCATGCACTGGAATTCCTGCGCGAGGAGCACGCGCATATGCGGCTCGGTTTCTCGGATCGGCAGATTTCGGAATGGTTCTCCGAGGCCGGCCTCGATCTGGAGGAGACGCAGGACTTCGAGCCACGCGGCGGTGTGCAGGCCGGCCTGACCGTCAAGCTATGGCTTGGCCGCGACCGCCGCCTGCTGATTGCCGATCCATCCCCCAATACTGCAACACAGAGGGAAACCGTCTGATGAGTAGCTTCGGCCTTTCCCGCCGCTCCGATATCGGAGCAAAAATCCGTGTCTCCTTCGAGTTCTTCCCGCCGAAGACCGATGAGATGGAAGCCCGGCTGTGGGATACGGTGACCCGGCTTGAGCCCCTGCAGCCGAATTTTGTCTCGGTGACCTATGGCGCCGGCGGCTCCACGCGCGAGCGCACGGGGCGCACGATCAAGCGGATCCTGAACGAGACGAGCATCCCGGCCGCTGCGCACCTGACCTGTGTCGGTGCGTCGAAGGCCGAGGTCAACGCGGTCATCGCCGAGTTCGCCTCGATCGGCATAAAGCGTTTCGTTGCCCTGCGTGGCGATCCGGCATCGGGTGTGGGTGATGTGTACCAGCCCCATCCCGGCGGTTATCAGAACGGTGCCGATCTCGTCGCCGGCCTGAAGGCGCATGGCGATTTCGATATTTCCGTTGCCGCCTACCCGGAAAAGCATCCCGAGAGCCCGGATTTTGCGACCGATATCGAGATGCTGAAACGCAAGGTCGACAATGGCGCCACCCGCGCCATCACCCAGTTCTTCTTCGACAATGATCTTTACGAGCGCTATGTCGAACGGGCGCGCCGGGCCGGCATCTATATTCCCATCGTTCCGGGTATCCAGCCGGTCCACAATTTCGGCCAGGTGGCGCGCTTTGCCTCGCGCGCCGGGGCACATGTGCCGGCCTGGCTGGCCGAGCGCTTCGAGGGGCTGGAGGATGATCCGCAGACCCATGCACTGGTGGCATCGGCTGTAGCGGCCGAGCAGGTTCTCGACCTTGTCGATCGCGGCGTCAGCGATTTCCATTTCTATACGATGAACCGCTCCGACCTGGTCGTGGCGATCTGCCACATGATTGGCGTTCGCGCCAATCCGCCGGTCGAAAAGGCCCTGGCCGGGTCCGCTGCTGCATAGAGGTTGGTCTCCGATTTGGTCCAAAAAGAAAGGCCGGGCCCACACCC
>JBARWP010000236.1:0-9259 GCA_049646905.1 Pseudaminobacter sp. | reverse complement strand
GGCTGCCACCTTCATGTCATGGTCGCCCTGGTCCAGCATATGCAAGCTGGAGCTGGTGCGGATGCCGGGCTCGTCGGCAGCGTTGGGCTTGAGCAACCAGCGGAACAGCCGCGCCATGCCAATCGCCGCATCGTCCATGATCGTATAGAAGGACGGCACAAAGAGCAGCGACAGGCAGGTGGACACCAGAAGTCCACCGATCACCGCAATTGCCATCGGCGCGCGGAACTCGCCGCCATCGCCCAGCGCCAGCGAGGCCGGGACCATGCCGGCCGACATGGCGATGGTGGTCATCACGATCGGCCGCGCCCGCTTGCGGCCGGCATCGATGATCGCCTCGGCCCGCGACAGCCCCTGCTTCGTCTCCTCGATGGCGAAATCCACCAGCATGATGGCGTTCTTGGTGACGATGCCCATCAGCATCAATATGCCGATGACCACCGGCATGGAGACCGCGGAATTGGTAAGCCACAGGCCCGCCACCACGCCACCGATCGCCAATGGCAGCGACCCGAGAATGGTGAAGGAGTGGAACACCGAGCCGAAAAGCAGGATCAGCACCACCAGCACCAGCATCAGGCCGGTGGTCATGGCGGTGGCAAAGCCAGCAAACACCTCACCCATGATCTCGGCATCGCCGGTTTCCTGGATGCGGGTGCCGTCCGCCAAGTTCTTCACCTCGGGCAGCGCCCAGACGGTGCTCAGCCCCTCACTCAACTCCGCGCCCGGCGCCATATCCGCGCTGATGACGACGCGCCTTTCGCGATTGAAACGGGCGATCGAGGACGGTCCCTGCCCAAAATGGATTTCGGCGACAGAAGACAGCGGCACGGTTACGCCGGCGGGCGTCGGCACCGGAAGCTCGCGGACCACCGCCAGATCGTCCTTGGCGGTTTCTTCAAGCTGGACACGGATAGGGATCTGCCGGTCGCCAACGGTGAACTTGGCGAGGTTTTCGTCGATGTCGCCCATGGTAGCGACACGCAGCGTCTCCGACAGCGTCGCCGTGGAAATGCCAAGCTCGGCCAGCCGGTCGAAATCAGGAACGATGGTCACTTCCGGCCGGTCGAGGGCAGCATTCGAGGTGACGGCCCGGAACTTGCCGGTCTCGGTCATCGCGCTCTGGATTTTCCGCGCCTCGCGGTCCAGCAGCGCACCATCCGTGCCCATCACACCAAAGGCCAGTGCCCGTTCGCCACGGTCATTGACGAAATAGGCGCGCACATCAGGCACCGATTCCAGCTTCCTGAGCAGGATTTCCTCGATCTCGTGCTGGGGCCGCTCGCGCTGGCTCTTGTGCAGGAGGTCGGCGACCACCGTCGCGCGGCGTGGCTCAAGCGTGCCCGTCGGGCTTGCCCCGCCGACCACGTAGACGTTCTCGACTTCCGGCAGTTCGCGCATCAGGCTGGTCACTTCATCGGTGGCGGCACGCGTGTCTTCCAAACGGCTGCCCGGCGGCAGTTCGAGCGAGAAGACGATGCGGCTGGCATCCTCGCGCGGAATGAAGCCGGACGGCAGGAAGCCGATGGCATAGAGCGAACCTGCAAAGAAGGCGATGCCGGCAAACAGCGTCAGCCAGCGATAGCGCAGCGTGGTCGCCAGGAACGAGACATAGGCATTCATGATCCGGCCGGGCTTCGGCTCCTCATGATTGCCGCCGCGCAGGAAATAGGCCGCCATCATCGGCGTGATCAGCCGCGCGACCAGCAGCGAGAAGAATACCGCGACCGCAACCGTCAGGCCGAACTGCTTGAAATACTGGCCGGCGATGCCGCCCATGAAGGACACAGGCGCGAACACGGCAATGATCGTGGCTGAAATCGCGATGACGGCAAGGCCGATTTCGTCGGCCGCCTCGAGGGCCGCCCGGTAGGGCGACTTGCCCATCTTGACGTGCCGCACGATGTTCTCGATCTCCACGATGGCATCGTCGACGAGAATGCCGACCACCAGCGTGATGCCGAGCAGGCTGACCAGGTTGAGCGAAAAGCCCATCATGTCGAGCGCCCAGAAGGTGGGGATGATCGACAGCGGCAATGCGGCTGCCGCAATGATCGTCGCTCGGAAATTGCGCAGGAACAACAACACCACGATGACGGACAGGGCCGCGCCCTCCACGAGCATTTCCAGTGCCGAGTGGTAGTTGCCTTCGGTGTAGCTCACCGAATCGTCCACCTTGGTGATGGAGACGCCTGGATGTGCGCTCTGCAGATCGGCAACGGCTTTCTCGGCGCGCTCATTCACCTCGACATCGCTTTCCCCCTTGCCGCGGAAGATGCCGAAGGAAACGACGGTCTGGGCGTTGACGCGCGAGAAGGATTTCGGCTTGCCCCAGGAATCACTGACGGTGGCGATGTTGGACAGCCGGACCTTGCGGCCGCCCGAAAGCGGTATTTCGAGCGCTTCGAGGTCTGCAATATCCTTGGCGCCGCCAAGCGTGCGGATCGACTGGTCGCGATTGCTGAAATCGGCGCTGCCGCCGGTGAGGTCGATATTGGCGGCACGCAGCGCCCGATTGACATCGCCTGCCGTCACGCCAAGTGCGTTCAGCCGGTTCGGATCGAGCTCGACCTTGATCTCGCGCGTCACGCCGCCATAGCGATCGACGCGCGCCACACCCTTGAGACCCTGGAGCTTGCGGATCACCGTATCGTCGACGAACCAGGACAATTCCTCCAGCGTCATCGCGGGTGCCGACACAGCATAGGTCAATATGGCCTGGCCTTCGACGTCGATGCGGTTGACGACCGGATCGTCAGCCGTCGCCGGCAGGTCGGAGCGGATGCGCTCGACGGCATCCTTGACGTCGTTGACCGCCGTCTGCGTGTCGACCTCGAGCCGGAACTCGACCACCGTCTGCGAATTGCCCTCGGTGATCGTGGAGACGACGTTCTTGACGCCGGAGATGTTGGCGACGGCATCCTCGACCCGCTTGGTGACCTGCGTCTCAAGCTCGCTCGGGGCCACGCCGGGATCCAGGACCGTCACCGAAACCAGCGGCAGGTCGATATTGGGAAACCGCGTGATCGGCAGCTTACCGAAGCTCATCAGGCCAAGCACGGTCAGCACGATGAAAAGCAGGACCGGGACCACCGGGTTGCGGATGGCCCAGGCTGAAAAATTCCAGTTCATGGCTTGGGCACTCCGGCTATCTGCTCGCGAACCGGCGTCACCAGATCGCCATCGGCGACGAATGTACCGGCGCGCGAGACGACTTCCTGACCCACCGCAAGACCCGACTTGACCTCGACGAAGCCGCCGGCCCTGACGCCCAGCGTGACCGGCACGGACTTGATCCGGTCACCCTCGACACGCTGCAGCAGCGGCTTGCCGCCATCGAACAGCACCGCCGAATCGGGCACCGCGACACCTCGATTGCGCAGGACCTCGATTTCGCCGTGGGCAAAGTTGCCGGCACGGGCGACGTCCTGGGTATCGAGCGCGATACGGATCGAGCCGAGCCGCGAGCTGCGGTCGACTTCCGGCGAAATCCGGCGGATACGGCCGTCGATCTTCTGCGGCGCCCCGGCAATGGCGACCTCGGCCTTCATATCCTTGGCGAGTTTTGGCAGCGCGGTTTCAGCGACCGTGGCGGCAAGCTCCAGCTTGCCGTCGATGGCGATGCGGAACAGCGGGCCGCTGCCGGCCGAAACGATGCCGCCCAGCGTGGCATTGCGCTCCAGGATCAGCCCGTCGGCAGGCGCACGCACTTCGGTCTTGTCGATCTGGAGCTGGATGCTCTGCCTCTGGGCGTCGATAACGCCAAGCTGCGCCTGCGCGGCAGCGCGGGCCTTTTCGGCGGAGAGGAGCTTGGCACGCGCGCTGTCAGCGGCATTGACGGCATCATCGAGCTGCGCCTTGGCCGCAACACCCTTCTGCTGCAGGGCGCGGGCGCGTTCGAGGGTCTCGCTCGCCTGTTTCAAGCCGACTTCGGCATCGCCGATCTGGGCTTCCATCTGGGCGATGTTGGCTTCGGCCTGGGCGCGACTGGCCTCGGTCTGCGCAAGTTGCGTATCCAGCGAGGACCGGTCAAGGACCGCAAGCACGTCGCCCTTCCTGACGCTGTCGCCGAGATCGGCATTAAGCGCGGTGACGGTCAATCCGTTGAGGTCGGTGCCGGCGGCGGCTTCCTCACGCGCAACCACCGTTCCGGTGACGGACAGCTTTTCGACGAGTTCGCGCTGCTCGGCAGCAACCACGCGGATCGCCGGTGGCTTCTGCTGCACGATGGGCTCGGTTTCAGACGCGGCGAAAGAGGTCGGCGCCATAGTGGCGACAAAGGCGCCGCCAGCCAAAAGCGCGGCGACAGACACGGCAAGAATCACTTTGCGGGACATGGTGATACCGACTTGAGTTCGAGTAATGCGTAAATGCTATCGACTGTTTGCGGTGATGCGTCCTGTTGGCCGAAGCATGCCTTCGACCATTGCCCTCAGGAGAATTTCGAGATTGGCGACCGGCACGCCAAGCGACGGCAGGTCGTTGAGCGCCATCCCCTCGCCGATCGCCATGAATGCGGCCATCAGCGTATCGAGATCGACGGGCGGATCGATCTCTCCGCGCTCGGTGGCCAGGCGGACACGCTCGCGGATGATCTCGTAGACCTGCTTCTGGCACCTCAAGCAGGTGGTCTGGATCGTCTCGTTGCGGGTCGACTCGGCACGGATTTCGGCAAAGAGCGCAGCATTGCCCCGCTCATGCACATGGGTGATGTGGGCAATGGCGGCTTCCACCAAACCGTCGACGATCGACGGGTTTTCAAGGAAGGCGATGAAGCTTTCGATGTCCTGCTGGCGGTCCACCTCGCAGATCGCCTCGATGATCGCTTCCTTCGAGGGGAAATAGCGGTAGAGCGCGCCTGGGCTCATCCCCACCTCCGCGCAGACTTCCTGCATGGAGGCGCCCTGAAAGCCCGAACGCACGAAACAGGCCTTTGCGGCATCCAGGATGCGTTGGGTCTGCTGATCGCGGCGTTCAGCACGCGACAGAATATAGGCATCCGCCATCGTCACCACTGTCTCCCGGCCCTGGTCCTGAAAATCGTCCATCGACGGTATTCCCGTTGGAGAATGAACGTTCACTCTTTATGCGAATGATCATTCGCAGTCAACGTTAACTATCGCCATAACAGGCGAAATCGCAAAGATGTGATCCGTCGATCCGCGATAGGCGTCGGATACAAATGGGTGGGGAGCAGCCAGCTTTCCAGCAATTGGTGCTTCACGTGCCGGCTGGCAGGAGCGACCAAGCCGGCTGCAGTGAGCAAGCACGATGCCGCAACGCGCAGCGAACATGGCCGGCCTGTTGCGGGCCGACCATATATGGATCACCGGATTGCCTGGATTTCCCAGGTCATTTCTCCGTTCTCTGGAGAAATGACCCATCTCTTTGTTTCGTAAGCAATTCCGGGCGCAAAACCTCTGCGCAGTTTTGCCGGAATTGCTCTAGCCGAAGCGGCCCGTCCGCGGGAAGCCCTTCGGCACCATGCGGCCGGCAGCGGCGCGCGAGCCCAGCCACTCGGTCAGTTCGGCCTGTGCCCTGGTGAAGGTGCGGTCGGCCGAATCCTGCCAGGTCAAGCCAGCATCCAGCGCGAACAGCTTGACGTCGAGCACGCCGCCATCCTTGTATTTCTGCAGGCGCACACCCTTGCCCCGGCCCATTTCCGGAACCTCGGCAAGCGGAAACACCAGCATCTTGCGATTGTCGCCGACGATCGCGACATGGTCGCCCACCACGGGCACGCAAAGCTTGGCCTCGTCGGGCGAGCGCACATTCATCACCTGCTTGCCTTTGCGGGTGTTGGCGACGACATCGTCCTCCGGCACCACGAAGCCATTGCCCTGCTGCGACACGAGCAGCAGCTTGCGCTTCGGCTCGTGTACGAAAGCGGTCACGATGTCCTGGTCATTGTCCATGTCGACGATGATGCGGATCGGCTCGCCATGGCCGCGGCCACCCGGCAGGCGGTCGGCACCGATGGTGTAGAATTTGCCGCCCGTGGTGAAGATCAGGATCTTGTCGGTGGTCTGCGCATGGAAGGCGAGCTTGAGGCTGTCGCCTTCCTTGAAGCTGAACAGCGAATAATCGTTGAGATGGCCCTTCATGGCCCGCAGCCAGCCCTTTTCGGAAACGATCACGGTGACCGGTTCCTTTTCGATCATCGCCTGATGGATATCGCTCAGATCGTGATCGGGGGCCTCGGCGAAGGTCGTACGGCGGGTGCCGAGATGCGGATTCTCCTCCGGCCCGAAGTCGCGGCGGACCTTGTGCACCTGCCAGGCGACGGTCTTCCACTGCCGCGCATCCGAGGCGAGCAATTGCTCGATCTCGCCCTTCTCGGCGCTAAGGGCATCGAACTCCTTGCGGATCTCGATTTCCTCCAGCTTGCGCAGGGCGCGCAGCCGCATATTGAGGATGGCTTCGGCCTGATTGTCGGTGAGCGACCAGCGGGCCATCATCACCTGCTTGGGCTCGTCCTCCTCGCGGATGATCCTGATCACCTCATCCAGATTGAGATAGGCAATGAGATAGCCGCCGAGGATTTCAAGGCGCTTCTCGATCTCGCCCAGGCGATGGCGCGACCGGCGCACCAGCACTTCCTTGCGGTGCTCCAGCCACTCCCACAGCACGTCCTTCAGCGACAGGACGTTGGGGACCTTGCCGCGCGACAGGACGTTCATGTTGAGCGGGAAGCGGCTTTCAAGTTCGGTCAGCTTGAACAGCGATTCCATCAAAAGGCCGGGATCGACCGAGCGGCTCTTGGGCACCAGAACCAGACGGATATCTTCCGCGCTTTCGTCGCGCACATCCTCCAGCAGCGGCAATTTGCGGGCAACAAGCAGTTCGGCGATCTTTTCGATCAGCCGTGCCTTCTGCACCTGATAAGGAATTTCCGTGACCACGATATGCCAAGTGCCACGGCCCTGGTCCTCGACCGAATAGCGCGCCCGCACACGGAAGCTGCTGCGCCCGGTCTCGTAGGCATCGAGAATCGAAGCACGGCTGTCGATAATGACGCCGCCGGTCGGGAAATCCGGCCCCTGCACCAGCCCGTCGCCGGGCTCCTTGCTCATCAGGTCTTCGACCGGCGCATCGGGATGCTCGATCAGGTGGAGGGCCGCGGTGCAGAGCTCTGCGGCATTGTGCGGCGGAATGGAGGTCGCCATGCCCACGGCAATGCCGGAAGAGCCATTGGCAAGCAGGTTGGGAAAGGCGCCCGGCAGGACGACCGGCTCCTCGTCCTCCTCGTTATAGGTCGGGCGATAGTCGACCGCATCCTCGGTGATGCCCTCGAGCAGCGCGGTCGACACTTCTGTCATGCGCGCTTCGGTGTAGCGCATGGCCGCGGCATTATCGCCGTCGATGTTGCCGAAATTGCCCTGCCCGTCGACCAGCGGATAGCGCACGGCAAAATCCTGCGCCAACCGCACCAGCGCGTCATAGATGGACTGGTCGCCATGCGGATGGAACTTGCCCATCACCTCGCCGACGATGCGGGCGCACTTGGCGAAGCCCTGATCCGGATTGAGCCGCAGCAACCGCATGGCATGCATGATGCGCCGGTGCACCGGCTTCAGCCCGTCGCGCACATCCGGCAGCGCCCGATGCATGATGGTCGACAGTGCGTAAGCGAGATAGCGCTCTTCCAGCGCCTTCTTCAGATCGACCGGTTCAATGTTATCGCCACCGCCGGCACCCGGCGGCAAAAGCCCTTTTCCCATGGGCTCGGACTATCCGAGCGGGTGATTCGCGGCAAGGAAAAACGAATCATGCAAGAGCGATCGGTCGAATCGAACCCTTGCCAGCCTGCAAAAATCTTCCATTTGCCTTTTATCGGCATTTTCGATCAATGTGTCGTCCAAATGTCGATCCGGTCCTGCGACTATCAAGAAGCAGGCCAAGCCCTTGGCTTCCAAGAGAAATTGCCACTCAGGAACAACAAATGACGATTTGCCGCTCCATCCTTGCCAGCTTCGCCTTCTCGACTGCGCTGATCACCACGCCCCTTCACACAGCCCTGGCGCAGGACGCGAATGCGGTTGCCGAGCGGTTCCGCACGCTGATGACCAAGCAAGGCGTCGAAGTCACCTGGACGGGCGTCAGCGGCGATGCCGGTGAAATGGTGATCGAGGGAGCGGCCTTCGGCGTGCCGGGCGAGGAAAACCGCTTCCAGATCGGCAAGCTGACCTTCGAGGATGTCAGTGAGGAGGACGGCGGCTACCGGATCGGGACGGTCAGCACCGAACCCTATCATTTCAACCAGGACAAGCTGGCGATCAATGTCAGCGCGATGACCTTCAGCGGCGTGCTGCTTCCGGCAGCCGAGACCAACGATCCCCTGAAGTCGCTTCTGATCTACGAATCGACCGAACTCGAGAGCGTCGAGGTAAAACTTGGCGACAAGCCGTTGTTTTCGCTTTCTAACCTGACCGGAGAAGTGACGCCGCCGGCCGACGGCAAACCGATGGACTTCACCGGCACCGTCGAAAGCTTTACCGCCGACCTCACCGCAATCGAAGATCCCGCATCCAAGGCGGTGATCGAGGGCCTCGGTTACCAGACGATCAGCGGCAATATGGAGATGGCGGGCTCGTGGCAGCCTACCGACGGCCGCATGACGTTGAACCGGAACGACATCACCGTCGATGACGCCGGCACCCTGGGTATCAGCTTCGATTTCGGCGGCTATACGCCGTCTTTCATGCAATCACTGCAGGACCTGCAAAAGAAGATGGCCAGCCAACCGGCCGAAGCCGACAATTCGGCGCAGGGCCTGGCCATGCTGGGCCTGATGCAGCAACTGACCTTCCACGGCGCCACCATCCGTTTCGATGACGATTCCCTCACCGGGCGCGTGCTTGACTATTTTGCCAAACAACAGGGCATGAAGCCCGAGGACATAGCCAACCAGGCCAAGGCGATCTTGCCGTTCCTGACGGCGCAGCTCAACAATCCCGAACTGTCGGGGCAGATCATCGCCGCGGTCAACACCTTCCTAGATGACCCGGTAAGCCTTGAGATCAGGGCCGCACCCGCCTCGCCCGTTCCGTTCGCCCTGATAGCCGCAGGAGGCATGGCGGCCCCGCTGGAACTGCCCAAAACCCTCGGAGTGAGCGTCAGCGCCAACGCCGATTAGGAAGTGTGGACAGTTATCTGAGCCATAGGACTGTTGCGGCGATGGTGACGACGGCGAGATAGTGCCTTGCGGTTTTCTCGAAGCGTGTTGCGACGCGGCGGAATTGCTTGAGCTTTGAGAAGC
>JBARWP010000235.1:0-11636 GCA_049646905.1 Pseudaminobacter sp. | reverse complement strand
CAAATGCGATGCGCTTCTGGCCATGGCCGCGGCCGTCGTCCGCAACGAAGGCGCGATCCTCGCAGCCAATGAAATCGACATGAAGAATGGCGAGGAGGCTGGTCTCAGCGCCTCCTTCCTGGACCGGTTGAAGCTCGATCCCAAGCGCATCCATGCCATCGCCGAGGGTATCCGTGCCATTGCCGATCTTGATGATCCGGTCGGCCAGGTCACCGCAGTGTGGGATCGGCCCAATGGCCTGCATATCGAGCGGGTGCGCACGCCGCTCGGTGTCATCGGCGTCATCTATGAGAGCCGGCCCAATGTCACCGCCGACGCCGGCGCGCTCTGCTTGAAGGCGGGCAATCCGGTCATCCTGCGCGGTGGCTCGGATTCGCTCAATTCGTCCGCTGCCATCCATGCCTGTCTGGTCGAAGGCCTGGTCGTTGCTGGCCTGCCGCGCGATGCGATCCAGCTTGTACCGACCGCCGACCGTGCCGCCGTCGGCGAAATGCTCAAGGGGCTTTCGGGCAATCTCGATGTCATCATCCCGCGTGGCGGCCGCAGCCTGGTCGAGCGCGTGCAAACGGAAGCGCGCGTGCCGGTCTTCGCGCATCTGGAAGGCATCTGTCATGTCTATGTCGACAGGTCGGCCCAGTTTGACATGGCGGTAGAGATAACGCGCAACGCCAAGATGCGGCGCACCGGAATTTGCGGCGCGGCCGAAACGCTCCTGGTCGACCGCGCGGTTGCGGCCACGCATCTCGTTCCCATACTGGAGGCCTTGGCCAAGGCCGGCTGTGAGATCCGCGGCGATGCCGAGGTGGTGAAGGAGTTTCCTGATGCGCGCCCGGCAACCGATGCGGACTGGGTCACCGAATATCTGGATGCGGTGATCGCGGTGCGGGTGGTCGATGGTGTCGGTGGCGCGATCGATCATATCGAGACTCATTCCTCGCACCACACCGAGGCGATCATTGCCGAGGATGCGGCGGCGGTCGAACGCTTCTTCAACGAGATCGATTCGGCGATCCTGCTGCACAACGCTTCGACGCAATTCGCCGATGGCGGCGAGTTCGGCATGGGAGCGGAGATCGGCATCGCCACCGGCAAGATGCATGCGCGCGGGCCCGTCGGCGTCGAGCAGCTCACCTCGTTCAAATACCGCGTGCGCGGCGCGGGCCAGGTGCGGCCTTGAGGGTGGGGCCGTCTTACCCTCCCCCTTGTGGGGTGGGTCGGCGAACGGATGGCGCGAAGCGTCATTCGGCAGCCGGGGTGGGGGTGGAAATCAATTGCCGACCTCCGACCTGATCCAGCCAGCGCCCCCACCCCGCTCCGCTTCGCGGACCGACCCTCCCCACAAGGAGGAGGGTAACAGCGTTGCGCCGATCTACCTGCGCACGCCGCATGTCGAAAAAGGCATGCAGGTCGGCCTGTTTGGCGGCTCGTTCAATCCGCCCCATGCCGGCCATGCGCTGGTTGCTGAAACCGCCCTGCGCCGGCTCCGTCTCGACCAGCTCTGGTGGATCGTCACGCCGGGCAACCCCCTGAAGGTCAACCGCAACCTCGCCCCCTTGGCCGAGCGCATCCGGCGTTCGGAGCAGACCGCGCGCGACCCGCGGATCAAGGTGACCGCGTTCGAGGCCGCGCACAGGATCCGCTATACCGCCGACACGCTGGCTCTGGTCAAAAGCCGCAATCCTGGCGTCGATTTCGTCTGGATCATGGGGGCGGACAGCCTGCGCGACTTCCATCGCTGGCAGCGCTGGCGGCAGATCGCGCTGACATTTCCCATCGCGGTCATCGACCGCCCCGGTGCCACGCTGGCCTTCCTCTCCTCGGTCATGGCCAAGACCTTCGATCATGCCCGGATCGACGAGATCGATGCACCGCGGCTAGCCCGCATGAAGGCGCCGGCCTGGACATTCATCCACGGCCCGCGTTCGTCGCTGTCGTCCACGGCCATCCGCGATGGCATTGCCTGAAACAAACGTGACCGGCGATGTCTTGAAACTGCAACGCGACTCTGCCTATCTATTGTCTATCTTCGCAATAATGCGGGGATATTCGTTGTTCTTGTTTCGGAAGGAAAGACACTGAGAACAGCACTTCGGAAGAAGGCCAATATCGTGCCTTCGCCGGCCGGGATGAGCGGAAACGACTCCGTGTCCCGTGCCATCACGACAGTCCTTGCCAGTCTGGAAGACTCCAAGGCCGAAAACATCGTCTCCATCGATCTTTACGGGAAATCGACCCTTGCCGATCACATGGTGATCGCATCGGGCCGGTCGCACCGTCATGTCGCTGCGGTGGCCGATCATCTCCTCAAGGCGCTCAAGGATGCCGGCTTCGGCAATGCCCGCGTCGAGGGGCTGGCATCGGCCGATTGGGTGCTGATCGATTCAGGCGATATCATCATCCATATCTTCCGCCCGGAAGTCCGCGACTTCTACAATCTCGAAAAGATGTGGCAGGCACCGGATCTGGGGCAGGAAACGGTCCATTGATGCGTTTTGGGCGGGAGTTGACCATAATTTCCGCTTATTGGCGCGTATCGATCGGCGTCTGATCGGCCCTGGAAGCACGATCCGAAACGGGATCGTGCGCCGGCAAAGAGTTGGGACTGGATGAAGATTGCCATTCATGCCGTGGGCCGGATGAAGGCCGGCCCCGACAAGGAATTGGTCGAGCGCTATCTCGATCGCTTCGCCAAAAGCGGCCCGGCGATCGGTTTGGAATTTGCAGGTGTTCTGGAAACGCCTGAAAGCCGCGCCCAGCCCGCGCCCGAGCGCAAGCGCGAGGAAGCCGAGCGGCTGCGCACGCTGCTTGCCGGCGGTGCCACCCTGATCCTGCTCGACGAGCGCGGTAGGAACCTGTCGTCCCAGGAGTTTGCAGCAAGACTCGGAGCCTTGCGTGACGATGGCAAGCGCCAGCTGGTCATTGCCATAGGCGGTGCCGACGGCCACGATGCCAGCCTGCGCGAAAACGCCGCGCTGATGCTGTCCTTCGGGGCGCTGACATGGCCGCATCAGCTGGTGCGCATCATGCTGGCCGAACAACTCTACCGGGCCACCACCATATTGTCTGGCCACCCCTATCACCGGGCCTGAACGGCGATTGGCAACGCCACAAGGCTACCACCCTGTAATGGTTGATGGTTCGTTAACGAACAAACCGCTAAGGTCGAACCGAAACATGCGACCCCGCTAAAATGCCTGGAACCCATATTCGCACAGCGAGCTTTTTGCCGGCAGGTCGCACCCTGCTGGTCGCGGCTTTGCTTGCATTGTGGCCGGGCCTCGCGGGCGCGCAGGATGTCGATGCGATCGTGGCCGACCAAGCCGCGCGCCAGGCCGAATATGAAAGCGTGCTGCGCGACATGACGCTTTCGGCCGATCGGCTGGAGCAGCTTTCGGCCGATATCGCCAAGGTCAGGAAGGATCACGCAACACTTACGGCAGCGCTCATCCAGTCGGCCAAGACCGAAAAGAAGCTCAGCCAGGATATCGAGGACATTACCGGCAAGCTCGAGGGGATGAAGGAAGAACAGGAAGGCATACGCATTTCGCTTGCCGAGCGCCGGGGCGTGCTCGCCGAGGTGCTGGGTGCCTTGCAGCGCATGGGCCTCAATCCCCCGCCGGCGATCCTGGTCAAGCCGGAGGATGCCCTGTCTTCGGTGCGCAGTGCCATCCTGCTTGGCGCGGTGGTGCCAGAACTGCGCGAGGAAACCGAAATCCTGATGGCCGACATGAGGGAGATGAACCGGCTTTCGGCATCGATCCTGGCGGAGCGTGAACGGCTTTCGGCCTCCGTACGTGATCAACTGGCCGAAAAACAGCGGCTGGCCATGCTTCTGGAGGAAAAGCAGAGCCTGCAGGAAAAGGCCGAGGCCGAGATGGAGGCCGAGCGCGCGAAATCTCAGGAACTCGCCGAGCGTGCCGGCAGCCTGAAGGAACTCATCGCCTCGCTAGAAAAGCAGGCCGAAAAAAGCCGCAAGGAGGCTGAAGCCGCCAGGCGTGCCGAAGAGAAGCGGCTTGCCCGTGAAGCGGAGCGTTCAGCGCCGCCGGAGGCCAATGGGCTGGTCGCCAGTGCGCCCTTTTCGGCGCTGCGCGGGCAACTCGCCTTGCCGGTCACCGGGCGCATCAAGCGCCGCTTCGGCAGCCGGGACGATAACGGCGGCGTGATGTTCGGCGACATGGTTGCGACACAATCGGGCGCCATCGTCACCGCGCCCGCCGACGGGACGGTACTCTATGCGGGGCCATTCCGTTCTTATGGACAACTCTTGATCCTGAACGCCGGCGACGGTTATCATGTGGTGTTGGCGGGAATGAGCAGAATCAGCGTCACGCTTGGCCAGTCTGTTCTCGCAGGTGAGCCGGTCGGCGCGATGGGGGAGGCGAGGGTGGCAAGTGCTGCGGCCTCGTCAAATGGAAATACCGGTCCGGAACTCTATGTGGAGTTCCGCAAAGATGGAAAACCCGTCGATCCGACCCCGTGGTGGGCGGAGCGTCGCTCTGGAAGGGCAGGAAATGGTACGTAAATTGTCGCTTCTGTTTGCAGGCGCGCTCATGGGTGCATCGGCCATGTCGCTCGTCTATGGCGCCCCTAGCTCGACGGCCAATGCGGCAGGCTCCGAAACCTACCGCCAACTGGCGATCTTCGGCGATATTTTCGAGCGCGTGCGCGGCCAATATGTCACACCGCCGGATGAGAAGTCGCTGGTCGAAAGCGCCATCAATGGCATGCTGACCTCGCTCGATCCGCATTCCTCCTACATGAACCCCGAAGCCGCCAAGGACATGCGCGTCCAGACCAAGGGCGAGTTCGGCGGGCTCGGCATCGAAGTCACGATGGAAAACGAGCTGGTCAAGGTCATCACCCCGATCGACGATACGCCAGCCTCGCGCGCCGGCGTGCTGGCCGGCGATTTCATCGCCAAGATCGACGGCGAGGAAGTGCGCGGCATGACGCTCAATGACGCCGTCGAGAAGATGCGCGGCCTCGTCAATACGCCAATCAAGCTGACGATCCTGCGTGAGGGCGCCGACAAGCCCCTCGAGATCACGGTGGTGCGCGACATCATCAAGGTCAAGGCGGTTAAGTTCCGCGTCGAGAACGATGTCGGCTACATGAAGGTGACCTCGTTTACCGAAAAGACCTTCGACGATCTCCAGACTGCGATCACGCAGATCAAGAAGGATATTCCGGCCGACAACCTCAAGGGCTACGTCCTCGACCTGCGGCTCAACCCCGGTG
Source organism: Pseudaminobacter sp. (assembly GCA_049646905.1). GTDB lineage: Bacteria > Pseudomonadota > Alphaproteobacteria > Rhizobiales > Rhizobiaceae > Pseudaminobacter. The sequence goes on along the minus strand of JBARWP010000235.1, from coordinate 6,398 downwards.
GCCTGCTCGACCAGGCGGTGAGCGTCTCCGACGCCTTCCTCGACCGTGGCGAGATCGTCTCGACCCGCGGCCGCGATCCCAAGGACATCACCCGCTTCGATTCGCGGCCGGGTGACCTGACCGACGGCAAGCCGGTGATCGTGCTGGTCAATGGCGGTTCGGCCTCGGCCTCCGAGATCGTGGCCGGTGCGTTGCAGGATCATCGCCGCGCGACCGTGCTCGGCACCCAGTCCTTCGGCAAGGGATCCGTGCAGACCATCATCCCGCTTGCGGAAAACGGCGCGCTGCGGCTGACGACGGCGCTCTATTACACGCCGGCCGGCAAGTCGATCCAGGGCAAGGGCATCACCCCCGACATCAAGGTGGAGCAGCCGCTGCCGGATGAACTGAAGGGCCGTGACCTGACGCGCGGCGAGTCCGACCTCAAGGGCCACATCAAGGGTGCCGAGGAGAGCGACCAGGGCTCCGGTTCGGTGGCCTATGTGCCGCCGGAGGCCAAGGATGACATCCAGCTCAACTATGCGCTGGATCTGTTGCGCGGCACCAAGACCGACCCTGCCTTCCCGCCCAATCCTGAAAAGGCGGTGATGAACCAGTAAGTATGCGCACTGGGTGGGCGTATCTCCGGGTCATCAGCCAGTGAGCGCGGCGTATGCCGAAGCATGCGTCGCCTCTGGCCGGAACCAGCAGAATTTGCCTGAAAGCAAAGCACGATCCTGAAGCGGGCTCGAGATCGTGCCTCGAGTGAAGGGTTTGGAGCGTCCTTTGCCAAGGATGCTCTGATATTGCAGGCAAAGGGTGGGGCGTGGCGCCGGAGCAGAAGGACATCGATCGCCCGCTGGGCCAGGGGGGCCACAGGGCACCGTTGCGCGAGCGGATCGGCCTGTCCCTGCGCCTTGAAACGGTCGCGGTTGCCGTGGCCGCTTTGGTGATCGTCGCCGTTTCCACGGCCATCTCGCTGCGCGAGCAGCCGTTCCGGACTCCCGCTGCGATTGCCGTCACCACGCCACAAGCATCCGCGCCTGTGGCGAAAAGCGTCGATGCGGCTGCTACACCGCAACCTGCTGCCGCCACACCGTCGGACGGGCCTTCGATCATCCATGTCAACCCGCCCGATGCGTCGGCAAGCGGCGTCGTGGTGATCCGTGACCCGTCCGCGATCGGCCAGAACCTGCGGGTCGCCCACCTGCCGGACAAGGCGCTGATAGAGGAAGGGGCCAGCGGCCCACTGCCCGTGCGCGCGGCCGATGGCAGGCGGCCTGTCGATGTCTATGCGCGGCCATGGTCCGGTGCGCGCGGTGCCCGTATCGCCATCGTGATCGGCGGGCTCGGCGTGTCGCAGACCGGCACCCAGAGAGCCATCCAGAAATTACCGCCCGAAATCACACTCGCCTTTGCCCCGCAGGGCAACAGCATCGGCCGCTGGATGCAGGAGAGCCGGCGCGAGGGCCATGAGATCATCATGCAACTGCCGCTGGAGCCGTTCGACTATCCCAATGTCAATCCCGGTCGCAACACGCTGACGGTTGCCGCATCGGCGGACAAGAACCTGGAAAATCTGCACTGGACGCTGTCGCGCACCACCAACTATACCGGCGTGATGAACTATATGGGTGCGCGCTTTGCTGCCGATGCCGAAGCGATGCGGCCGGTCATGTCCGAGCTTGGCCGACGCGGGCTGCTTTATCTCGATGACGGTTCTTCGGCCCGCAGCGCGGCGCCCGAACTGGCACTGGAAAGTGCCGTGCCTTTTGCCGTCGGCGATACGGTGATCGACCAGACCCGCGAGCGCGGCGCCATTCTCGACAAGCTCGACGAGCTGGAGCGGACGGCGCGCGCCAAGGGCTTTGCCATCGGCACCGGCTCGGCCTTCGACGTCACCGTGGATGCGGTCGCCGCATGGGCGAGTGAGGTCAGGAAACGCGGTATCGAGATCGTTCCGGTGTCGGCGGTCGTTACCGATCCGGAACGAGGTTGAATTTGTCAGATGGCCAAACTGATCGATCCCGAGAGCCTTCCCTATCGCCCCTGCGTCGGCATCATGGTGCTGAATGCGGCCGGCCTGGTCTGGGCGGGCCATCGCATCGCCGAGACCGATAGCGAAATGGCCGGCACCGACCGGCTCTGGCAGATGCCGCAGGGCGGCATCGACAAGGGTGAGGACCCGCTGCCGGCGGCCCTACGCGAACTGTACGAGGAGACCGGCATCCGCAGCGTCACTCTGCTTGCAGAGGTCCCGGGCTGGATCCGGTACGACCTGCCGGCCGACAAGGTCGGCATCGCCTTCAAGGGCAGATATCGCGGCCAGACGCAGAAATGGTTCGCCTTCCGCTTCGAGGGCGACGAAAGCGAAATCGCCATCAACCCGCCGCCCGGTGGCCATGAGCCCGAATTCGACCAGTGGGCGTGGAAGCCGATGCGCACGCTGCCGGAACTGATCGTGCCGTTCAAGCGGCAGGTCTATGACCAGGTCGTCGCCGCCTTCCGCCATCTCGCGGAGTGAGGCGGGTTTCCCTCTCGCAGCCTTCGCAGGACTTGGGTTCCTCGCCACATGGAATGGGGGAGGTGGTTTGCGTGAGCAGACCGGTGAGGGGGCTTTCCCTGAATAAGGCCATGGTTCTCTGTCGCCACGCCAGACTGACCTCTCAAGGCGCCAGTTTTGCGCTTCTCATCCTTCCAACTCTTCGCGCAGCATTTCCAGTTCCAGCCATTCCTCCTCCAGGGCCGCTAGCGTCTGACGCTCCTTGTCGAGTGCGGCGATGGTCTTCTGGAAGCCCTTGGGGTCGCGTTCATAGAAGGCCGGGTCGGCGATATTGTTTTCGAGGTCGGAGATGGCGGCCGACACCGCCGCCATCTTGCCCGGCAAATTCTCCAGCGCGAATTTCTGCTTGAAGGAGAGCTTTTTTGCCGGCCCCTTCGCCTCGGCGCTCGCGGCCGGCTGTGCCTCGGCCGCCGGCTTTTTCACTGCGCGGCGCTCGGCAAGCTTGGTGCCGCCGCGCTGTGCCAGCATGTCGGAATAGCCGCCGGCATATTCGATCCAGCGTCCCTCGCCATCGGGGGCAATTGTGCTGGTGACGGTGCGGTCGAGAAAGTCGCGATCGTGGCTGACGAGGATGACGGTGCCGGCAAAACCAGCCACCAGTTCCTGCAGCAGTTCCAGCGTCTCCATGTCGAGATCGTTGGTCGGCTCGTCCAGCACCAGCAGGTTGGCAGGCCGCGCCAGCACCCGCGCCAGGATCAGCCGCGCCCGCTCGCCACCGGACAGTTCGCGCACCGGCGTGCGTGCCATTTCGGGCTTGAAGAGGAAATCCTTCATATAGGAGACGACGTGGCGCTCCTCGCCGTTGATGACGAGATTGTCGCCGCGCCCGTCGGTCAGGAAATGCGCCAGCGTCTCCTGCGGATCGACGGAGGCGCGCTTCTGGTCGAGCGTGGCGATTTCGAGATTGGCGCCGAGACGCACCGAGCCGGTGTCGGGCGCCAGTTCGCCGGTCAGCATCTTCAGGAGCGTGGTCTTGCCCGCACCGTTCGGCCCGACCAGGCCGATGCGGTCGCCGCGCTGGATGCGCGTGGAGAAATCCTTCACCACGGCGAGGTCGCCGAAGCTCTTTGCGATATTCTTTGCCTCGATCACCAGCTTGCCGGAATCGGCGGCATCGCTCACCACCATACTAGCGGTGCCCTCGGCGCCGCGATGGCTGCGGAAGCGCTGGCGCATCGCCTGCAATTCGCCCAGCCGGCGCATATTGCGCTTGCGCCGCGCCGTCACGCCATAGCGCAGCCAGTGCTCCTCGCGCACGATCTGGCGGCCGAGCTTGTGCTGTTCGCGCTCTTCCTCCTCCAGGATGGTGTCGCGCCATTCCTCGAAATGCGCAAAGCCCTTGTCGAGCCGGCGTGTCTGGCCGCGATCGAGCCAGACGGTGGTGCGCGAGACGCGTTCCAGAAAGCGCCGGTCATGCGAGATCATGATGAGCGCCGAGGGGGTGCGCGACAGTTCCTCCTCCAGCCACTCGATGACGGTGAGGTCGAGATGGTTGGTCGGCTCGTCGAGCAGCAATATGTCGGGTTCCGGCGCCATCACGCGGGCAAGGGCGGCGCGCCGTGCCTCGCCGCCGGAGAGGTCGTCCGGGTTCTCCTCGCCGGTCAGGCCGAGATGCTCCATCAGATAGGTGGCGCGATAATGGTCGTCGGCCGGTCCCAGCCCGGCCTCGACATAGGCCCGCACAGTGGCGAAGCCGTCCATGTCGGGCATTTGCGGCAGGTAGCGGATGGTCGCGGTGGGCTGGCGGAACACCTCGCCGTCCTGCGGCTCGACCAGGCCGGCGGCGATCTTGAGCAGGGTCGACTTGCCCGAACCGTTGCGGCCGACGAGCGCGATCTTCTCGCCCGCTGAAGCCGAAAGAGCGACGCCGTCGAGCAGCGGCGTGCCGCCGAAGGTCAGCTTGATACCGTCGAGATTGAGAAGCGGTGGTGCCATTCTGTCGTCAGTCTTGTGGATAGGGGTGGGCGAGCAGCATTGCGCGGCCGCTTTCGAGCGTGATGCGCAGGTTGCCCCTTACCTCGTTGGAAAGGGTGAGCGAGGAGCCGAAGGCGACCTCGACATGATGGAGCGGCCATTTTGCGCCGGTCTCGGTCAGGCCGGACAGGGCCGAAAGCCCGAGGACGGAAAACAACGTGCCGTCCTCGTAGTCGAACTCGGTCGTGCCAGGCAGCAAAGGATGCCCCTCCTGCGCGCCGCTGGTCAAGAGCGTCGGGACGCCGCTTTCGGCAAGCCGCATGGCCAGCGCCAGATGCAGGAAGGCATGGTCGGCGCGCGCGCCGCCAAAGGCACCGGCCAGAACCAGCGAGCTTGCGCCGCGTTCAAGGGCAGCGGCAATCGCCAGTTCGCCGTCCGTCTGGTCCTTGTCCGACGGAAACACCTGCCGCTCGATGGCGTCGAAACTGGCGGGCAGGTTGTCGGGGATGGAATCGAAGTCGCCGATCCACAGTTCCGGCTCGGCCCCAAGCGTGACGGCATGGCCGATGCCCGCATCGGCCGCAATCACGCGACTGCCCTTCAATTGGGTGTCGACACGGGGCGTGCGTGCAAGATCGCCGCCAAGCAGGATAAAAAATCGGCTCATTGTGGCCCGCCTCTATCATGGGCGGCGCCGAAAGCAAAAGCCGTCCGAACCTCTTGGCTGTTCTCTTGCCTATGGCGCGGGATCGAGACCGCCCATGCGGCAGACTTCCCGCCACTCGTCCTCGGTCACCGGCTGCACCGAAAGCCGCATGGAGGTGACCAGCGACATATTGGCGAGCTTCGGATTGGCCTTGCAGTCGGCCAGGCTGACAGGGTTCGGCATATCGCGCACGGCGCGGATATCGACGCATTCCCAGCGCGGGTCGTCGGTGGTGGTGTCGTGATGGGCGAGCGCGCAGACCTCGACGATGCCGACCACTTCCAGCCCCTCGTTGGAGTGGTAGAAGAAGCCGAGGTCGCCGATCTGCATGGCGCGCATGTTGTTGCGCGCCTGGTAGTTGCGCACGCCGTCCCATTGTTCGCCCTTCTTTCCCACCGCCTTCAGCATGTCGAAGGAAAATTTGAACGGCTCGGACTTGAACAGCCAGTATTTCATTGTCGTGTTGCCTCAGGAGCTAGAGCATGTTGCAGCCAAGTGGAATCACTTTGGCGTCGCACACATGCGGCAAAATCAATTAGTTAGACCGTGATGTCGTCCGAAAACCGCTTCACACTTTTCGGCATCATGGTCTAACCGGATTGTTGATGACCCAGTTCCAGGCCTGTACTTCGACCGATTGGAACAGCCCCGCCTTGGCATAGGGGTCGCTGGCGGCAATCGCATCGGCAGCGGCCCGGTCGGCTGCCTCCACCACAACGAGGCTGCCGCAGGGCTTGCCCGCATCGTCGAGGAAGGGCCCGGCGAATTTCAGGGCTCCCTCGGCATTGAGCGTCTCGAGGAAGGCGAGATGGTCCGGGCGCACATCGAGCCGAAGCTGGAGATGGTCGGGTTTGTCCTTGCAGATGAATGCAAACAGCATGGCCACTTCATTCCTTTTTCGCGGAGTGTCTATTCGGCTTCCTGGCGCAGTGGGCGCGACATCAGCGCCGACACGGCTTCGTGTATGGTGACGTGGCCGGCAAGGATCTGCGCCACTGCCGTGATGATCGGGGCATCGACGCCGCGTTCGGTAGCGACGCGCGCGGCGATGGCAGCGGTGGCGACACCTTCGGCAAGCGGCCTGCCGGCAAGTTCCTCGCCGCGCCCGAGCGCCAGCCCATAGGCGAAATTGCGCGACTGTGCCGACGAGCAGGTAAGGATCAGGTCGCCCAGGCCCGAAAGCCCCATCAAGGTTTCCGGCCTCGCGCCGAAGGCGGCGGCAATGCGGCGCAGTTC
>JBARWP010000234.1:0-14651 GCA_049646905.1 Pseudaminobacter sp. | reverse complement strand
GATCCAGTGTGTACGCAAAGCCGTTGCGGTCGAAATGCACCAGGACGTTGTGCGTTGCGCCGTTGATCTCCATGTCGTCGACGAGGATGTTCTCGTTGATGCCGTCATAGTCCCATTCGTCATGGGGGGTCATCTGGTAGAGCCACTTGGCCATGCCGGTGTCGGCGTCGCGAGCCATGAGCGTCATCGACCAGCGATTGTCACCAGGCCGCTGGACCGGGTTCCAGGTGGAGGGGTTACCGGTGCCGTAATAGACCAGGTTGAGTTCCGGATCGTAGGAGAACCAGCCCCAGGTCGTGCCGCCGCCGGTCTTCCATTGCTCGCCTTCCCAGGAGTTGAGACTGGAATCCGCACCGATCGGCTTGCCGAGATGGGTGGTATTTTCCGGATCGACGAGCATCTCGTCGTCGGGGCCCGTGGAATAGGCCTTCCAGGCAAGCGAACCGTCGCTGAGATTGTAGGCGGCCGTCCAGCCCCGAACACCGAACTCGGCACCAGACACGCCGACGATCACCTTGTCCTTGACGACCATCGGGGCGGCCGTTCCGGATTCGCCCTTGCTGCCGTCGATCTCGTCGCCGTTCTTGACCGACCAGACGACCTGGCCGGTCTTGGCGTCGAGCGCCACGACGGTGGTGTCGGCCTGGTTCAGGATGATCTTGCCGTCGCCATAGGCGACGCCGCGGTTGACGGTGTCGCAGCACATGATCGGAATGACGTTCGGATCCTGCTTCGGCTCATATTTCCAAAGGATCTTGCCGTCATTGTTGAGGTCGAGCGCATAGACGATGTTGGGGAACGGCGTATGAACATACATCACGTCGCCGATGATGAGCGGTCCGCCCTCATGTCCGCGCAGCACGCCGGTGGAGAAGGTCCACTTGACCTGCAGATCCTTCACATTGTCCTTGGTTATCTGGTTCAGTTTCGAAAAACGGGTATTGGCATAGTCGCCTGTCGGCATCGCCCAGTTCTTGGCATCTTCTGCTAGTTTGGCCAGTTCCTCATTGGCCGACGCGGTTAGAGCCGCGCCACATGTCAAGAATGCAGCGGTCGTCAGAAGATAGGCAGTTTTCCTGAGTACACGCATTTAAATCCTCCCGGGGGTTCACATTCACGAAGCGTTCGGGTGAGCCCAAGGGCTCGCCCATGCGATCCATGTGTTGGGAAGTATTTCCGGCAGCGTGTCACGACCTAAGCCAGGCGAGCGGAGGGCACCGTTACCGCCCACCTCGCTTGGCCTACGAAAAGCAATCGCCGCTCCCTAGTTACGGTGACGCCCTTGAAGCCGGAAACAGGGGAAGGCTATGTCATATCTTTTTGCAAAGCAAGCAGAAATAACTTGCATCATGCTGCAGTGCAATATGAATGGAGTTTTAGCAGATTGTATCTCTCAAACCGTATAGTTCATGCCTGCTGAATTTGGCTTGAGTTGATAGAATAGTTTCCACGGGAACTTTATAGGAGTTCGAGTTTATTTTTTCTGCTCCGGATTACTATTATACTCGTTCATATATGCGGCACTCTGCCTTGAGACAGGCTTGGGGAAACAACGCCTGTGCATTGTAGCCGGGCGACACCTTGATCCATTGCCGCGGGCGAGGCAGTCAGCGGTTGTAGCAGATACGATGGCCCCCTTCCTCCTTTGGTCCTATATGACGGGTTGACCCGAGCGTGCTCATGCTACCAACTGAGAACCGTGGAGGATCAACACCATGTTTCCGAAATTGCGAACTGTCCTGGCGGCGGGTCTGGTCATGAGCGGTGGTTCGGCCTCCCTCGCCGCGAGCGACTATCCCACATCCGCTCTTGCCGACTATGTCTATGGCTGCATGAAATCCAACGGCGAGACGCACGACATGCTGGAGCGCTGCTCATGCTCCATAGACGTCATCGCATCGATCGTTCCCTACGAACATTACGTCAGGGCCGAGACATTCAAGCGGATGGCGCAGATGTCGGGTGAGGCGGCCGGCCTGTTTCGCGAGAGCGCACCGGCAAAGGCTGCGACCACGGAACTGAAGCGTGCGCAGGCGGAGGCCGATGTCCGCTGCTTTTGAAAGATCGGCGTTTTGCCGGACCGCCGGACGGGTCAGAGTCCGGCAGCCTCCAGCGGCCACTGGTCGCTGAAGATCTTGCCGTCGGTATCGGTGGCCTCGACGCGGATTTCCCCATTGCCTTCGGACGTGTAATCGAAGCGGAAATTCGGATCCTCCGAGATCGAGATGCCGCCTTCCATGCTGAAGATCGGCCGATCCCCCTGCGAAACCGACAGCTTGTGAACGAAGTGCGGCGGAATGAAATAGTGCGTCAGCGGATCCTTCTGCAGGCCCGAATTGTTGGGGTGACGGATCATCAACTGCAGTTCCTGCGCCTTGCCGGAACCTGAGTCCTGCGTGAACTGGCGCAGTTTCATCTGCCCCAGGGTCTTTTTCGCCTCGGCCTGGTTCTTCACCGCCGGGGCCGAGCATCCGCCTGAGGCCTTGACGTAGGTTTGCGCCATATGCAGTTCGCCGTTGCCGGTCTCGGCGATGGCACGCAGATAGGAATAGTCATCGACCCGCAACCGGGTCGCCAGATGGGTCACCCCGGAATTCTCGCCGAACTGGAATGTCGCCGCGACCGGAGAGGGATTGACGTCGACGATAAGGGTCAAGGATTTCACGCCGCCGGGAAACTTCGCCGGGTCGATGAAGATGTCGACCGGCACGATGGCCGCGTCCTGGGCGCGCTTGGGCGCCTCTATGCGTACCAGGCCGGTATCCGACTGGATTGAGCGGTCTTCGAAGACGTCGGTCTTCAATTCGTTCCAGATTCTTTCGGAGCGCGCTTCCGACGATTGCGCATAGACCGGGTTCGGCATTCCCCCTAGGCCCGCCGCAACAAGAAGTGCGGCAAGCGCCTTCGCGGCCGTGCCGGCCATGGGCCGACGGTCATGCCAAACAGCTTTCATCTCACGCCTCCACCGGGTGAATAGGTGGCGCCCTGGCGTTGAAATCATAGTCCCTGGGTATCGGATTGGCAAACCGCCTCAGCCGTCATTCCCATTCGAGTTCGGCATAGGCCGCGGTGGCGTTGCGTTGATTGTATTCGTGAAACAGCAGCCAATCTCCGCTCGCGCTCGATGCGGCCGTCCCGACCGCCTCGGCCAAGGGCACGCCATCCTTTATCGCCTTGCGCAGGTCACGTGCCAATGTCTCGAAATAATGCCGCTCAGGCTGCAGCGCCTGCGGCCATGGCGCCGGTGCCGGCCCATGCCCCGGCACGACGTGCGCGGCCTCGACCGCCGCCAACTCGTCCATCTGGCCGAGCCAGCCGAGCAGCGAGCCGTCGAGCGTGGGCAGGTGTTCCAGAAACACCAGGTCCCCGGCAAAAAGCGTCTGTGTTGCCGGGTCGAGCACGGTGAGGTCGTTGTCGGTATGGGCGGGCTGCCATGCCCGCAGTTCGAGCGTACGGCCGCCGAGGTCGAGTTCCTGCCGGTCCTCGACCAGGACTGTCGGCGGGATCATCTCGACGCCCTCCATCAGTTTCGCGCCGATCTGGTCGCGATAGCTGCGCAGGTAGAATTCCTCGCGCGCGGCCAGCGCCCACGGCAGGTTGTGGTGCCCGACGATCGTTGCGCCGGCATCGCGGAACACCGCATTGCCGAAAATGTGGTCGGGATGCATATGCGTGTTGATCAGATACCGGATCGGCTTGGCGGTCACCGCGCGGATGGCGACAAGGAAAGCATCCGCCTCGACGAGGCTGCCGCCGCTGTCGATGACGGCCACCGCATCATTGCCGATGACGATGCCGAGATTGCAGATCGCGCCCTGATTGGCCTCGTTCATCAATTCATGCACGCCGGTGAACACATGGACCCCGTCGGCGATCTCGCGCAGGGTGAAGGCCGTGTCGGCATCGGCCTGCGCCCAGGCCCTGCCGCAGCACAGCGGCAGCGTTGCACCGATGCCGAGACAGGCAAATCCCTTCACGATGTCTCTTCGGGTGGTGGCGAAACCCATCACATCACGCCCGGGAACTTCTGGTTGAATGAGCGCGCCAGATCGCTCATGACCTGCGGGTTACGGTTCTGGCGCGGCAGCCTCACGTCGAAATAGCCCAACACATGCGCAGGCCGTGCCGAAAGCACGATGATCCGGTCCGACAGCATCAGCGCCTCCCGCACATTGTGGGTGACCATGAGCGCCGTTGTCGGCCGCGCGGACCAGACCTCGAGCAGCAGATAGCGCAGGCGCTCGGCGGTCTGCTCGTCAAGCGACACAAAGGGCTCGTCGAGAAAGAGCACCGCCGGTTCGGTGGCGAAGGCCCGCGCGAGCGCCGCCCGGCGGGCAAGGCCCAGCGAGAGTTCGGCTGGAAAGAGCGAGCGCACCGAAGAAAGGCCGAGGGCCTTGAACAGCCAATCCAGATCGGCGGCCCTGCGCGCCTTCGGCAAGGCAAGCCGGACATTCTGCTCCAGGGTGCGCCACGGCAGCAATGTCGGCTCCTGGAAGACGGCGGCGATGCTGCCGCCCGAGGGAAGCTGGAACGAGCCGGTGAAATCGCGGTCGAGGCCAAGCAGGATGCGCAGCGTCGTGGTCTTGCCGCAGCCCGATGGACCGAGCAGGCAGGCAAACTCGCCCTGCCTGACCTCGAAGGACAGGTTTTCCAGCGCCTTTACCGCGATGCCTTCTGCCGAGCGAAAGGTCTTTTCGGCGATGTCGACCTTAAGCGGGGCGGCTGCGCCAACGGGTTGCATGTCGTTCAAAGGGTTGCACCAGAAGGAGTTCGATCAGGAGCATGATCGCCACGAAGGCAAGCGTATAGGCAAGGATCGCGGCGACATCGAAAAGCTGGAAATAAAGATAGATCTGGAAGCCGACGCCATTGGAGCGCCCCAGCAATTCCACGACCAGGACGATCTTCCAGATGAGCGCGATGCCCGACCTGGATGCAGCGGCAAAGTAGGGCTGCAGTTGCGGCAGGATGACGTGGCGGATGCGGTCGAGCAGGCTGAAGCGGTAGACGAAGGCCATCTCGCCATATCGCCGGTCGAGCGCCCTTGCGCCTTCCCGCATGGTGACGACGACATTGGGGATCTTGTTGACCGCCACCGCGCCTATGGCTGCAACCTCGTTGAGGCCGAACCAGATATAGGCAAGAACGATGATGACCAGTGCCGGGATGTTGAGGAAGAGGATGACCCAGGCACTGAAGAACTCATCGGCGCGCCTGCTGATGCCGAGCAGGATGCCGACGGCGGATCCGATGGCCATTGCCAAAATGAAGGAAGCCGTCACGCGGGCAAGGGTCGCGCCGAGATGATAGGCTAGTTCGCCGCTGGCGGCCTCGTTGAGGACGACCTGCCAGACCCGGTCGGGTGGCGGAAAGGCACGGCTGGGCCAGGCGGCAGCTGTGATACTCCATGAAAGATACAAGACGAGAAGCGAGGCCGCGATGGTCACGCCTGGCATCAGGGCACGGCGTAACGGGCCGGGTGCGGCGCCTCGGCCGGCATGCTCCTGCTCGCCGGGCGCGTCTCCGCTCATTCCACCAGTTCCGACCAGAAGGTGCCCGGCGCCATTTCAGGGGCGTTGCCGACAAGCTTCTCCCCGCCGATCGCGGCCAGCACCCGGTACAGCGTGGCGGCGTCGGCCTGTTCCTCGGCAATCGGCCGTCTGGGAATCCCCTCGCGATAGCGGTCGCGCAGCTTTTCAAGTTCCTCGCCCTCGGCGCGGATCAGCGGTTTCAGGCGCAGCCATTCGTCGTCGGAGGTCGCGAGAATGTGCTTGGCGGCCCGCGATGCCTCGACCAGACCGCTTGCGGCAGCCGGGTTCTTGCGCGCCCATTCATCGTGGAAGACATAGCCCAGTGCCGATACCGGCCCGGTCGCGCCGAGCAATCGCGCCGCATCGTCGGCGCCGAACAGGCGGCGGAAGCCGTTGGCTTCGAGGCGCGCGCAAAAGTGCCAGAAATTGAGAACGGCATCGAGTTCGCCCTCCATCGCCTTCTCGGACAGCAAGGGCGGTGCGCCGAAGACGATCTCGTTTTCGGCCGTCAGGTCGAGACCGTGGTCGCGTTTGGCCAGTGCCTGGATGAGAAGCCAGCTCTTGTCGAGCGGGCCACCGGTGACGCCGATCTTGCGCGCTTTGAGGTCGGTCAGGGATGTGATCGGGGAGGCATCCTTCACCATGATGGCGCCTACCGCCGAAGAGAACGGAACCAGCGTGACGTCGCTGCCGGCGGAGCGCTGCTGCGACACCCAGATCCAGTCCGAAACGATGACGTCTATCGCTCCGGCAAGCATGGCCACATTCGTTGCGTCCTCGCCGGCGAAATAGATGACCTCCAGGTCCATGCCGTTGGCGGCATCGAGGCGGTGATGCTTCAGCGTGTCCAGTTCCCAGCTTACGGTGCCGAACTTCAACACACCGACCCGGACCTTGTCGGCAGCCAGGCCTGGCGTGGAGGCAGCAAGGGTTGCCGCGGCCCCAAATCCAGCCAATCGGAGGACACTGCGCCTGGAAAAGATCATGGCCCCTCCGCCCTATGACGATAGGAAGCGAGACACGTCAGCGACGGTCAGATGGTGCGACCCTGGTCAGGATATGCGCATTTCCAGCGCGTGACCTTGTGCTTCGGATGCTCCATCGACCATTTTGCGATTTCACCGGGCGCCAGGAATATGCATTGGGTGAGCGAGCCCCGGCTTTCGAAATAAAGATGCTCGTCCCGGCACTGGCCCGGGTTCGAGGCCAGGCAGACGGTCAAGACAAGGTCGATCATAAGCATGTTCAGCACCTTTCGTTGCGATCAATGTGGGACACGAGCGCACGGAATGTGGCAAGCCTGCATTCATTTTCCGGGGTGCCGCCGGAAAGAGCCTTCGAGGCTACGCGTTCGCTCCAATCGCGTCAATGACAGGCCCCGCAATCCGCGTCGTAACGACCCATCTGCACCTTGGTATGATTGACTTCGGCGTGGCTGGACCTAGCTTGCCTTCACGCGGCGTCCTAACTTCGCCGCAGATGGCCTGACAATAAGGGCTCCCGCAAGCAGAACCGAAAGCAGCGGGAACGGTCTCATACCCGTTGTTCAGGGCACCCTGGCATTTGATGAGGAAACCATGCGCTCTACCGTATTTCTAGCTGCCATCTCCGTTGCGTTTCTGGCCACCGGCCAATCCCAGGCGCAGGATGCCGCCGCGGGCGAGAAGGTCTTTGCAAGATGCAAGGCCTGCCACACGGCGGAAGACGATACCAACAAGGTGGGTCCATCGCTCAAGGGCGTCATGGGCAAGACCGCCGGCACCCATGAAGGCTACAAGTTCTCCCCGGCGATGGTGAAGGCAGGCGAGGGCGGGCTGGTCTGGACCGAGGAGACCCTCGCCGAATATCTCCACAGTCCGAAGGCCATGGTCAAGGGTACCAAGATGGCGTTCGCCGGCCTGAAGAAGGACGACGAGATCGCCAATGTCATCGCCTATCTGAAGCAGTTCTCGGAGTAACCGAGCGGCGGACGCCCGGATAAATCGGGCTGCCGCTCTATCTGTTCGGCTTGCCGCATTCGTGCACCGCCAAGTGAGTCCACTTGGCGGCAAAGTGTTTTGGTCGCAATCGAAGGCGGTCTGGGCGCCGAGCTATCGGGCCGAAAACCGGGGCCCGGATTTCGGAATGGCCGGGTCGCCAACAACGAGTTGGGCGCCGGGCATCTGGCTGGATGCGCGGCGCCCGTTGCGTTTGGCTTCGCTATATTCAGGCTGCGTCGCGTTGCCGGCGCAGCGAGCCGGGCAAGTCTACGAGGCTGTCGCACACAAGGTCTGCGCCCAGGTCGTCGATCGCCACCTTGCTGTAGCCGCCGCGTATCAGCGCGACGGGCATTCCGGCTGCGCGGGCGGCCTCGAAGTCGGTCACGCTGTCGCCGACCATCAGCGCCTCTTCCGGCTTGACCTGCAGGCTTTCGAGAGCCAGCAGCAGCGCGTCCGGGGCCGGCTTCATATGGCTCACCGCATCGCCGCCGACGATGGCGCCGAACCTGTCGGCGAGGCCGAAATGCAGCAGGATCTGGCGCGTCGCGACCTGTGGCTTGTTGGTGACGACACCGAGCGCGAAGCCGGAGACGTGAAGCTGTGCAATCGCTTCCTGCGCGCCGGGCATCAATGTGGTCAGCTTGGTCAGGCGGTTGCGGTAGATGGCCATCATCTCGGAAGTCGCGTCGTCCAGTTCGAGCTTCGTCAACGGCCTTGCGGAAGCCGCGAAGGCCCGCTCCACCAGTTTCTTCACCCCGTTGCCGATCATCGACTTCACCTGCGCCAGCGAGTGCACCGGCAGACCACGATCGGCCAGGAGCTCGTTGACCGCCGCAGCGATATCCGGCGCGGAGTCGACCAGGGTTCCGTCGAGATCGAACAGGATGGCGCGCGGCAAGCGCATGGGCTCGTTGGTTTCGGTGCTCATGCGCTCTCCTTCCATTTGATGGAACAGCCGATCGAGGCTATCTGGTCGACGGGGCCGTTGCCGGTGCGGGCGACGTGCTTCATCGCCTCGTAGAGATCGCGGCGGAGGCCGGGGACGTCGGTTTCCTTGCGCGAGGCGTCGAGCCGGCCGCGATATTGCAGCGTGAGTTCCCCGTTGAAGCCGAAGAAATCCGGCGTGCAGGCCGCGCCGTAGGCGCGTGCAACGGACTGGTCCTCATCGTGAAGATAGGGGAAGGGGAACTGATGCGCGGCGGCAAACAGCTTCATCTTGTCGAAGGAGTCTTCCGGATAGGCCTCGGCGTCGTTGGAATTGATCGCCACGAAGCCGACCCCCTCGGCCTTCAGGTCGTTCGCGTCGCGCACGATGCGGCCGATGACCGACTTCACATAGGGGCAGTGGTTGCAGATGAAGGCGACGACAAGGCCGTTCGGCCCGGCAAGGTCGAACAGGGAATGGCTGTTGCCGTCGATGCCGGGCAGGGTGGCGTCCACCGCCGGCCATCCGAAATCGCAGACTGGAGGAATTGCGGCCATGGTGCGCTTCCTGGGGGTGGGTCTTGCCGGCCAGGCGGCTTTGGAAACCGCTCCGTCGGCTGCTGCTCGAATGGCGGCGATGTTGGTGTGATAGGCCGCCTCGGTACCGCCCTTGAATACGGCGGAGCCCGCAACCAGCACATTCGCGCCGGCGGCGGTGACCAGGGGCGCTGTCTCGGGCGTGACGCCGCCGTCGATCTCGATGTCGATCGGCCGGTCGCCGATCAGCGCCTTCACGCGCTTCACCTTTTCCACCACGGCGGGAATGAAGGCCTGGCCGCCGAAGCCCGGATTGACCGTCATCAAAAGCACCAGGTCGAGCCGGTCGAGCACATATTCGATGACGCTTTCGGGCGTCGAGGGATTGAGCGAGACGCCCGCCTTCTTGCCGAGATTCCTGATGGCCTGAAGCGAGCGGTCGAGATGCGGGCCGGCCTCGGCGTGAACGGTGATGATATCGCAACCGGCATCGGCGAAGGCGGCGAGGTAGGGATCGGCAGGCGCGATCATCAGATGGCAGTCGAAGACCTTGTCGGTGCGGTCGCGGATCGCCTTGATGACCGGCGGGCCGAAGGTGATGTTGGGCACGAAATGGCCGTCCATGACGTCGAGATGGATCCAGTCCGCGCCGGCCCGCACCACGGATTCGACTTCGTCGCCCAGCCGCGAGAAATCGGCGGAAAGCACCGATGGGGCAATGATGGTCTTGTTCGTCATCGTGACGGCTCCTCGGATCGTTTCCGCTTTTCGATAAGCAGGAGCGATCCATCTGTTCGTTTTACGCAAAACCGCTGCGCGGTTCTGCCGGAATTGCTCTACCCTTCCCTGGAGGGCATCGAAAATACCCGGCTTGCCGTAATGTCCGCAGCCGAGATTGTCGATAGGGCATCGGCGTTCAAGGGTCCTTTTGATGTCTCGAACAGGCGATTGGCCTGGCGCAGCCTGGCGCGGTCGAGAGCGTTGCGGATCGAGCGGGCGTTGGCGAAATGCGGCTGGGCGCGCCGCTTGGCGATATAATCGGTAAGCGCCGCCACCGCCGCCTTGTCGAGCTTGTAGTTCTGGTGCTCGAGCATCTTGGTCGCGATCTGCAGCAATTCCTCATCCGCATAGTCGGGGAAGTCGATGTGATGGGCGATGCGCGAGCGGAAACCCGGATTGCTTTCGAAGAAGCGGTCCATGCGTTGCGTGTAGCCGGCTAGGATGACGACGAGGTCGTCGCGCTGGTTTTCCATGACCTGGAGCAGGATCTCGATCGCTTCCTGACCGTAGTCGCGCTCGTTTTCCGGCCGATAGAGGTAATAGGCCTCGTCGATGAACAGCACGCCGCCCATCGCGCGCTTCAGGATCTCCTTGGTCTTGGGCGCGGTGTGGCCGATATACTGGCCGACGAGATCGTCGCGCGTGACTGATACCAGGTGGCCCTTGCGGATATAGCCGAGCCGGTGCAGCAGGTCGGCCATGCGCATGGCAACCGTGGTCTTGCCGGTGCCCGGATTGCCGGTGAAGCTCATATGCAGCGTCGGCGTTTCGTGGGCGAGGCCCATGCGCTTGCGGGCGCGCTCGACCAGAAGCAGGGCAGCCGTTTCGCGGATGCGCTTCTTGACCGGTGCCAGGCCCACCAGATCGCGATCAAGCTCCGCAAGGACGTCCTTTACGCCTGAGCTTTCAAACTCCTCGCGCAGATCGATTGCCGTGGGGGTCTCGGCGATCGGGGTATCAGGTTCGGCTGTTGCGGTTGCGGACATTGCGGGCTCCTGGTGGAGGTGTTGTGCCCGAAGGCACGGCCTTACCCTTCCCCTTGTGGGGAGGGTCGGCGAATGAATTGAGCGCAGCGAGATTCAGGAGACGGGGCGGGGGTACTTCCATTCACGAACTCACCCCCCACCCCGCCCGCTGCGCGGTCGACCCTCCCCCCGAGGGGGAGGGTAAGCAACCTCAGGCGTATCTGTTGCCGGCCGGGCGGTCGGCGGCGTAGGGCTTGGTCGTGTAGCGGATGTTGCGACCTGCCGCCTCCTGCCGCTCCAGCCGGTAGCCGGGCTCATCGGCCGGCCGGTTGACGATGAAGGACAGCTTGACCGACTCCCAGCCATGGCCGGCGTCGAAGGCGACGACGCGGATATAGCGGTCGCCATAGGCCTTGCGGCACTCTTTCAGTTCCAGCATCAGGGCGGCCGCGTCCGGATTGTCGAACATCGGGTGGCCCCACATGTCCCAATAGGTGTTGCGCGGATGCGGGTCGTCGGTGAACTCCAGGCTGACGGCCCAGTCGTTGTCGATGCAGTATTGGACCTGTGCCCTGATCTGGTCGTCGGTCAGGTCCGGCAGGAAGGAAAAGGCTCCTTGGGTGATGCGCATTGGAATTGGCTCCTATCGGTGGCGCCGATTTACCCTCCCCCTTGTGGGGAGGGTCGGCGAATGAATTGAGCGCAGCGAAATTCAGGAGACGAGGTGGGGGTAATTCGGCTCACATGGTAACCCCCGCCCCGACCGCTGCGTGGTCGACCCTCCCCACAAGGGGGAGGGTAACAGGCGGCCTCTATTCCGCCGCCGTCGCGACAGGCACGAAGTCGGGCGAGTCGGTCGAGGCGTAGTTGAAGGTGACGTCCTTCCAGACTTCGAGCGCCTGCTTCAGCGGCAGGCAGGACTTCGCGGCCTGTTCGAGGATTTCCGGTCCTTCCTTCACGTAGTCGCGGCCTTCGTTGCGGGCGAGCACCATCGCCTCGAGCGCGACGCGGTTGGCGGTGGCGCCGGCCGCGATGCCCATCGGGTGGCCGATCGTGCCGCCGCCGAATTGCAGCACGGTATCCTCGCCGAGCAGGTGGAGAAGCTGGTGCATCTGGCCGGCATGGATGCCGCCCGAGGCGACCGGCATCATCTTGTTGAGCGAGGCCCAATTCTGGTCGAAGAAGATGCCGTTTTCCAACTGCATCGGGTTATAGTCTTCGCGGCAGATGTCGTAATAGCCTTTGGTCGTGGCCGGATCGCCTTCCAGCTTGCCCACCACGGTGCCGGCATGGATATGGTCGACGCCGGCAAGGCGCATCCACTTGGCGATGACGCGGAAGGAGACGCCGTGGTTCTTCTGGCGCGTATAGGTCGAATGGCCGGCACGATGCAGGTGCAGGATCATGTCGTTCCTGCGTGCCCATTTCGACATGGACTGGATGGCCGTGTAGCCGATGACCAGGTCGATCATGACGATGTTTGAGCCGAGGTCCCTGGCGAATTCGGCGCGCTCATACATATCTTCCATCGTCGCGGCGGTGACGTTGAGATAGGTTCCCTTGATCTCGCCGGTCTCGGCCTGCGCCTTGTTGACCGCCTCCATGCAGTAGAGGAAGCGTTCGCGCCAATGCATGAAGGGCTGTGAGTTGATGTTCTCGTCGTCCTTGGTGAAGTCGAGGCCGCCCTTCAGCGCCTCGTAGACGACGCGGCCGTAATTGCGCCCGGAAAGGCCGAGCTTTGGCTTGACGGTGGCGCCGAGCAGCGGACGGCCGAACTTGTCGAGGCGCTCGCGCTCGACCACGATGCCGGTGGCAGGCCCCTGGAAGGTCTTCACATAGGCGACCGGCAGGCGCATGTCTTCCAGGCGGAGCGCCTTCAGCGGCTTGAAGCCGAACACGTTGCCGATGATCGAGGCTGTCAGGTTGGCGATCGAGCCGGGCTCGAACAGGTCGAGATCATAGGCGATATAGGCGAAATACTGGTCCGGCGCATTGGGCACCTGGTCGACGCGATAGGCTTTCGCCCGGTACTTCTCCTTTGCCGTCAGCCGATCCGTCCAGACCACGGTCCAGGTTGCGGTCGAGGATTCGCCGGCGACGGCGGCGGCTGCCTCGATCGGGTCCACGCCGTCCTGGGGCGTGATGCGGAAGACCGCGATGATGTCGGTGTCCTTTGGTTCGTAGTCGGGCTCCCAATAGCCCATCTTCTTGTATTCCATGACACCTGATCTGTAGCGATCAGCTCCGGTCACGGTCTGGGACTTGCTAGCCATGGCAGTTTTCCTTTCGGTTTTCGGGGTCGTCCGGTCGTCAGGCGGCCCTGGCGGTTGCGATCTGGGGGGCGAGCTTGCCGGCGGCATAGCGCTTGGCCATGTCGTCCATCGAAATCACCCTGATTTTGGAGGCGTTGCCGGCGGTGCCGAAGCGCTCGAAGCGGTCGCGGCACAGCGTGCGCATCGCGTCCATCGAGGGCTTCAGGAATTTGCGCGGGTCGAATTCGGTCGGGTTCTCGGCCGCGATCTTGCGAAACTGACCGGTGATCGCCATGCGGCAGTCGGTGTCGATATTGACCTTGCGCACGCCGTGGCGGATGCCGCGCTCGATCTCTTCCACCGGCACGCCATAGGTCTGGGGCATCTGGCCGCCATATTTGTTGATCACGTCCTGCAATTCCTGCGGCACCGAGGAGGAGCCGTGCATGACCAGATGGGTGCCGGGCAGCTTGGCGTGGATCGCCTCGATGACATGCATGGCCAGGATGTCGCCATCGGGCTTGCGCGTGAACTTGTAGGCGCCGTGCGAGGTTCCGCAGGCGATCGCCAGCGCGTCGACCTCGGTTGCCGCGACGAAATCGACGGCCTGGTCGGGATCGGTCAGCAACTGGTCGTGGCTGAGCGTGCCTTCCGCGCCATGGCCGTCCTCGGCCTCGCCCTGGCCCGTCTCCAGCGAGCCGAGCACGCCAAGCTCGCCTTCGACCGAAGCGCCGACGGCATGGGCCATTTTGGCCACCCGTGCGGTGATGGCGACGTTGTAGTCGTAATCGGCAGGGGTCTTGGCGTCGGCTTCGAGCGAACCGTCCATCATCACCGAGGTGAAGCCATGGCGGATCGCCGACAGGCAGGTGGCCTCGTCATTGCCGTGGTCCTGATGCACGCAAAGCGGGATGTGCGGATACATCTCGGCAAGCGCGTCCATCATCTTCGACAGCATGATGTCACCGGCATAGGAGCGCGCGCCGCGCGATGCCTGGAGGATGACGGGTGCGTCACAGGCGGCCGCCGCCTCCATGATCGCCAGGCCCTGTTCCATATTGTTGATGTTGAAAGCCGGCACGCCGTAGCTGTTCTCGGCGGCATGGTCGAGCAATTGGCGAAGGGTGATGCGAGCCATGGTCAGGCCTCCTCTTTGATCTTGGCGGACGCGGCGCTGCTGCCGGTGAGCGTGCGGCCGATCGCGGCGGCCGTGTCGGCCATGCGGTTGGAAAAGCCCCATTCATTGTCGTACCAGGACATCACGCGCACGAGGCTTCCCTCGATGACCTTGGTCTGGTCGAGCGCGAAGGAGGACGAGGCCGGATTGTGGTTGAAGTCGGTGGAGACCAGCGGCTCGTCGACGATGGAGAGGATATTCTTCAGGCGCCCCTTCGCCGCTGCCTTCATGGCGTCATTGACTTCCTCGACCGTGGTCGGGCGCGACGGCACGAATTTGAAATCGACCACCGAGACATGGGGCGTCGGCACGCGGATCGCGACGCCGTCGAGCTTGCCCTTCAGTTCGGGCAGAACCAGGCCGACGGCCTTGGCGGCACCCGTTGAGGTCGGGATCTGCGACAGGGCTGCGGCGCGGGCGCGATAGAGATCCTTGTGCATGGTGTCGAGCGTCGGCTGGTCGCCGGTGTAGGAATGGATCG
Organism: Pseudaminobacter sp.; assembly: GCA_049646905.1. Taxonomy (GTDB): domain Bacteria; phylum Pseudomonadota; class Alphaproteobacteria; order Rhizobiales; family Rhizobiaceae; genus Pseudaminobacter. Next base: position 25 of record JBARWP010000234.1, on the reverse strand, counting down.
TGGTCATGAAGCCGCGCTCGATGCC
>JBARWP010000233.1:0-2731 GCA_049646905.1 Pseudaminobacter sp. | reverse complement strand
CCGGTCCCCCTGCAGGTTCGCGCCAAATTCGATTACCACAAGAAAGCGGGCCGGCGCGAATACGTCCGGGTGACGCTCGTGCAGGATGAGGATGGGCTCTTCGGTGCGACCAAATTTCCGCGCGACGGGGCGGGCATCTTGTCGTCGCTTGTGCAGACCGATGGTCTCGTGGAGCTTCGCGAGAACGTCACCGTCGTGAAGTCTGGCGATATGCTGAGCTTCCTTCCCTATTCGAGCCTTCTGTAATCGCGATGCCCTCGCACAAACTCGATCTCAGCGGATTGAAATGTCCCTTGCCGGTGCTGCGCACGCGCAAGGCGCTGAAGGGGTTGGCGCCGGGTGCCCGGCTGGAAGTGATCTGCACCGACCCGCTTGCAGCGATCGACGTGCCGCATCTTATTGGTGAGACTGGCGATCATATCGAGATCCTGAAGCAGGATGCCGAGAGCATTCATTTCCTGATCGAGAAGCGCTAGGCCGATTCGACCGGCAGACGCGCCTTAGGAAACGGGCTTCCCCTAGAGAAATTCCAATGTTCATCCCGCCACCATGGCAGGGGTATTGGGATACATAATATCGTCATAAGACGCATTTATACGATATGTTTTACCGTCATAAGTTGACAGATTTGACAATGAGAAAACCCTTATAAATATCGCACTTTTGAAAAGTAGGTCGTTTCACGACATAATATGAAGAAAATTTCCATTCGCAGTAGCAGCACGATAAAACAAATTGCGTGCATCCATACTTTTGGATGATCGACACAAATCAAATCCTCTGTCCCAATCGGTATGCCGTTCGCATTCAAAAATGTTGGGGCGGAACGGAATAACACAAGCAATGCGGGTTTAGTCGTCGGCGGAGTGAATGCGCTTCGTCTTCGTGAAGTGAGCGTGAAGGGACGGTGCGGGAGAACATCTCTCTGCGCGCTGCAATCCCTGCGATCCCACGCGTCATTTCACCTGGCCCCACGGACCGCCGGAAACAGGCGGCTGCGGACAAGGCCAGGGACGGCAAACCGCGCGGCAGGCAACGACCTATCGGGAGGAGACATAATGGCAGCGATAATTCATACCCCGGAAACCTACGCCAAGGCGTGGATTCCGTTTCTCGACCGGGAGCGCACGATTGCGAAACCGGGCTACAGCCGCTGGATGATTCCGCCGGCGGCGCTGTGCGTGCACCTGTGCATCGGCCAGGCTTACGCGTTCAGCGTGTTCAACCTGCCGATGACCAAGCTGCTCGGCGTCACCGAATCCGCGCCGGGTGACTGGAAGCTCACCGAACTCGGCTGGATCTTTTCCATCGCCATGCTGTTTCTCGGCATCTCGTCGGCCGTGTTCGGGCGCTGGGTCGAAGAAGGCGGCCCGCGCAAGGCGATGTTTACGGCGGCGATCTGCTGGGCGAGCGGCTTTCTGATTTCCGCGCTCGGCGTGCACCTGCATACGCTTTGGCTGATCTATCTCGGCTACGGAGTGATCGGCGGATGTGCGCTCGGCATCGGCTACATCTCGCCGGTCTCGACCCTGATGAAATGGTTTCCGGACCGTCCCGGCATGGCGACGGGCATGGCGATCATGGGCTTCGGCGGCGGCGCGCTGATTGCCTCGCCCTTGTCGGTCTGGCTGATGAGCAAATTCCACACGACGACGGATGTCGGCGTGTTCAACACCTTCATCGTGCTGGGCTGCGTCTATTTCTGCTTCATGATGTTCGGTGCGTTCATTGTGCGCGTGCCGGCCGAGAACTGGAAGCCGAAGGGTTTCGTGCCCGCAGCCGCAACCGGCAAGAAGCTCGTCACCAGGAACCATGTGTTCGTGTATGACGCGATCAAGACACCGCAGTTCTGGCTGGTGTGGACGGTGCTGTTCCTCAACACCACGGCCGGCATCGGCGTGCTGGGCCAGGCGTCGGCGATGAGCCAGGAGATGTTCCCCGGTCACATCACCCCGATCGCGGCCGCCGGCCTCGTCGGACTGATGAGCCTGTTCAACATGGGCGGGCGGTTCTCATGGGCGACGCTGTCAGACTTCATCGGCCGCAAGAACACCTATTTCGTGTTCATGTGCCTGGGCTTTGCGCTGTACGTCACCGTTCCTTACGCAGGCAGCAGCGGCAATGTCGTCCTGTTCGTGTTCTGCTTCCTGATCATCGTCTCGATGTATGGCGGCGGCTTCTCGACCGTTCCGGCCTATCTGCGCGACCTGTTCGGAACGCGTTATGTCGGCGCCATCCACGGCATCCTCCTCACCGCCTGGTCGGCAGCGGGCGTCGCGGGACCGGTGCTCATCAACTACATCCGTGAGTACAACGTCACGCACGGCGTGCCGAAGGCGGAGGCCTACAACACCACCATGTACATCATGGCGGGGCTCTTCATCGTCGGCTTCATCTGCAATGCCTGCGTGAAGGCGGTGAACGCCAAGTACCACATGGCCGGTGGTCATCATCAACCGGACAGCGCGGCCGATGAGGAATTGGCGGCGACTCCCAGCAGTGCCAACGCCTAAGGAGGTTGAAGATGGAAAACGTCGAACACAGCTCCACCACGCCGGCTTACATGATTGCTCTCGCCTGGAGCATCGCGGGCATTCCGCTTCTTGCCGGCGTCACGCAGACGCTGATCAATGCGATGAAGCTTTTCCAATAAGCTCCATAATGTCCTAGGGTCGCTCCCAGGCGGCCGCTCTGGCCAGGGTCACAAAAGTGGCCCTGGCCTTTTTTCGAC
>JBARWP010000232.1:0-15047 GCA_049646905.1 Pseudaminobacter sp. | reverse complement strand
CATAGCTAGCCATCGGCGCTCACCCCTTCAGCGACCCCTTGGTGGACGGCACGGCGTCCGGCTGGCGCAGGTCGCGCTCCAGCGCGGCGCGCAGCACACGCGCCACCGCCTTGAAGCAGGTCTCGGCGATGTGATGATTGTTGGCGCCGTGGAGATTGGTGACATGCAGCGTGATGCCGGCATTCTGCGCCAGCGCCTGGAAGAACTCGCGCACCAGTTCGGTGTCGAAGGTGCCGATCTTAGGCGCCGAGAAATCGACATCCCAGACCAGGAACGGCCGGCCCGACACGTCGATCGCCGCGCGCGTCAGCGTCTCGTCCATCGCCAGATCGATCGAGGCATAGCGCATGATGCCGCGCCGGTCGCCAAGGGCCTTGGACAAGGCCTGGCCGAGCACGATGCCGGTGTCCTCGACGGTGTGGTGGTCGTCGATATGCAGGTCGCCCTTTGCCTTCACCGTCATGTCGATCAGCGAATGGCGCGACAGCTGATCGAGCATATGATCGAAGAAGCCGACGCCGGTGGCCATATCCGAGCGGCCGGTGCCGTCGACATGGACCGAGGCCGTGATGTCGGTTTCCCTGGTCTTGCGGCTGATTTCGGCGGAGCGGGCGCTCATGGGCAGGTTCCTGCATTTGAAAAACGAGAGCCTTCTAACAGCATGGAAGGGCGATTTCCAGTTGGCACGGGCGAAGCTTTCGCGCGAACCCGCCCGCCCTTTGCAATCCGCCCGGCCGCGCATACATAATGCCGGACTATACTCGTAGAGCGCCGCTGTCTTATCGAGGTGGCGCGAAATCGGAGCTTTCAATGTCCAATGAATTGACCATGCATGCCACCACGATCGTCACCGTGCGCAAGGGCGGCAAGGTGGTGATCGCCGGCGACGGCCAGGTGAGCCTCGGCCAAACCATCATGAAGGGCAACGCCAAGAAGGTGCGGCGTATCGGCAAGGGCAATGTCATTGCCGGCTTCGCCGGCGCGACCGCCGATGCCTTCACCCTGCTCGAGCGGCTGGAAACCAAGCTCGAGCAATATCCCGACCAGCTCACCCGCGCCTGCGTGGAGCTCGCCAAGGACTGGCGCACCGACCGTTATCTGCGCCGGCTGGAAGCCATGATGCTGGTTGCCGACAAGAACGTATCGCTGGCGCTGACCGGCACCGGCGACGTGCTGGAGCCCGAACATGGCGTGATGGCGATCGGCTCTGGCGGCAATTATGCACTGGCCGCCGCACGCGCGCTGATGGACACCGACAAGGATGCGGAGGAAATCGCGCGCAAGGCGATGGAAATCGCCGCCGACATCTGCGTCTACACCAACCACAGCTTCGTCATCGAAACGCTCGATGCCGCCTGAACGGGGTGAGCGCTACAGCTTTCGGCCCGTCACCAGGGCCGATCTGAAGCTGATCCGCCAGTGGCTCGCCCGGCCGCATGTCGCGGCCTGGTGGGGCGATGCGGAGACCGAGATCGGCCAGATCGGCGAACATATCGACAGCATTTCGGTCGAGCCGCTCATCGTGGAACTGGACGGCAGGCCGATCGCCTATCTGCAGAGCTACGATCCGCATCTGGAAGACGACCACCCCTATGCCGACCAGCCCTTCGGCACGCTGGGCATCGACCTCACCATCGGCGAACCGGAACTCACCGGCATCGGCCATGGCTCGGCCATTATCAGGCAGTTCGTGCGGGACCTGTTCGACGAGGGCGCGCCGCGCGTCATCATCGATCCGGACCCGACCAACGCACGCGCCATCCGCGCCTATGAAAAAGCCGGGTTCAGGCCGATCGGCCGCCGGCAGTCGCAATATGGCGATGCGCTGCTGATGGCGATCGATGCCGGCGGAGAGGATGAGAATGACTGAAGTGGACCGGCACAAACCGGCGCTGTGGCAAGGCGTCTCCTGGCAGACGGGCCTCGCCCTCGTCATCGGCCTTCTCGCCGTCCAGGCGCTGACCCTCTATGCCATGGGCCGCGTCCCGATCTGCGAATGCGGCACCGTGAAGTTGTGGCATGGCGTGGTGCTGAGCTCGGAGAACTCCCAGCATCTGTCCGACTGGTATACGCCCTCGCACATCATCCATGGCTTCCTGTTCTATGCGCTGGCGTGGTTCCTGTTTCCGCGATCGTCGCTCTGGTTCCGGCTGATATTCGCTTTGCTGATAGAAGGCGGCTGGGAAATCCTGGAAAACAGCCCCATCATTATCGAGCGCTACCGCGCCCAGACCATCTCGCTCGATTACTACGGCGATTCCATCATCAATTCCGTTGCCGACACGCTGGCGATGGTGCTGGGCTTTGTGATGGCGGCAAGGCTTCCTATATGGAGCATCGTAGCGCTCGCGCTTGCCTTCGAAATCGCGGTTGGCTTCGTCATTCGCGACAATCTGACCCTCAATGTTATCATGCTGCTGCATCCTTTCGAGACCATTCGGCAGTGGCAAGCTGGACCTGTATAGACATGACGACATTTTCCCCGCGTGAAATCGTTTCGGAACTCGACCGCTTCATCATCGGCCAGAAGGACGCCAAGCGCGCAGTGGCGATCGCGCTGCGCAATCGCTGGCGCCGGCAGCAGCTCGAAGGCGACATGCGCGAAGAGGTGATGCCCAAGAACATCCTGATGATCGGGCCCACCGGCGTCGGCAAGACCGAGATCTCGCGCCGGCTGGCCAGGCTGGCCGGTGCCCCCTTCATCAAGGTCGAGGCGACCAAATTCACCGAGGTCGGCTATGTCGGCCGCGACGTCGAACAGATCGTGCGCGACCTGGTCGAAGTCGCCATCGGCCTGGTGCGCGAGAAAATGCGCGAAGACGTGAAGGCGCGCGCCCATATCAATGCCGAGGAGCGCGTGTTGGAGGCGCTGGTCGGCAAGACGGCGAGCCCCGCCACCCGCGACAGTTTCCGCAAGAAGCTGCGCAGCGGCGCGCTCGACGACAAGGAAATCGAGATCGAGGTGGCCGATACCGGTTCCGGCGGCATGCCGGGCTTCGAGATCCCGGGCATGCCCGGCGCCAATATCGGCGTCATGAACATCAACGACATGCTGTCCAAGGCCATGGGCGGCACCCGCACCAAGACGCGGAAAACCACCGTCAAGGAGTCCTACGGGCTGCTGATCAATGACGAGTCCGACAAGCTGCTGGACCAGGACGAAGTGGTGCAGCGCGCCCTGGCCGCCACGCAGGAAGACGGCATCGTCTTCCTCGACGAGATCGACAAGATCGCCAACCGCGAGGGCGGCATGGGCGCCGGCGTCTCGCGCGAGGGCGTGCAGCGTGACCTGCTGCCGCTGGTCGAAGGCACCACGGTGGCCACCAAATACGGGCCGGTGAAGACCGATCACATATTGTTCATCGCCTCCGGTGCCTTCCACGTCGCCAAGCCGTCGGATCTGCTGCCGGAGCTTCAGGGCCGCCTGCCGATCCGCGTCGAGTTGCGGGCATTGGAGAAGGAGGATTTCCGCCGCATCCTGACCGAAACCGAAGCAAGCCTCATCAAGCAATATGTCGCCTTGATGGAGACGGAAGGCGTCGCGCTGGAGTTCACAGACGATGCCATCGATGCGCTGGCCGGGATCGCCGTCGATCTCAATGCCAGCGTGGAGAATATCGGTGCGCGCCGGCTGCAGACGGTGATGGAGCGGGTACTCGACGAGATTTCCTTCAACGCTCCCGACCAGTCCGGCACGACGCTCACCGTCGATGCCGCCTATGTCGAGAAACATGTCGGCGACCTGTCGCGGAACACAGATTTGTCGCGATTCATCCTATAAGCACCGGCTCGGGGGATCTCCCGGGCCGGCACGCATAGCCTGCAGGCCATGATGCCAGAACATAAAGCGCTCGACTCGGTCGAGCGCTTTAGTTAGGTCGGGGACTCGCGAATATGATCAAAATAGCCTGAAACGGGTCCCGGCAAAGGCATGAAGACATCTCACCTGCTGGCATGTTTTGTGGTCATGGCGGCCTGTATTCCGCAGGCGCAGGCGCAAACCGTCGTCGCGCCCGGCAATCGCCATCTGGAGCAGCCGGCCGTGCCTGGCGCCTCATCGAGACGGACCAAGGCGGGAAATTCCACCTTCGATGGAAAGTACCGCAAGGTCTATGCGCTGTTGAAGAACGACGACGCCCTGCGCTCGAAGATCCGGTCGACGGCATCTGCCTACGGCATCGACCCCATTCATATCGTCGGTGCGATCGTGGGCGAGCATACCTACAATGTCGACGCCTACGACCGGCTGCAGACCTATTACGTCAAGGCGGTTTCCTATCTCTCGAGCCGGCTGAGCTTCAGCTACCAGGGCGAGACGATCAGCGACTTCGTCCAGCGGCCCGAATTCGAAGCCTGCGCGGCCAAGACCGAGAGCTATGATCTGTGGTCGTGCCGCGAGAAGGTGTGGAACCGCAGTTTTCGCGGCAAGACGGTCGACGGCACCAGCTTCCCCGACAACCGGTTCAGCGCCACTTTCTTCCAGCCGCTTTACGCCGGCCAGACCTTCGGGATCGGCCAGCTCAACCCGCTGACCGCGCTGCAGATGAGCGATCTCGTGCACAAAGTGTCCGGCCTGCCCAAGCTGGATGCCGGCGACCCCAACCGCGTCTACGAGACGATCATGGACCCGGACCTCACCCTGCCCTATGTCGCCGCGACGCTGAAAACCGCCATCGACGCCTATCGCGACATTGCCGGCTTCGACATTTCGGGAAATCCGGGCATTACGGCCACTTTGTACAATGTCGGTAATCCGGAAGAGCGCGCCTATGCGTTGCGCGCCGAAAACCAGAAGCGCCGCGCCGACGGCCAGGACCCCAGGCTGCCCGAGGAAAACTACTATGGCTGGCTGGTGAACGACAAACTGCCGGAATTGCAAGCGCTGTTTTAGAGCCTTTTTTTGCCTTCCCTCTGCTTGCTGGCAAGGTGGTCGTGGATCGACATGACCCCCACCCCTAACCCCTCCCCACAAGGGGGGAACGATTTTCCCGCCAATAGAATAGTGAAGATCGGAGCTGGGCAGTGCTGCCCAATCCCCCTCCCCCTTGTGGGGAGGGGTTAGGGGTGGGGGTACAAGCTGGTTAACCTCCGCAGGCAATTTGCCAAGAAAAACACTGTGCCCTCAGCGCTGACGCTTGCGCGCCTTCTCGACCTGCGCGATGAGGCTCTTGATGTCGTCCTCGCCCAGGCGGGTGATCGAGCCTGCAAGAAGATTGGCGAGTTCCGTCGCCGCCGGCGACAGGCCGGACGTGTCGATAACGATACGCGGATGCGAGGTTTCGGCCAAGCGCTGCAACTCCTCGGCGTCATCCCAGATGATATTGAAATAGCCGATGATCTTCTGGGTCAGCGCCCAGGTCGGAACGCCGCGCCTGCCATGCTCCAGCGCCGAAAGATAGGCGGCGCTGATGCCCAGGGCAGCGGCCATATCCTTCTGGTTCAGGCCTCTTTCCCGGCGCAGTTCCCGCAATTTCTGACCGAAAGGCGTCATTTGTGCCGCCGCAGCCTGATATAGAGGGCGCCCGCGCCGCCATGATGGCGCGCGGCATGGTCGTGGCTGCTCACCAGCGTGCGGAAGGGCGCCGTTTTCAGCCAGGCCGGCACCGCACGGCGCAAGACACCTTCGCCGCCCGATGAAGACCCCTTGCCGGTGATGACGAGAACATAGCGTATGCCGCCGGCATAGGCACGGCCGAGGAAGGATAGGAGCAGCGAATAGGCCTGGTCCTGCGTCATGCCATGCAGATCGACCCGGCCCTCGATCGGCAGGCGGCCCTTCGCCAGCTTGTCGCGCGTCGGCGCATCGAAGGAATGCGTGACGACCTGGCGGGGCTTGGGCTGGGCAGCGGATGTTGTCGCGACCGGCTTTTCCGGCGTAATCCCGGAGGACAGGACCTCGTCCATGGTCAGGGGCCGTGGCGGCTCCCCGGCGCCGACCTCTGCCCTGCCCTTCAGCGGCTTGGCCGAGCGGGCGACCAGATTCCACAGGATGCGGTCTTCATCGCTGAGATCCTTGGCGCCCCTGTTGCCCATCACGCCGCCTCGCCGGCCAGAACGCGCGGGACAAGCGCATAGAAATCCGCCTCGTGGCGGATGCCACCGGCTATCTCTCCGGCATCGTGGCCCGAGCCGGCGAACAAATCGCCCCGTGCCTGGCCGACGATTGCCGAACCCGTGTCCTGCGCGATCATCAGCCGCCGGAACGGCATGCCGTCGAATGCGGTCAGCGACGGTGCATCGATGAAGAACGGCGTCGCGAATGTATGGAAAAGCCGATCGACGGCGATCGAGCGGCCGGGCGTCAACTGGACCTTTGCTGCGGCGACCGGCCCCAGCTCAGGATCGCCAATCGGCGTCTCGCCGAAGAAGATATAGGAGCGATTTTGCCAGAGAATTTCATTAATTCGGTGCGGATTCTCGGAAAACCAGGCGCGAATCGACTGCATTGTGACCTTTTCGAGCGGAATTTCGCTGAGATTGGCCAGGATTCGGCCCGGTCCGGAGAAGTTTTGACCGGATTTCGCCGCATAAGTCAGCCTGCGCAGGGTCCCGTCCGTCATGCGCAGACGGGCGGCTCCCTGGACATGGATGAAGAACGCGTCGACCGGATCGGCAAGCCAGGCGATCTCCAGCCCCTGCCCTGAAAGCGCGCCCTGCTCAATAGCTTTCCGGTCGAAATATTCCTGCAGGCCATCGGGGGTATTGCGGCCAAAGGCGAGATAGGGGTCCATGCCGGCCGGATGGTTGGCATCGTCGATGTCGACCAGATCGGCCGGACGCGCCAAAAGTGGAACACCGAAGCGGTCGGTCCGCACCGGTGAGGCTTCCACCTCCGGCTCGTAGAAGCCGGTCACGAAACCGTGACCGCCCTCCGCGCCTGGAATGTGGATCGGCCGGAAGTGGCGCTCGAAAAAATCCCGCGCGGCCGCATCGGTAAGGGTATCGAGGCCCCTCGCTTCCTCGAACGCATCGGCAAAGGCCTCGCACACAATTCCGAGCGAGCCGGTGTGGTAAGGCTTTGCCAGCACCTGGAAGGCGGACCGGCGGAAAGCGGCATAGGCCGGCGAAAGGCTATCTTCCGCCCAGCCCGGCAGGTCATGGAAGGAAACGGCCCGGAAGGCGGACGGCAAAGGCACCGACGGCTCCGCGCGCGTCAGTCTTCGGCTTCGGTCGCGACCAGCTTCCAGTTGGGATCACGCGAGCGCGTATCGCGGGCGAATGTCCAGACGTCCTTGACCTCGGCAACCGTTTCGGGGTCGCCGTCGATCACTTCGCCGGCCTTGTCGCGGGTGGCCGAGATCAACTCGCTGACGATGCGCAAGGTGATATGGGCCTCGCTGCCTTTCATTTCGGCAGAGACGATATCGGCCTTGTCGATGCCGACGAAGGACGACTGGATCTTCTCCGAACGCCCCTCACGGTCGGCGATCGCGGCGACGAAGCCGTCATAGACCTCGCGGGAAAGCAGGTTCTTCAACGTCTTGCGGTCACCATCGGCATAGGCCATGACGATCATCTCATACGCCATTTTCGCGCCCTCGACGAAGGACTTCGGTTCGAAAGCCGGATCATTGTCCTTGATGGAGCGCAAGCCCTTGTTGAGATCGGTTCCGGGCTTGGCAAAAGCGTCAATGGCCACATAGGCCTCGTCATTCTCGCCCTGGCCTCGCTTGCGCGGCAAGGCGACGACGTTCTCGGGCTTGGCGGTGGCGTCCTGCGGGCGCGAACGGGCCGCCGTATAAGGATCGAAAGGCGGGCGTTCATTGCCGGTGCGGCGCCCCAGCACATTGCGCAACTGGAAAAAGATCACCACCGCGGCGATCAGAAAAAATAATGTGCCGAAGTCGAAGAATTCCATCTTCTGCCACTCAGTCCTTGTTTCTTCGGCCTGCCGGCACGATCCCGGGGTTCAAGGCGCACCTCGCCCATGCTTCATATCTGCATATAGAACGCATGCCGCCATCATTCAAATCAAAGGCATGCATACCTATCTATGCTGTCTTGCACCAGCATCTCGTTCTGGGGCATTTTGTACAACCACATTCTGGAAGGCTCGTGCGCGTTTCCCTTTTCCCACCGTTCCTCATTCTGCTGCCGCTGCTTGAAATCGCCGGCTTCGTGGTGGTTGGCCGGCAAATCGGGGTCCTGCCCACACTCGGACTGATCATCGCGACCGGTATCGCAGGCGGCATGCTGCTGCGCTACCAGGGATTCGGCGTCATGACGCGTATTCGCAGCGAGATCGAGGCGGGACGGGACCCAAGCCGGAATCTCGCCCATGGCGTCATGATCCTGCTGGCGGGACTTCTGCTGCTCATCCCCGGTTTTGTCAGCGACATCATCGGCATTCTGCTGTTCCTGCCGCCGATACGCGACCTTGCCTGGCGCTTCCTCAGCCGCCGGGTCAATTTTTCCGCCGATTTCACCACGATGGGCGGATTTTCCCGCCAGCGTGGGGGACGGGGCAAGACGATCGACCTCGACGAAGACGATTATTCCAAGTCCCCCGATCCGCGATCGCCGTGGCGGCAGATCGACGATCGGTAGGCGGCCTCGAGCGGCCCGCAAAACCTTGTGTTGGACCGGCGAGCGTGCTAGCCAACGCTCGATTTTAATTTCGGCCCCAAGGCTGAAGCGAGAGGATATGGCTCATGGCCGAAAACAACGATGACGCCGCCGGCGCTGCCGGCAATGGCAACGGACAAACCGCCGCCGCGCAACAGGCCACGCTCAATGTCCTGGCGCAATATGTGAAGGACCTTTCCTTCGAAAGCCCCGGCGCACCCAACTCGCTGCGCGGCCGCGAAAAGGCGCCCGGCATCAATATCAACGTCAATGTCAACGCCAATCCGCTCTCGGACAAGGAGTTCGACGTCAACCTGACGCTGTCGGCCAAGGCGGCCGTCGACAAGGACGTGCTGTTCAACGTCGAACTGATCTATGGCGGTGTCTTCCGCATCGAGGGCTTTCCGCAGGAACACATGCTGCCGCTGCTGTTCATCGAATGCCCGCGGCTCCTGTTCCCCTTCGCCCGCCAGATCATCGCCGATGCGACCCGCAATGGCGGCTTCCCGCCGCTGATGCTGGATCCGATCGATTTCGCGCAGATGTTCCAGCAGAAAATGGCCGAAGACCAGGCCGCGTCGAAGGTGAAGGTCAGCTAGACCTGCATAAGCTTCGGTCGGATACGATCTGAAAAAATGGACGCCGCGAGCGTCCATTTTTGTTTCCAGCAGCAAACCCTGCCGGGTGAATTCAGACCAAATCCTTCGGTCTTCGGACTTTGCCGTACCACCGGTACGACCGACGCCGAAGCCCTCGACCTTGCTCCCGAATTCCCGCCGGCAGAACGCTTCCGTATAACTATGAAAGGCTCTAACCGGCGATCTGCTCCCGGTCCTGGCTGAATTGTTGCCAGACGGCCTTTTCGCCGAGCCCCACGACGAGCCTGGCATGGGCTTCCTTCTCTTCCTCGGTAAGCCGCGAGGGCAGCGGTGACGGCCGCACCGCAACCGAAATTTCGACCTCCACCGAAGTGATCGTCTCGCTTCGCCTGTCAGGCCCCGACTCGAGGATCAGGGTCGCCTGCCTGCCACCTATGAGTTCGATATAGACCTCTGCAAGCAACTCGGAGTCGAGAAGGGCTCCGTGCAGATCGCGATGGCTGTTGTTGATGCCATAGCGCCGGCAGAGCGCATCCAGCGAGTTCGGCCCCATCGGATGGCGGCGGCGCGCCAACGCCAAGGTATCGATCACCCGCTCCGGCGCGATCAGCGGATGGCCGAGCCGTTCTAATTCGGCATTGATGAAGCCCATGTCGAAACCGGCATTGTGCGCGACCAGATTGGCACCGTCGATAAAGGCCAGAAATTCATCGACGATGGCCGGAAAGGGTTTTTCGTTGGCCAATCGTTCGTCGCTGATGCCGTGAACGGCCAAAGCATCGGGATGGACCGACCGTCCCTGCGGGTTGATATAGACGTGAAAGGTGTTTCCGGTCAGAAAGCGGTTGACGAGCTCGACGCCGCCGATCTCGATGATACGGTCCTCGCGGGCATCGAGGCCCGTCGTTTCCGTATCGAAAATGATCTCACGCACCGAATCACTCCTTGGGTTGCCGTGAGCTTGGATCGAATCGATCTGGCTTCCAAGCGTGATCGACATTCATGCACAAGCAGGCCGTGGTTCGGGTTATGTTTGCGCGGTCAGCGTTGCGATTATCTTTCCGACCGCCGTGCGGGCCGCCTCCAGCCCCTGCCCTGTCTCGACGACGAAATCCGCCTGCCGGCGTTTTTCCGCATCCGGAACCTGGCTGGCAAGGATCTTGGCGAATTTTTCCTCGCTCATGCCCGGACGGGCCAGAACGCGCTCGCGCTGGACTTCTGCAGGCGCGCTCACCACGACGACCCTGTCGACACGGTCACGGCCGCCGGTTTCGAACAGGAGCGGTATATCGAGGACGGCAAGCGGAGCACCTGCCGCGCGATTACGCTCCAGGAAGGCGTCCGCATCGGCCCTCACCAGCGGATGGATGATCGATTCCAGCTTCTTCATCGCCTGCGGGTTGCCGATGACCTGCCGGCCGAGCGCGGCCCGATCGACCACGCCGTCCGCGACGGTGCCGGGGAATGCCTCCTCAACCAAAGGTGCGGCCGCACCCGCATAGAGACGATGCACGGTCTCGTCCGAATCATGGACCGGGACGCCTGCCTCCGCGAACATTTTCGCCGTGGTCGATTTACCCATGCCGATCGACCCTGTCAGACCGAGCACGATCATGCCGCGCCACCCAGATCGGCCACGATCATTTCGCGCAATTCCCGGCTGACCTGTGGCCGCACACCGAACCAGCGCTCGAAGCCGGGCACGGCCTGGTGCAGGAGCATGCCAAGGCCGTCGACGGTCTTCAGGCCCAGCTTGCGCGCGGCGGCGAGCAACGGCGTTTCGAGCGGCACATAGACGATATCGGTCACGATCGCATGGGCCGGCAGTCGTAACAGCTCGACCGGGATGGTCTCGTCCCCACCCCTCATGCCGAGCGACGTCGTGTTGACCAGCAGATCGCAATCGGAAAGCAGCTCACCCGCTGCCGTCAGGGAGTGGGCGGAAACGCCATCACCGAAATGTCCGGCCAGTTCGACGGCCCGCGAGACGGTGCGATTGACGATGCGGATATCGCCAAAGCCCCGCTTTTTCAGCGCATGGACGATGGCACGTGAGGCGCCGCCGGCACCGAGCACCACCGCAACATTGCCGCTGGCCCAATCCGGGGCATGGTCGTCGAGATTGGCCGCAAAGCCATAGGCATCGGTATTGCCGCCCCACAATATCCCGTCCTGCAGCCAGAGCGTGTTGACGGCGCCGATCGCTTCGGCCGCCTCGTCCCGCCGCCGGGCTAGTTGAAATGCCGCCTCCTTGTGCGGGATGGTGATATTGCCACCGGCGAAGCCCGCCTTTGCCAGCCCTTCCAGGAAGGCCGCAAATTCCTTGGGCGGGACGTCGATGGCCTCGTAGGAGCCGTCCAGGCCATGCGCCTTCAGCCAGTAGCCGTGGATTTTCGGCGACCTGGAGTGTTTTATCGGATGGCCGCAGACAAAGGCTCTCTTCGGGCCGTCAGCCATCGATCGCACCAAGCTCACGCAGGGCGGCAAGCAGCGGCAGCAGCGGCAGGCCGACAATGGTGAAATAATCGCCTTCGATCTTCTCGAAGAGCTGGATGCCCTCGCCTTCGACCTGATAGGCGCCCACACTTGCCAACGCCTTGTCCCCCACCTTGGCGAGATGGCGCCCGATGAAGGCCGGATCGAGATCCCGCATCGTCAACTGGGCGATGCTGACATCGCGCCAAAGCGTTTCACCGTCGCGCACCAGTACAACGGCGCTGTTGAGCTGGTGGGTCCTGCCCGACAGCGTGAGCAGGTGACGGCGCGCTTCTTCCTTGTCGGCCGGCTTGTGGAAGACACGGTCGCCCAACGAAAGCGTCTGGTCGCAGCCGATCACCAATGCACCGGGATTCTTCTCGCTGACATCGAGCGCCTTGGCCTCGGCAAGCACCAGCGCGACATCCTCGGGCGTCGCCCCACTTCCCTCCAACGGAGCCTCGAGCGCCCGTTCATCGACATCGGCCGGCACGGCATCGAATGCCACGCCCGCATTCGCAAGCAACGCTTTGCGGAATGGGCTTCCTGAAGCCAATATGATCCTGTCCGTCATATCTCGATCCGAACGTGGTTTCCTCGCCTGGCTAACGCGTCTTGTTGCGCAGGGCAACAATGGCGGCGGCGGTTTCCTCGATTGAGCGGCGGCTGACATCGATCATCGGCCAGTTGTGGCGCGTGCAGATCTGGCGGGCATAGGCCAGTTCCTCATTGATCATCGCGCGATCGACATAAACCTGGGAATCATACCCCGCCGTAGTCCCCAGGATCCGATTCTGGCGCACCTGCGAAATACGCTCGGCGGTGGCGACAAGGCCGACGATCAGCGGCTTCCTGGCATATGCCAGGTTTTCCGGCAGGGGCACGCCAAGAACGATCGGAATATTGGCGGTCTTGATACCGCGATTGGCCAGGTAGATGCTGGTCGGCGTCTTGGACGTGCGCGAAATGCCGATCAGAATGATGTCGGCCTCGTCGAGATCGGCGGGCAACTGCCCGTCGTCATGCTCCATGGTGAAGTTCAAGGCATCGATGCGGCGGAAATAATCCGCGTCGAGGACATGCTGGGCGCCGACGCGGCGGCCGGCCGGCGTGCCGAGATAGGATTGGAACACCGACAGCACCGGCTCGAGCACGGAAACGCAAGGCAGGCCCATCTCGGCCGCACGGGCATCGATGCGACTGGCAAGGGCCTGGTCGACCAGCGTGTAAAGCACGATGCCGGGCTGCTCCTCGATATCCTCGAACACTTTCATCAGCTGCTTTTCCGTACGGATCAGCGGGTAGATGTGCTCGATCGCCCTGGCATCCTTGTATTGTGCCGCGGCCGCGCGCCCGGCCGCCAGAAGCGTTTCGCCGGTGGCGTCCGAAATGAGGTGAAGGTGGAAGAAGCTCTGGGGTTTATTCACAGCAAGCGCCTGTATCTGTGGTCAGATGTGGACAACGGGGCCATTCGCCCGGTTCGCTCAAGACGGGCTGTATCAGCAGGCCGGTTGTCCACAATCCGAACACCTGTCAGCTTCTTTCGAGCGGATTGGACGATAATGGGGACAAACTGGAAAGCCTCGCATTCATCCACCGGCGGCGGGAGCGGATCGATCTTATCAAACCTATGTAATCCATAAGCTATTTGAAACTCTCCCCCGAGTTTTCCAATGCGCGACGAAAAGAGCGCGACAATATGCTGTGTGGCCGAAAACGATGACCTCGGGATAAGTCATAATTCCCGATTCCAACAGAGTCTAAGAATCAGAAGACTCTTTTCATAGAATTTATATTTATAGAAAGAGCCGCGAAGGATAACGCTTCATGCAGGAAAAGCGCATCATGCTGGATGTCCTGAAAGGACAAGCAGCATTCCCGCCTCCGATCTGGATGATGCGGCAGGCCGGGCGATATCTCCCCGAGTATCGCGAGGCAAGGAAACAGGCGGGAAGCTTCCTGGACCTTTGCTACAATCCCGACTTCGCTGTGGAAGTGACCCTGCAGCCGATAAGGCGCTTCGGTTTCGACGCCTCGATCCTGTTTTCGGATATTCTCGTGGTACCTCACGCGCTCGGCCGTGACCTTCGCTTCGAGGAAGGACGAGGCCCGGTGATGACGCCGATAGAGGCTCACGAGGTCCGGGCGCTGGACGGTTCGGGCTTTCATCGGCATCTTGCGCCCGTCTACGAGACGGTGCGGCGATTGCGTGCCGAGCTTCCGCAGGCCACGACGCTGATCGGGTTCTGCGGCGCGCCCTGGACCTTGGCGACCTATATGATCGCCGGCCACGGAACGCCGGAACAGGCGCCGGCGCGGCTGTTCGGCTATCGCAATCCGCAGGCCATGGAGCAGCTGCTTTCAATCCTGGCGAGCTACTCGGCCGAGTATCTGATCCGCCAGATCGACGCGGGCGCGGATGCGGTGCAGATATTCGACAGTTGGTCGGGCGTGCTCGACGAGGCCTGCTTCGAGGCTTTCTGCATCAAGCCGGTGGCCGAGATCGTCAGGCGGGTGCGCAAGGCGCATCCGGATGTGCCTGTCATCGGTTTTCCCAAAGGGGCGGGAAGCCGCTACGACCGCTATCGCAAGGCAACGGGTGTCACGGCGCTCGGGCTCGACTGGACCGTTCCGCTTGGGCAGGCAAAGGCGCTGCAGGAAGAGGGTGCGGTGCAGGGCAATCTCGATCCGCTCCGCCTAGTGGCCGGCGGCAAGGCGCTCTCGGACGGGGTGGACGCCATCCTGAAGGCGCTCGGATCAGGGCCGCTGGTGTTCAATCTCGGCCATGGGATCACGCCGGAGACGCCCATCGACCACGTGGCGGCGATGGTGGCGCAAGTGAGAGGATTTGACGGGCGATGAGCAATGCCGGTGACCAGGTCTCGTCCAGTGGCGGCCGCGCCGCCAAACGCGCGGCTATCGCCATTGCCGCCTTCGTCCTACTGACGGCGGCGCTGTTTTATTTCGATCCGGAAAATCTCTATCTCTGGGCCAAAGCGATCCATGTCATCGCGGTCATCTCCTGGATGGCCGGCATGCTCTATCTGCCGCGGCTTTTCGTCTACCACGCCGACGTGGAGCCCGGCTCGGCGCAGTCCGAGACCTTCAAGATGATGGAAAGCCGGCTGTTGCGCGTCATCATCAACCCGGCGATGACGCTGACCTGGGTGTTCGGCCTGTGGCTCGCCTGGAAGGGCTTCGGATTTTCGGGCGGCTGGCTGCACGCAAAGATCGCCGCCGTCCTTGCACTATCGGGTGTGCATGGTTATTTCTCTGCTGCGGTTCGCAAATTCGCCGAGGATCGTAACCACAAGCCGGCACGTCACTGGCGGATGGTCAACGAAATACCGACCGTGCTGATGATCATCATCGTCATCCTCGTGGTGGTAAAACCGTTCTGAATTTTAG
>JBARWP010000231.1:0-4201 GCA_049646905.1 Pseudaminobacter sp. | reverse complement strand
GCATGCAACTCACCGAATCGCAAACCCTGATGGTGAGTGCCGGTGGCGGCACATCGCCTTCCTTGATCACGTCGAAATGGTCATAGAACGAGGCCACCTCATAGACTTCCGCCTGCGCCAGCTTCATCTCATGCGCCAGCGCCCGCAAATGCCGCGACGACAGATGCCCGTAGCGGTCCTGGACCAGATGCAGGAATTCGATCAGCAGGTCGCGACGACGTTCGCGTGAGCCCAGCAGCGCCTGAACTTCGTGGAGTGCGGTATCATCAAGCCCACGGCCCTTCGGGCCACGATCCCGCCGGCGCCGGTCATGAAATGTCATCGTCTCACCCCTGGGTTGGTGCCTTGGTCACGGACGAGTTGGAAATTTGACTATAAGGCAAAAGTTATTCCTCACGCTATACAAATCTGTCGTGACGTGCCCAGTCACTACTATAACGCGCATCGCAACGCCCGGTTGCCGCAATCATTGCGGCACATGACCGCGCCGGTCCATTGGCCTTTCGATCAGAGTATCGTCCAGCTCAACTGGACGATGCGACTTCGGATGCGAAGGCGAATGTCGCAATGGAGGCGCTGCCCCGTACACCGCCGTTATAGTAGCGTGGAATAGGGCAGAAATGCCACGGTCTCGCCGGGCAAGACATCGGTCGTGTTCTCGCCGAGTTCGACCAGCCCGTCGGTTTCGACCAAAGAGGATAACAGCCCTGCTCCCTCGCGGGGAAATTTCACCGCCTCGAGCGTGCCGTCTTCGGCCTTGCGCAGGCTTGCCCGGACATATTCGCGCCGGCCCTCTTTCTTGCGGTAGGAGAAAGCGGCGCGCAGCGGGATGGCGACGGATGGGCCGAGCAGCATCCCTGCAAGGGCGGCAATGGCCGGTCGTGCGATGTGGGTGAAGGTTACGAAACTCGCCACCGGATTTCCGGGCAGGCCGATGAAGGGCTTGCCTTCGATCACGCCCATGGCAACGGGGCGGCCCGGCTTGATGGCCATGCGCCAGAAGACCAGCGAGCCGACGCTTTCCACCGCAGCCTTGACGAAATCGGCCTCGCCGGTGGAAACCCCGCCAGATGCCAGGATCAGGTCATGCGTCGCAGCGGCGCTGCGCAGCAGCGCGGCGGTCGAGCCCATGTCGTCGCGCACGATGCCCAGGTCATCGACCTCGCAGCCAAGCCGGGCGAGCATCGCCATGAGCATGAAGCGATTGGAATCGAAGAGCTGGGCTGCGCCGCGTGGCGTGCCGGGGGCGACAATCTCATTGCCGGTCGAAAAGACCGCGACGCGGATGCGCCGGCGCAACTCGACATGGGTAAGGCCGAGGGCGGCGGCCAGCGCCACGTCCTGCGGGCGCATGCGGTGCCCCGCTTTCAGGACGATCCGCCCGGCGGTGATGTCTTCGCCCTCCGGCCGGACATTGGCGCCACGCTTCAACCCGGGCGGCAGGATAACCCTGTCGGCCTCGTCCAGACGCACATCCTCCTGCATGAACACGGTGTCGGCACCGGCAGGCATCGGCGCGCCGGTGAAGACGCGAACGGCCTGGCCGGCTTCCACTGCGGCATCCGCCACTGCGCCGGCCTGAACGCGACCGGCGACCGTGAAGGCCTTTTCCCCATCCGCCGGCAGGTCGGCGCCGCGCACGGCATAACCATCCACCGCGGAATTGGTGAAAGGCGGCAGCGACAGCGGCGCAACGAGATCGTGGGCAAGCACGCGGCCATCGGCCTCGACCAGCGGCAGGGTCTCGCTTTCCTCCACCACGCTCAATCGCCCGGCGAGTATGGTAACGGCGTCGTCGACCGGCAGCAACGGCCCGCCAAAGGCAAAGCAATCGTCAGTCAGTTGCGCCATGATCTCCTACCGTCTCGCCATTCCGACATTTTGGTCATTCACGGCCTATCATTACATAAGGCTGACGCGCGAGCCATTTCGTGCCAACGTCCGAGCTTGGAGCATGATCCGGGGGCGTGGGATAAAGATCATGCTCCATCAAAGCGATAATGTGAGAACGCAATGCAGCATAGCAGCAAACCGCCCGACTTCGCCGTCATCATGCCGGAGCCTGCCGATCCGCGGCTGACGGAGCGGGTCGCCGGCATCGACCAGAGCGGGCAGGCGGTGGAGATCAACGTGCCGGTCGAGCGGGCGCTGACGCTCTATCTTAACGCGCAGGAGATCGTCACTATGATGACGATCAACGACTATCCCGAATATCTGGCGATCGGCTATCTGCTCAACCAGAACATGCTGAAGCCCGACGACGTCGTGACCGGTGTGGATTATGACGATGAGCTTCAGGTTGTGGTGGTGCGCACCGAGCGCCACACCAATTACGAGCAGAAGCTGAAAAAGCGGACCCTGACATCGGGCTGCGCACAGGGGACTGCCTTCGGCGACCTGATGGAGGCTGTGGCCGATATCGAACTGCCGGCGGCCGAACTGCGCACTTCCTGGCTCTACCAGATGACGCGCAGCATCAACACCACGCCTTCCCTCTATCTGGAGGCGGGCGCCATCCATGGCTGCGTGCTGTGCCTGAAGGGCGAGCCGATCTGCTACATGGAGGATGTCGGCCGCCATAACGCCGTCGACAAGATTGCCGGCTGGATGTACCGCCACGCTGTCGATCCGGCCGACAAGATTCTCTACACCACCGGGCGGCTGACCTCGGAAATGACGATCAAGACGGTGCGCATGGGTATACCGATCCTGATTTCCCGCTCGGGTTTCACCGCCTGGGGTGTGGCGCTGGCAAGGGAAGTCGGGCTTACGCTGGTCGGTCGCGCGCGCGGCAAGCGCTTCATCGCGCTGTCGGGCGCAGAGCGGATCATGTTCGACCAGGACATGGCAGTGGTCGAGGAAGAACAGGTGCGCCATCAGCGCAAGGGGGCAGGCGATGACGATTGAGACGCTGGGAGTGGTGCTGGCCGGCGGGCTAGCGCGGCGCATGGGTGGCGGCGACAAGCCGATGCGGGAGATTGGTGGCCGTACGATCCTGGACCATGTCATCGAGCGGCTCGCGCCGCAATGCGACGGGCTGGTGTTGAACGCCAATGGCGACCCGGCGCGCTTTGCCGCTTTCGGCCTGCCCGTGGTGGCCGATACGGTGGCTGACAATCCCGGTCCGCTGGCGGGTGTGCTGGCGGCGCTCGACTGGACGGCGCAGTACCGGCCGCAGGTGCAATGGGTGGTGAGCGTGGCCGGCGACTGCCCCTTCCTGCCGCACGATCTCGTCAGCCGCCTGCATGAAGCACGGCAGCGTGAGGATGCCGAGCTTGCGGTTGCCGCCTCGGGCGGCCGTTCGCATCCGGTGATCGGCCTGTGGAAGGTGGCGCTGCGCGGCGAGCTTCGGCACGCGCTGGTGGATGAGGACCTGCGCAAGATCGACCGCTGGACCGTGCGCTATCGACTCGCTACGGTCGACTGGCCGGTGGAACCGGTCGATCCCTTCTTCAACGCCAACACGGTCGAGGACCTGTCGGCGGCCGAGCGGCTGGCGAAGCTTGCGGGGTAGGTGCGTTGCCGGCGAGGTAATCACTCTACGTTGCCCCCCTCTGCCCTGCCGGGCAGAGGGGGGTGCGAAGGGATACAGCGCCGAACCAGCTACGCCGGCCGAAACCCCGCCTCCTCCAATGCATCCCGGCATTCGGCCGATTGTAGCGCTTCCAGAAACGTCTGCACCGCCGGCCGCTCGTTGCGCGCCGAGACCAGCGCGAAATCATAATGCTCCTCGGCCAGCGGAATGAAGCCGAGCCCGGCGGCATTTGCCACCGGTGCGATGGTGACGCCCCAGTCGGCGCGGCCCTGCGTCACCGCGGCGGCGACCGCATTGTGCGAGCGTGGCTGGTTCCAATAGCCGTCCGGCCGTGCCTTCCCAAGCAACTGGTCGATCAGGATGCGGGTGCCGGCGCCCTGGTTGCGATTGACCATCAGGCAGGAGGGATCGGCGAGGGCCGCAGCAATCGCGCCCTCGATGGAGCGGCTTTCGAAGCGCGCATCGCCGGGGCGGAAGACGATGCCCTGCATGCGCCGCCAGCCGGGCACCAGTTCCAGCCCGTCCACCAGATAGGGCTCATTGTAGACCTGCGTCTTCTCGTCGAGCAGATGGATCGGCGCCAGGTCGCATTCGCCGCGCCTTGCGGCCGACAGGCCGCCGAGGCTGCCGACTGCCAGCGAGCGCGCCGTAAGGCCAGCGCGGGCG
>JBARWP010000230.1:0-3830 GCA_049646905.1 Pseudaminobacter sp. | reverse complement strand
CCGCAGATCGAGGTCACCTTCGACATCGACGCCAACGGCATCGTCAACGTCTCGGCCAAGGACAAGGGCACCGGCAAGGAGCACCAGATCCGCATCCAGGCGTCCGGCGGCCTCAGCGACGCCGATATCGACAAGATGGTCAAGGATGCCGAGGCCAATGCCGAAGCCGACAAGAAGCGTCGCGCTCTGGTCGAGGCCCGCAACCAGGCCGAGGCGCTGGCGCATTCGTCCGAAAAGTCCCTCAAGGACTATGGCGAGAAGGTTTCGGAAGCCGACCGTACCGCGATCTCCGATGCCATCGCCGCCTTGAAGACGGCTGCCGAAGGCGACGACGTCGAAGAGATCAACGCCAAGAGCCAGACGCTCGCGGAAGTCTCGATGAAGCTCGGCCAGGCCATGTACGAGGCCTCGCAGAAGGAAGCCGCCGAAGCTGACGCCGCCGCCGATGCGGCCAAGGACGGCGCTGATGTCGTTGATGCCGACTTCGAGGAAATCAACGACGACGACGACAAGAAAAAGTCCGCCTGATGTGCGTGGCTTGAAACGACAAAGGGGCCTGGCAGCTTTGCTGGGCCTTTTTGTGATGGGACAAAAAGAACAAGTGCGAGATGCCGTGTCTCTGGTATCGGCCGGCTCGACTTACTAAATCGGATACCAGTACGAAGGTGGCGGACGAAACGATGCGCCAAGACATTGTTCGTCCGATCCGTGGGACAAGATGAAAGCAGATTTCTACGAAACGCTGGGCGTCCACAAGGGCGCAGACGAAAAGGAACTGAAAAGCGCCTTTCGCAAGCTCGCCATGCAGTTTCATCCTGACCGCAATCCCGGCGACCATGAGTGCGAACACCGCTTCAAGGAAATCAACGAAGCCTATGAGACGCTGAAGGACCCGCAAAAGCGTGCCGCCTATGATCGTTTCGGCCACGCCGCCTTCGAAAATGGCGGCATGAATGGCGGTGCCCACGGGTTTGGCGCCGGCGGCTTCTCCGATATTTTCGAGGATATCTTCGGCGAGATGATGGGCGGCGGGCGCCGCCGCTCAGGCGGGCGCGAGCGCGGGGCCGACCTGCGCTACAATATGGAAATAACGCTGGAAGAGGCCTTCACCGGCAAGACCGCGCAAATCCACGTGCCAGCATCCATTTCCTGCACCGATTGCTCCGGCTCGGGCGCCAAGCCCGGCACCCAGCCGGTCACGTGCTCCATGTGCTCGGGCACCGGCCGCGTCCGCGCCAGCCAGGGCTTCTTCTCCATCGAGCGCACCTGCCCGCAATGCCAGGGACGTGGCCAGACGATCAAGGACCCGTGCCCGAAATGCTCCGGCCAGGGCCGAGTGGTGGAAGAGCGGTCGCTCTCGGTCAATATTCCGGCCGGTATCGAGGACGGCACCCGCATCAGGCTGGCCAATGAGGGCGAAGCCGGCTTGCGGGGCGGACCGCCCGGCGACCTCTACATCTTCCTGTCGGTCAAGCCGCATGAATTCTTCCAGCGCGATGGCGCCGACCTTTATTGCAAGGTGCCGATCTCGATGACGACGGCAGCCCTCGGCGGCTCCTTCGAGGTCGCCACGCTCGACGGCACCCAGACCCGCGTCAAGGTGCCAGAAGGCACGCAGAACGGCCGGCAGTTCCGTCTCAAGGGCAAGGGCATGCCAGTGCTGCGCCAGCCGACCATCGGCGACCTCTATATCCAGACCGCCGTTGAGACGCCGCAGAATCTGAGCAAGCGCCAGCGCGAATTGCTCGAGGAGTTCGAGCAGCTCTCCTCGCAGGACAACAGCCCGCAATCGAGCGGATTTTTTGCCCGCATGAAGGACTTCTTCGAATCCTTCGGCGAATAGACGGCCCGAAAAGCCTGTTGATCTTTCGTAGCGCAAGTCCATGTTTTACCTTGCGTCATCGGCGACACGGCGTATGTATTCGCGCGGGGGCGAGAGCGCAGGAGTAGAGACGTCAATGGCACGTGGATCCGGTTTGCGGAAGTCGCTCGCTACGAAATTCGATGATGAACTGCGCTTCTTCAAGGGCTGGATGGACAAGCCCAAGGCGGTCGGTTCCATCATCCCCACCAGTTCGGTCACTGCGCGGCGCATGGCCTCCATCATCGATGTCGGCTCGAACCTTCCCGTGCTTGAATTGGGGCCGGGAACGGGCGTCGTCACCCGCGCAATCCTGAAGCGGGGGATCAAGCCGCAGGATGTCTATGCGGTCGAATATTCCCCGGAATTCGTCGATCACGTGCGCAAGAACTTTGCCGGCGTCAACGTCATCCAGGGCGATGCCTTCGACCTTGGCGGGACGCTTGGCGAGAAGGCCGGCCTGACCTTCGACTGCGCAATCTCGGCCGTGCCGCTGCTCAATTTCCCGATGATCCGGCGCGTGGCCTATGTCAACGACCTGCTCGACCGCCTGCCGCCCGGCAGGCCAGTGATCCAGATCACCTACGGCCCGCTGTCGCCGGTTCCTGCCCGGCATGGCGAGTACACGGTGGAGCATTTCGACTTCGTCATCCGCAACATTCCTCCGGCACAGCTTTGGCTCTACCGTCGCGTCGGCCACAGTTGATCCGCAAGAACACCGCATTTGCATCGGCTGCCCGTTCGCCTATATCGGCGGGCAGGAGGTAGCTTCATGACAGCCAGGATACTCGTCTTTGCAGGATCGCTCCGCACCGGCGCTTTCAGCATCCGAACGGCGGATGCCGCCACAAGGGAACTTGCCCTGCAGGGTGCCGAGGTTACCCGGATATCGCTCGGCGACTATCCGCTGCCGATCATGGACGAGAACCTGGAAAAGGAGCACGGCGTTCCCGAGAACGCGGTGAAGCTCGGCCGTCAGATCGCAGCCCATGACGGTTTTCTGATCGCCAGCCCCGAATACAATTCCTCGATCCCGCCCTTGCTCAAGAACGCGATCGACTGGGTGAGCCGGGTGCGCAAGGACAATGATCGCCCCTTCAAGCCCTATGCCGGCAAGGTGGCGGCGCTGTGCTCGTCTTCCGACGGCAATTTCGGCGGCATCCGCGGGCTCTATCATCTGCGCTCCGTGCTGATGAACTGCCAGGTCGAGGTGATCACGCCGCAATGTTCCGTCTCGCGCGCAAGCGAGGCATTCGACGAGAACGGCGATTTTCGCGAGGAGCGGCTGCGCCGGTCCATGGAAAATGTCGTCAGGACACTGATCGAACGCGCCCTCATGCTCTCGACAAGGAAAGACCCATGATACCGGCTGCACTGCACGAACGCCTGATCGTCGGTCTCGACGTGCCGACCCTGAAGGAAGCCGAAGAGGTCGTGCGCGACCTGGAGGGCATCGTCTCCTTCTACAAGATCGGCTACCAGCTCGCCTTTGCCGGCGGCCTCGACTTCGCCCGGGAACTGGCAAGCGGCGGCACTCGCGTCTTCCTCGACATGAAGCTGCTCGACATCGACAACACCGTCGCCAAGGGCATCGAGAATATCGTGCGCATGGGCGTGTCGATGCTGACGCTGCACGCCTATCCCAAGGCGATGCGGGCCGCGGTGGAGGCGGCAAGCGGCAGCGAATTGTGCCTGCTCGGCGTGACCGTGCTGACATCCATGGACGAACGGGACCTGGCCGAGGCCGGCTACCAGTACGATCCGCGCAGCCTGGTCCTGCGCCGCGCCGAACAGGCGCTGCAGGCCGGCATGGGCGGTATCGTCTGCTCGGCCGAGGAAGCCTCGGCGGTACGCACCATCGTCGGGCCGAAACTCGCGGTCGTCACGCCGGGAATCCGCCTTGCCGGCAGCGAAAGCGGCGACCAGAAGCGCGTGACCACGCCCGCGCAGGCGATCCGCAACGGCTCCA
>JBARWP010000229.1:0-7711 GCA_049646905.1 Pseudaminobacter sp. | reverse complement strand
ACCACCGTCAGCATCTCCTTCGGCATCGCCTTGGTCGCCGGCAGGAAACGCGTGCCCAATCCCGCAACCGGGATCACCGCCTTCTTCACTTGTTTCATCCTATATCCCTGACTTGGTCATTGAAATTATCCCCGCCCGAAACTCGAAGCGCCCTATCCTGCCTGGCCAGCCGCCTTGCGTGCGGTGAACGGCCGCGAAAGCCGCGAAAGCCGCGCCGCAATCGGCATGCGCAGATGCCTGAGCGCCGCCGGATCGCGCCAGGCCGTTTCCAATGCCTTGAGCGCCGCACGATCCTTCAAATGGCCGACCAGCGCCAGGAAAGACGCGGCCTGCTCCAGGCTGCGAGTGCGGTGGGCCTGTGCTGCCAGAGCTGCCCCGTCCAGCCTGTAGCGCTGCGTGAAGGCCGCATCCGCCTTAAGCATGGCCTCAACATGGTGCAGTTCGAGCACCCGCGAGATCGATCCGGCCCGCACATGATAGGCATAAAGGGCCTGGGGCTCGACGACACAGCGCCCGCCTTCGGCCAGCGCCGACGCAAGAAAAATATAGTCCTCGCCGATGCGCAGCCCCGTGTCGTAGCGCAAGCCGTGCCGCTCGATGAAAGCCCGCTCGAAGACCGGCTTCATATAGCCGAAGGAGAAGCTGTCCTCGAACATCAGGTTCGAGGCGATGAAACCGGCAAGCGAGAGGTCCGGCATGCCCTCCAGCATCTCGCGCGGGAACATGGACTCACCCGCTTCCCCCTCATCACGCACGACCTCGATATTGTCGACGGCGATCTGCGCCGACCGTCCTTCGGCGCGGTCGATCATGCGGGCCAGCCGCTGCGGATGCATCGTATCGTCGGCATCAAGCACAGCGACCCAGCGCCCTTTCGCCACCTCTAGCCCGGCGTTGCGCGCGCCGCCCGGTCCGCTATTTTTCTCCAGCGCCACCACCCGCACCGGTGCCGGCGCAAAGGAGCGGGCGATCGCGAGCGTGGGATCGGTCGAGCAATCATCAACCACCACGACTTCCACCGTCACGCCCTCCTGCCGCAACGCGCTGTCGATGGCACGCTCGATGGTGGCCTGCGCATTGAAGGCGGCAATGATGACGCTCACATCGGGACCGGTCTCAGGCGGCATTTCGTTTCCCCACCGGTTCCTCGCCATATTGGCGGATTTCGCGTACACCTAGCAGCCCGCCGACGACGCCGACATGCATCGCCCCACGCAGGACAAAACCATTGCGCTTCTGCGCATTGACGGCATGGAGGGCAGCCAATGCAAGGCAATAGGCGGCCTTGGCAATGGCAATGCCCATAGCGCTGAGGCCTGCCTTTCCCTGCCGCATCTGGCCAAGCAGCCTGCCATGCGTCTGGCCGCTGCGGAAGCGGCGCTGCAGCAGCCACGAAAACCGTGCGCGGTGCTCCGGCACCGGCTCATCAACCACAGCCTGCGGCGCGAAGGCGATGTGGCCGCCTGCCCGGTGAAGCTGGGTGAAATATTCCGTATCCTCGCCGCCGGTCCGGCCGAGCGCCGGATTGAAGCGCCGGCCGTGAAGCCGCGGTGAAGAACGCCGCAGCATGACATTGCCGCTATAGCCGGTGCGGATCTCGCCATCGACGAAAACCGGCCTTGTCGAGTGGACATCGCCCCGGCGCATCCAGCCCGGCGCATTGGGCGAATAGACGGCATGGACCGGACCGAGCACGGCATCCGCACCGGTGGCGGCCATCACAGCCGTGAGCTCGACCAGCCATTGCCGGGACGCCGTCGAATCGTCGTCGATGAAGGCGATGACATCGCCCGAAGCACTTTCCAGGCAGGCATTGCGCGCGATCGAGATGTTCGAGGCCGGGCAATGGACATAGATCGCGTCGAAGGGTAGCCGCGCGGCCAGCGCATAGACGAGGTCGCGTGCGCTGGGCTCGGTATCGTTGTCGGCGACGACCACCCGGACAACGGCATTGGGCGGCACCTCCACTGCGCCGATGGACAGCAGCGTGTCCTCAAGCTCGCGGCGGCGATAGGTGCACACGCAGACATCGATCCGTAGCGGTGCCGGCAAATCCTCAGGCGTTGTCATGATGGCTCCACCTCGCGCTTGCGGAAATCGAGCAGTTGCAGCCAGAAACCGGACGACCAGCCGAGATGCATGACCATTGCCGAAAATGCCGCCAGCGGCCCATAGGGGTTGCGCTGCATGACGGCCATCCAGACGCCGTAGCCGAGGCAGGCTGCCATCCACAGGCCGGCCGGCAGCAATGCGGCCCAGCTCAGGAATGCCAGCAGCGTGCCGGCAACCACCGGCATCACCACCAGCGGCAGCACCTGGCGCAGCTTGGGCATGGCGCGGTGTTTCAGGATATTCTTCGCCCGCCCCCGGCCATAGCCGAGATATTGCCGGAACAGCGCCGGCACCGAGGTGCGCGGATAGTAGATCATATAGGTCCTGCCGGTCATCCACAGCCGGTAGCCGGCAGCGCGCAGCCGGTAGTCGAGTTCGGCATCCTCATTGTGGCTGAAGCTCTCGTCATAGCCGCCGACCGCGCGGAAGGCGGCGATACGCATCAGCGCATGGTGGCCATGATCCACCCAATGCCCGCCGGCACCTTGCCGATGCGGCGAGCCACCATTGCCGAGCCTCGAATTCTGGGCGATCGCGGTCGCCTTCTGGAAGGTGCCGAAGCCGCGCGTCGCCATTGACACCACGACCGAATCCGCGCCCGTCGCTTCGGCTTCCTCGATCAGCCGGTCGCAATAGTCGGCGGGATAGTCACCATGGGCATCGATGCGGATGAAGCTCGCATATTCATCGCCATAGGCCGCCACCGCCAGATTGATGGCCGCGCTCTGAAGTCTCCTGGGATTGGCGAGCAGGCGCACGCGCGGGTTTTCCGCCGCAATCCGCTTCACGATTGCGGGCGTCGCGTCGGTGCTGCCGCCATCCACCACGACAATTTTCATATCGAGGCGCTCGGCCGACGGCATCAGCCGGTCGATGAGCGCCTCGATATGAGCGGCCTCGTCGAGGCAGGGAATGATCACCATGCATGGCATGGCGGCGGTCGCGTCTGTCATCGTCATGTCGGTCATGCGGCTCGTCAGGCGGTTTGCAGGATGGCGTCGGGGGTCTTCAGGCGGGTGAGCCGGCCCAGGCGCTCGACCAGTGCGCGGCAATCGCGCAGATCACAGACCCAGGTGCCGCGATCCTCGGCCCGGATCCGGTTGCGCGCCGCTGCATAGGCCTCGGCGTCCATTGTCCCCAGACAAGCCTGCAGAGCATCGACCGACGGCTCGTCGAGCAGTAGCCCGAGATGGCGGTCAGCCAGGAAGCGCCCGGTCTCGGTCGGGCGCATCGCGATCGGTACCGTGCCATAGCGACAGCCTTCATAGAGGCGGTTGGGCAAAAGCCAGTCGGAGTTCAGCCCCTCCTCGAAGAAATCGATCGCCCAGGAGAAATGCACCTCGCCATAGATGCGGGCGAGGTCCTCGGGATTGCGATAGGCGCCTTCGAAACGGATATAGGGCTCGGCGGCGACGAGACGGTCGAAGTCGGTGAACTCGCCATAGGCGGGACGCCCGCGCAGCACGACCTCGAAGCGCCCTTCCAGGCGCCGCGTGAAGGCTGAAAGCAGTTCCAGCGACTTGCGACACCTGAGCGCGCCGAACCAGCCGATCCGCCAAGGCTTGCCGTCCGCCGGCGCGGCGTTTTCCACCGCCAGATCCTCCGGCTGCTCGGCAAGTTCGAGCACCTTGTTCTGCAACAGCAGCATTGGCGCATCGACCTGCCCGAAGCGTGTGAAATAGTTGCGCTGGAAAGCCGGCGAGCTGGTCACCAGCAAGGCCGAACGGCGGCCGAGGAGACGCTCCGCGCCCCGCATCGCACGCGAAACCATGTTCTCGCCCAGGAGCAGGCGATGGATATCCAGGCATTCATAGACCACGGGAACATCACCCTGGAACTGTGCCTGCGCCCGTTGCGCCAGCGCCAGCATTTCCAGATTGCGGCCGATGATGACGTCCGGCCTGCCGATACCCTTCAGTTTCACGCCGAGCGACAGCGCAGCCTTCGCCATGGCGAGCAGGCGCTGCCCGAACTTGCCGTCCTGCGTGCGGCCAAGATCGATCGGCGTCAGGTTTTCCACCCGCGCGACCGGCTGTTCGGCCCTGCGGAAGCCGGCCAGCGTGACCTTAGCCCCACCGGCTTCAAGCATGATCACGCGTCGGCGCACCGCCGGGTCGCACAAATCATGCACCAGATAGAGGATGTGCAACATGGCAGGTTTATCTATTTCTGGTTGCAGACGATCGATTCGGGAAACTGGCATTCGTCGCCGGCGGCGGTGAAGGCGACGCGGTCGATTTCGGCTCCGATCGGTGCTCCTGGATCGGCGAAGGTCCCCCTCCAGGATTTCAGCGTATCGCTGCCCCACAGGCTGATATAAATCTTCTGGGCATGGCTCGGCAGCTTGGCCGGATCGGTCGCCTCGCCGACGAGCTCGCCATTGACGTACCAGGCGATGCCGCCCTCCTTCCACACGAAGGCATAATCGTTGAAGCCCTGGTCGGCCCCGCCCGGCACGTCCACCAGCTTGCCGTCGCCGACGCTCTTGCCGTTGACATATTGATTGAGCTGGACCTTCGCGGGGTCCTTGCCGAGCACTTCGAAATCGATCTCGTCATGCGGCTGCTTGTGCACCGGCCCGATATAGGTGAAGAAGCCGGTGTTGAGCCCGGAGCCTGCCACCGCCTTCATGCGGATCTCGAACGTGCCGTAGCTGAAGCGCTGATTGGTCTGGATCTCGCCGCAGGCATAGTCGTGATCCTTCACCGCCTGCTTGGCAAAACCCAGGCGCAATACGCCGTCCGCCACCTTCACCTGGTCCTTCGACCAGACGCAGTTCTGGTGCTCGCCATTCGACCAGCCGTCCGAAATGTACCAGCGCTTGCGGTCGAGATTGTCGAAATCCTCGACGAAGGAGGGTCCGGACGCCGCTTCCTGGGCATGCGAATCGACAATGCCACCGGGCGTTGAGATCAGGGCGGCGCCGAGGCCCAGAATGAAAGGGCTGAAGCCTCCTCGCACCGTGCGGATCGTCTTGGAAATCACGTCTCTGCCACCTTCTTTTTCTGCCGGCGCTTTCGCGCCACCTGCCGGACAAGGCACAATCAATGTTGCATTGCACATAGGTCAGGCAGGAGATCAGAATGTGACGCGGGCGGCTAAAGGGCTGCACGGTAAGGTAACTTTTTATGAGCGCATATTACCCGCCATCGCAGGTCCGGCGGGCGCAACCAGGCCGTCAGCCCGGTGTTTCTCGGGAGAATTCATCCAGGCCCCGCACGGCCGGCCCGGTAACGAAATATCGCTTCACGGGCCGTATTCAAAGTCCCGGAGCCGCCGCGCGACGTTCACGCGTGAGTTGCAGGAGCTTCTTCACCAGTGCCCTTTCGGTCGCCAGGAAAAGCAGCGCATAGATCAGCCCGCCGGCAACGCTGCCGACAATCACCTGCATCGCCGCGCCGGGCAGATCGTGTTTGATATGATCGAGCAGGAACCGCACCGCCAGCGCCATGATTACCGCCGTCACCATCGGCCGGCTGGTGGCATAAAAGCCCGGCAGGAACGCCATGCCGCTGGTGCCGAACACCGCCCAGGAATAGAAAACCAGCGTGATGGCATTGGCGATGCACAGCCAGACCATGGCATCCACCAGCCCGCCGGTCATGGCGCCATAGCTGACGCAGCCATAGACCAGCACGGCCCGGAACACCGCGACCCACCACAGCACGGTGCTCTGCCCCGCGCCTTTCAGATAGGGGATGAAGGTGCCGCAGGGCGACATGATGCCCTTGGAAAGGGCAAGCAGGCCCAGCACCGGCCAGGCATAGGCCCATTGCTCGCCGAAAATGAGCAGCATGCCGGGTTCGGCAACCGCCCAGATGCCGAACATCATCGGCGCGAGGAACACGGTCGAGACCTGCGTGCTCAGCATCAGCGCATGGGTACGGCGCTCGCGGTCGTCATTCATCTGGCTGAACGCGGGAAACAGCACGCCCATCAGCGCCGACAGCACGACCTGATTGGGAATGCTGGAAAACCGGTTGGCGGCCGAATAGGCGCCGGCATCGGCGAGCCCGAGATAGCGCGAGACGATGACCAACGGCGACTGGAAGGTGATGAAATTGAAGATTTCCGAGCCGGTGATGCCGAGGCTGAATTTGGCGAGCCGGCCAAGTTTTTCCAGCGAAAGCGCGAAGCGCGGCCGGTAGCCCGTGGCGTAGAACAGCCCCGCCAGCCGTACCAGGGCGGAGATGAAAAGCTGCGCCACCAGCGCCCACACCCCCCATCCCAGCAGCGCCAGTCCCACCGCCGAGATCGCACCGATCGATTCGGACGTGACGCTCCAGGCGGCATCCTTGTCGAAGGCCATGCGCCGGGCCAGCAGCGAATAGGCGACGTCGCCGCAAAGCTGGATCGGGATCAGCAGCGCCATGATCTTAAGCAGATAGGCCGCTTCGGCGGCCCCCAGCAGCCCGGCAAACAGGTCCGCCCACAGGTAAAGGCCGCCGGCCATCAGGCAGGCCATCGCCAGATTTGCCCAGAAGACGGAATGCACCGTCTCCATGTCTTCCTCACGCTGCAGCACCAGCGAGGCGGCAAGACCGGCGCTGCCGATCATGGCCAGGAACATCACTACAGTTTGCGCAACAGCGACCACGCCGAACTCCTGCGGCGACAGGATGCGGGCGAGGATCGGCACGGTGACAAATTTCAGCCCGAATGTGCTGATCTTGGAAAGAACGCTCCAGCCGACATTATTCGTCACAATTTTCAGGTTAATGGCAGGCGGCATTCACGAGCACCGTTTGTTTTGCGAGCGGGTGTTTTCTTCTTGAGGCCCGGTTCGCGGCTTGCCGGACCGGAGCATCGCCGAAAGCGGCCGATGGCCTGCGAAGCCTCCCTAGACGTCATAAGGTGCGAAAAAATGACGACGAAATGCACGGTCATCATTCCCTACTACCAGCGTGAGCCCGGCATATTGCGGCGGGCGCTGAAATCGGTGTTCGAGCAGACCCACGCCGATTTCGACGTGATCGTCGTGGACGATGGCTCACCTTCGCCGGTGGAGTTTGAACTCGATGCGCTGCCGCTTGCCGAGAGGGCGAAAATAGCCGTTATAAAACAAGCAAATGCCGGCCCCGGCGCCGCGCGCAACATGGGCCTCGACCATGTGCCGGCCGACAGCTTCTGTGCCGCCTTTCTCGACTCCGACGACGAGTGGACTCCCGATCACCTGAAGAATGCGGTCGCTGCCCTGTCACTTTTTGATGCGGATTGTTACTGGGCGACAATTACCGGCGGCGATGCCTTCTACTATCACTTCGGGGTGGAGGAACTGGCGCAGACCGCAACCGTCAACCGGCTCAGCCAGGACCCGCCGCTGGTCGAGGTTCCCGACCTTGCCGGCGTCATGCTGAAGAACTGGAGCTTCCTGCACCTGTCCTGCATGGTCATCGGCGAGAGCCTGTTGCGCCGCATCCGTTTCGAAGCCTCGCTGCGGTTGGCGGCCGAGGATGTGCTGTTCTTCTACGACTGCGTACGGTCCGCCCGCCGCACAGTGCTCTGCGAGGCAGCCGGCGCCCTGCGCGGCGAAGGCATCAACATCTTCCACGGCATGGACAGCGATTCGCCGCTGTTCCTGAAGCAGCAATTCAACACC
>JBARWP010000228.1:0-5832 GCA_049646905.1 Pseudaminobacter sp. | reverse complement strand
GATACGAGGAGCGAAGGCGCAGGAAATGTCGATCATTTTCAAGTCCTTCGCGACAAAGTAGCAGGCCGGATGGACCACATCCGAAGGACGCCGGAACGGCTTCGAGCTGCGGCGTTAAATCCCTTGGCCGATGGACCATATCGACCGGCGGGCTTCTCCTGGCATCTCATCGCCGTTTCAGGCGCCAGTTCGATCATATTTGTGAGTCCACGACCTAGGTCGTCAGCGCGAGGAACTTGGCGATGACGGCGTCGCCCATGGCGCTCGTCCCGACCTCGGTCCTGCCTTCCGACATGATGTCCCTGGTGCGCAGGCCGTCGTCGAGCACGGCGGCAATCGCCGCCTCCAGCCGGTCGGCCTCGGCGACCATGTTGAAGGAATAGCGCAGGCACATGGCGAAGGAGGCGATCATGGCGATCGGGTTGGCCACGCCCTTGCCGGCGATGTCGGGCGCCGAGCCGTGCACCGGCTCGTAGAGCGCCTTGCGCTTGCCGGTGATCGCATCGGGCGCGCCGAGCGAGGCCGAAGGCAGCATGCCGAGCGAGCCGGTGAGCATGGCGGCCACGTCCGACAGCATGTCACCGAACAGATTGTCGGTGACGATCACGTCGAACTGCTTGGGCCAGCGCACCAGCTGCATGCCGCCGGCATCGGCCAGCATGTGGTCGAGCTTGACGTCGGAGTATTTGGCCTTGTGGAGGGCACTCACCACCTCGTTCCACAGGATGCCCGACTTCATGACATTACGCTTTTCCATCGAGGTGACGTGCTTTTTGCGGGTGCGCGCCAGCTCGAAGGCGACGCCTGCGATGCGCTCGATCTCGAAAGTGTCGTAGACTTGGGTGTCGATGCCGCGCTTCTGGCCGTTGCCGAGATCGATGATCTCCTTCGGCTCGCCGAAATAGACGCCGCCGGTAAGCTCGCGCACGATCAATATGTCGAGCCCTTCCACCACTTCCGGCTTCAGCGAGGAGGAGGCGGCAAGCGCGGGATAGCAGATGGCCGGGCGCAGATTGGCAAACAGGCCCAGATCCTTGCGCAGGCGCAGGAGGCCGGCCTCGGGGCGCACGTCATAGGGCACGGCATCCCATTTCGGGCCGCCGACCGCGCCCAGCAGCACGGCGTCGGCCGCAAGCGCCTTTGCCATGTCGGCATCGGAGACCGCCTGGCCGTGCGCGTCATAGGCGCAGCCGCCGACCAGGCCTTCATCCGTCTCGAAGCCGGAACCGATGTTTTCGTTCATCGCCGCGATCAGTTTTCGAACCTCACCCATTGCCTCGGGACCGATCCCGTCGCCGGGGAGGAGGAAGAGCTTGCGCGATGCCATAGAAGGAACCTTTCAGGAAAGCGTGGACAGCGCGTTGCTAAACGGCAAGCCGCCGACGCGCAAGGCCGAACATGGGCGGATCAATCAGGAATCGCGCTTCAGCGCCGTGACCTCGATCTCGATCTTCATCTCGGGCCGGATCAGCCCGCTCACCACCATGGTCGCGGCGGGGCGGATGTCGCCGAATGCCTCCCCAAGGATCGGGAAGACGCGATCGGCGAATTCCTGTTCGGTGACGTGGTAATGCGCCCGCACCACATCGGCCATCGAGAAGCCCGCCTCCTCCAGCGCTCCGGCAATGGTGGCAAGGCAGTTGCGGGCCTGGTCCTCCACCGCATCCGGCATGATCATGGTCGCATAGTCGTAGCCGGTCGTTCCCGACACGAAACACCAGTCGCCCTGCACCACCGCCCGCGAATAGCCGGCGGTCCTTTCGAAGGGTGAACCGGTCGAGATCAGCCTGCGCATTCCCTTCCGCCTCAGTTTTTCTCCAGCGCCGCCGCCATCTTGCGGCGCAGCTCGTCCGGCCATTCCTCCAGCCGCGGCCAGGCAGCGAGCGGCGGGTTTTCGCCCTGCTGCGCGAAATAAAGCTTTTGCCCGCGCGCATCGACCGCCATGAAGGCATCGGCGCTGCCGCAGGCATGGGGTACGCAGCCATTGCCGTAGAGGACGCCCGATTCCGTGCGCTCGAAACCGCTGCCGACCGTCAGTCCCAGCGCGACATCGTAGAGCGCGTCGCCAAGCAGCGCCTGCGCCGCCTTGTAGACGTCCTCGTTGGCGAATGC
This sequence comes from Pseudaminobacter sp., assembly GCA_049646905.1. Taxonomy (GTDB): domain Bacteria; phylum Pseudomonadota; class Alphaproteobacteria; order Rhizobiales; family Rhizobiaceae; genus Pseudaminobacter. The sequence goes on along the minus strand of JBARWP010000228.1, from coordinate 3,720 downwards.
GTCGACGACATAATCCGGCGTCCTGGTTTCAAGCTCGCTCCATTGCGTCCCGGGCTGCGGGATATAGGCAAGCTCACCGGCGACCGTCAGCCGCTCCTGCGGCGACCAGGCCTGGACCGGTGCGGTCGCGCCCGGCAGCAGATAGGGCACGAAATAGAGCTTGTCGGCCGTGGCGGCGGCAGGCGGGGCGCCGCAATCCTCGCCGACGCTATCGGTTTTGAGGCCGGCCTCGTCCTTCCAGGCGATGACCGCCGCCGGCCCGCAGGCATTGCCGCCCGGCCCGACATCGAACAGCGCCACCTTGGTGCCGGAAAGATCCACGATGCGGTTGAAATAGACGACGTAGTTGCGTGCGATCTGCCGGCCGTCATAGGCGAGGATCTTGTCGAAATCGTCGGTCTCAGTGATGGTGAACGCGCCGCCCTCGAAAGGGATCTTCTCCTGCTCGTCATCCTGCGCGGCGGCGAGACCTGTCCCCGCCGCGACAAGCAGCACTGTCGCCAGCACCCGCATGATCCGCATCTGTGGCTCCCTCGATCCTGTATTTTCGCCGGAGGGTCGGCGGCAGGCGGCATATTGTCAAGCCGCCCGCAAGCCGTCAGGCCCAGGGCCGGCTTTCGGCGTTCTTCTTTTCGAAACCGTCGATCGCGGCGGCCTTTTCCATCGTCAGGCCGATATCGTCGAGGCCGTTGAGCAGGCAGTGGCGCTTGAAGTCGTCGAGATCGAAGGTGATGACGCCGCCGTCCGGCCCGCGGATTTCCTTGGCTTCGAGATCGACCGAGAGGGTAGCGTTGGCGCCGCGCGAAGCGTCGTCCATCAGCTTGTCGAGGTCTTCCTGGCTGACGGTGATCGGCAGGATGCCGTTCTTGAAGCAGTTGTTGTAGAAGATATCGGCGAACGAGGTCGAGATGACGCAGCGGATGCCGAAATCGAGCAGCGCCCATGGCGCATGCTCGCGCGAGGAGCCGCAGCCGAAATTATCGCCGGCGACCAGGATTTGGGCGTTGCGATAGGCCGGCTTGTTAAGCACGAAATCGGGGTTTTCGGAGCCGTCCTCATTGAACCGCATCTCGGCGAACAGGCCCTTGCTGAGGCCGGTGCGCTTGATCGTCTTCAGATAGTCCTTGGGGATGATCATGTCGGTATCGACATTGACGATCGGCAAGGGGGCGGCGACGCCGGTGAGCTTGGTGAATTTATCCATGGCTTTTGCCCGTTTGCGGTTCCGGGGATGGTTAGTGTGGTGGATTTAAAGTTCCTGTTATTGAAACGGCATCAGCGTTCAGGAACTTTAAATCCGTAAACCACACTATACTCAATAAGTTGCTAGTGTGGCTTTGAATCTGAAATTCGCTCCAGCCTCGCTCCAAAGTGAGGCGAATTTCAGATTCGCCACACTAGCCCCTGCTTTACACAAAGGCCGCGCTGAATCAAAGAGGCGGCGTCAAATCACATTGAGTTCGCGGAACGGCCGGTTCCCGGCGATACGGGCATAGGAGAAGGCCGAGCAGTCGATGCTGCGATAGGCGCCGTGGACCATGAGTTCGGCGAGCGCCTTGCCCACCGCCGGCGCCTGCTGCAGGCCATGGCCGGAAAAGCCATTGGCGAAGATGAAATTGCCAACCTGCGGATGCGGGCCGATGACGGCGTTCTGGTCGAGCGTGTTGTAGTCGTAGTGCCCGGCCCAGGCGCGCGTCGGCTTGATCGCCTCGAAGGCCGGCACGCGCGTTGCCAGCACCGGCCAGATCACCTCCTCGAACAGTGGCCAGTCGGGATCGAAATCGGCCGGGTCGGCAGCCTGCTCGCCCTCTTCCGTCTCCGCGCCGCCGGTGATGTAGACGCTGCCTTCGGGGCGAACATAGATGCCGCTCGGATCGACCATCAGCGGCATGTCGGCAAAGCGGTCGCGCGCCTCGAACACGAAGACGCTACGCTTGCGCGGTTCCACCGGCAGGGCAAGGCCGGCCAGCGCCGCCACCTTGCCTGCGCAAGGCCCCGCCGCATTGAAGACTGTCCCGGCCTCCAGCCGCTCGCCATTGTCGAGCGTGACCGCATCGATCCTATCGCCTGCCCGCTCGATGCCGGTCACGGCCTGGTGGATGAAATCCACCTGCCGGCCGCGCAGCGCCTTGCGAAACAGCATCAGCAGGGCATGCGCGTCGAACCAGCCTTCGCCCGAGCGGCCGAAGGTGCCGGCCGAAATGCCTTCCGTCGACAGCCAGGCGAAGCGCCGTGACAGCGCCTGCGCATCCTCCAGCACGATATCGGTGCCTTCGGCCACCTGCGCGGCATGGTTCTGCTTCAGGATCGGCAGGCCGCTCTCGCCGGCGAGGATGAGGTAGCCGTTTTCGCGGAAGCCGATATCCGCATCCTCGCCGAATTCTTGCTGCAACCTGCGAAACAGGCCGAGCGTGAATTGCGACAGGCGGATGTTTTCGGCAATCGAGAATTGCTGGCGGATCGAGGCGCAGGACAGCGTCGTCGCCGAGCAGGTGAATTGCGGATCGCGCTCGATCAGCGCGATCGACCCGGAAAACCCCTCCTCACGCAGATAATAGGCTATCGAACTGCCGACGATGGCCCCGCCGATGATGATGACGTCGTAGCGCGTCATATGTCTTTCCCCGATGCTCGAATCGCATGCGCAAGTGCAGGCGCCTATCAGGCTTGCCGGGCCGGGTCTTGCAAGAGCCAGCATTGCCGGGCAAGAAGACCACACAATGTCGCAAGCCGCACCCCATCTGCGCCGCTCGGTGCTTTATATTCCTGCCTCGAACGACAGAGCATTGGCCAAAATCGCCTCGCTTGCCTGCGATGCCGTCGTCATCGACCTGGAAGACGCCGTCGCCCCGTCCGAAAAGGCGGACGCACGCCGGAAACTCGCTTCGATCTTCGCAAGCCGCCCTGCCGGCATCCATGAGATGATCGTGCGCATCAATGCGCTTTCCAGCCAGTGGGGCGCGGACGACCTCGCCGCCGCGCTGGCCTGCCGGCCCGACGGCATCCTGCTGCCCAAGGTCGAAACGCCGCGCGACCTGCTGGACGCCGGCGATGTACTGGACGAGCAGGATGCGCCCGACAGCGTGCTTTTATGGGCGATGATCGAAACGCCGCGCGCGCTGCTCAATATCGGCGCGATTGCCGAGCTTGGCCGCGATGCGGCCTCCCGGCTTTCCTGCCTGGTTGCCGGCACCAACGACCTCGTCGCCGCCACCGGCATCCTTGCCACGCCCGACCGGCGTTATCTGATGCCATGGCTGATGCAGATGCTGCTTGCGGCCCGCGCCGGCGGCCTCGACATACTCGACGGCGTCAGCAACGATTTCCGCGACCGGGAAGCCTTCGCCGCCGAATGCGCACAGGGCGCAGCCATGGGTTTCGACGGCAAGACCCTGATCCATCCCGCGCAGATCGAGCCGGCGAACATGGCATTCGCCCCGTCCGAAACGGCGCTGGCCGAAGCGCGCCGGATCGTCGAGGCCTTCGCGCTTGCGCAAAACGCCGGCAAGGGCGCCATCGCGCTCGACGGGCGCATGGTGGAACTGCTGCATCTTGCCCAGGCGCAAAACCTGCTGGCCAAGGCGGCGATGATTGCCAAGCAGGCATAAAAGCATCACCCTGCGGCATGACGCCATCACGACGGGAATGATGCCATGAAACTCTATCGCTTTCTGACCGGCCCCGACGATGCGAGCTTCTGCCACAAGGTGACCGCGGCGC
>JBARWP010000227.1:0-5344 GCA_049646905.1 Pseudaminobacter sp. | reverse complement strand
GCTCGGTGGCGCGCAGCCGGTCGCGCGCGGCCTGGGCGTCGAACGGCCCGATCTCGGCATTGGGTTTTTCGGCGGTGAATGCCAGCAGCACCGGCGTGCCGGTGGCGCCCGCATCGGCGATCAGGCGCTCGGCGGTGGCAACGCGGCGGTCCCAGTCGGGCGCGCTCGCCCAGCCATTGTCGATGACAAGCGCCAGCGTATCGCCGGCTGCCGGCAGTCTTTCGCGCGGATTGAATATCGGTTCGGCAAGCGCAAGCACGATCAGGGCGGCCATCAGCAGGCGCAGCAGCGTCAGCCACCAAGGGCTTTGATGCGGCGTCTCCTCGCGTTTCAGCACCCGCGCAAGAATCCGGAGCGGGGGAAACACTTCCATCTGCGGCTTGGGCGGGGTGAGCCGCAGCAGCCACCAGATCACCGGCAGCGCGAGCAGCCCCCACAAAATGGCCGGGAAGCCGAAGGAAAGCGGCAGCCAGCTCATGCCCGAACCCCGGCGGCATATCCGCCGCCATCGGCGGTCAGGGCCATATGCACCCGCACCAGCGCCTCGGAAGCGAGGCGGTCGGTGTGGTTGACGGTGTAGCTCCAGCCCAGGCGCTTGCACCAGGAGGCAAGCTCCTGGCGACGGGCCAGATAGAGCCGGCGGTAATCCTCGCTCAGCATCTCGGCGCGCCCCGAGGTCAATTTCTCGCCGGTCTCCGGGTCGGTGAATTCTGTGCGGCCGCTATAGGGGAATGTCTCCTCGGCCGGATCGGCGACCTCGATCAGATGCGCGCGCACGCCATGGCGGGCAAGCGCGTCGAGCCAGGCTTGGGTCTCCTCGACAGGATCGAGGAAATCGCTGGCGAGGATGATGTCGGAGAAGCGGCGGATCTGCATCAGGTCGGGCCGGGCCGGGATTTCCGATGCCTGCGACAGGTGCGCGGCCAGCCGCTCGGCGCCGTTTCGAGCAGTGAAAGGGTCGGTGAGCTCGGGCCAGGCGATGCGCTCGCCGCTGCGCGACAGCAGTTCCGCCAGCGCGAGGATGAGCACGAGCGCGCGCGATTCCTTCGAAACCCTTGCCGTGCCGGACTTGTAGAGCATCGAGGCGGAAGGATCGGCCCACAGCCAGACGGTGTGGGCGGCCTCCCATTCGCGGTCGCGCACATAGGTGTGGTCGTCGCGGGCCGAGCGGCGCCAGTCGATGCGGGAAATGGCCTCGCCCTCGACATAGGGACGGAACTGCCAGAAATTCTCGCCGATGCCGCGCTTGCGCCGCCCGTGCCAGCCGCCGATAACGGTGTTGACCACGCGGCGGGCCTCGACCAGCAGGTCCGGCACGAAGGAGGCACGTTGCCGTGCACGGGCAAGGGCGTTGCTTGTCCCGACCGGAGCAGACGCCTCGCCGATACGCGCCATCAGATGTCCTTCACCAGCCGCCCCACTACGTTGCGGACGCTCATGCCTTCGGCGCGGGCGGCAAAAGTCAGCGCCATGCGGTGCTGGAGCACCGGTTCGGCAAGCGCCTTGATGTCGTCGACGGAGGGCGCCAGCCGCCCGTCGTAGAGCGCACGCGCGCGGGCGCAGAGCGTCAATGCCTGGCTGGCGCGCGGGCCCGGACCCCAGGCGACATGCTTGTCGGTTTCGGCGTCGCCCTGGCCGGGACGTGCGGAGCGCACCAGCTTCAGGATCGCCTCGACCACGCTTTCAGGCACCGGCATGCGCCGGATGAGCTGCTGGATTTCCTGGAGCCGCGTTGCGGTAAGCACATTGACGGCGCTGGCGTCCTCGACGCCGGTCGTTTCAAGCAGGATGCGCCGCTCGGCCTCGATATCGGGGTAGAGGATGTCGATCTGCATCAGGAAGCGGTCGAGCTGGGCCTCGGGCAGCGGATAGGTGCCTTCCTGCTCGAGCGGGTTCTGGGTTGCCAGCACGTGGAAGGGCGCCGGCAGGTCATGGCGCATACCTGCCACCGTGACATGATATTCCTGCATCGATTGCAGCAGCGCCGATTGCGTGCGTGGGCTGGCGCGGTTGATCTCGTCGGCCATCAGCAGTTGCGCGAAGATCGGGCCGGGAATGAAGCGGAAGGAGCGTTTTCCGGCCTTGTCCTGTTCCATCACTTCCGAGCCGAGAATATCGGAGGGCATCAGGTCGGGCGTGAACTGGATGCGACGCGAATCAAGGCCGAGCACGATGCCCAGCGTCTCCACCAGCTTTGTCTTGGCGAGACCCGGAACGCCGACCAACAGCGCGTGGCCGCCGGCAAGCAGCGCGACCAGCGTGCGCTCGACGACGCTTTCCTGGCCGAAAATGACGCGGCCGACGCCTTCGCGGATTCTGGAGATGTCGGCCAGTGCCTTTTCGGCCAGCGCCACCATCTCCCTTTCGTCCAACGCCGCTTCCTTGATGATTGCGCTCATGCCGCTTCAATCCTCACTGTCCGGAACGTCAGCCGGCAACGTTCCTTGCCGTCATTACCATCTTTGCCATGCTGATGAATGAACTTAAATCACCCAATATGGCTGACAAGCGCAACAACAGTGACTATTTCGTGACCATGGACAATCAGGACAATGCTTCGAAGGAGAGCCTGATCGGCGCCGGCGACACGAGCGGCCTGCAGGCGCTGATCTCGCGCGCGGCGCGTGCCGGCAAGGGCCTGCCGCCGGTCGAGCGCTGGAATCCCGACTTTTGCGGCGATCTCGACATGGAGATCAGGCCGGATGGAACCTGGTTCTATCTCGGCACGCCGATCGGCCGCATGCCGCTGGTGCAGCTTTTCTCGACCGTGCTGCGCAAGGACGAGGATGGCAAGACCTATCTGGTGACGCCGGTCGAGAAGGTCGGCATCCGCGTGGTCGATGCGCCCTTCGTGGCGGTGGAGATGGATGTGAGCGGCGAGGGCGAGAGCCAGCGCATCACCTTTCGCACCAATGTCGGCGATGTCGTCGAGGCCGGGCCGGAGCACCCGATCCGCTTCGTGGACGAGGACGAAACGGGCGGGCTGAAGCCCTATGTGCTGGTGCGCGGGCGGCTGGAAGCGCTGGTGGCGCGACCGGTGATGTATGAACTGGTCGAATATGGCGAAGAAATCGAGATCAGCGGGGAATTGATGTTTGCGGTACGTTCGCGCGGTGAGGTCTATCCGGTCATGCCTGCCGAAAAGCTCAAGCGGCTGGCGGCCGGGTGATCGAACATGGATATGCCGCAAGTCTCGCCGTTTTCCGCCTATGCCTTTCGCCAGCGCGTGGCCAATGCGCAGCAGCCGCAGGCCGATGACGACTATGGCGATCATCGCTTCAATCCCGGTTTCAGCCATCTGATCCGGCGCGAGGGGCTGCGTGAGGCCGCCGTGCTCATCCCCATCGTCGATAGGGGCGAGGAAGCCTCGGTCATCCTGACCAAGCGCGCCGAGACGCTGCGCAATCATTCCGGGCAGGTGGCCTTTCCCGGCGGCGGCATCGATCCGGGCGATCCTTCGCCGGAATTTGCCGCATTGCGCGAAACATCGGAGGAGATCGGGCTTGCGCGCGACCATATCGAGGTGATCGGCCGCATGCCGGACTATGTCGCCGGCAGCGGCTATCGCATCGCGCCGGTGCTGGGCATCGTGCGGCCCGGTTTCCACCTCAGCATCAACCAGCATGAGGTCGATGCCGCCTTCGAGGTGCCGCTGCGCTTCCTGATGGACCCGGCCAATCATCACCAGGGCAGCCGGCTGTGGGACAACCGCACCTGGGTCTATTACGACATGCCCTATGGCGGGCAGCGCATCTGGGGCGTCACGGCCGGCATCATCCGCACGCTCTATGAAAGGCTTTATGCATGAGCGGCCAGCCGTCCATCGCCGGCAAGGCGAAGTGGCTCGACGCGCCTGCCTTGCAGCGCCTTCTGGCGGTGCTGGGCCAGGATGGCGAGGAGGCGCGGATCGCCGGCGGGGCGGTGCGCAACGCGCTCATGGGGCAGGAGGTGTCGGATGTGGATATCGCCACCACCAACCGGCCGGAACAGACCATTCGCCTTGCCGAGGCGGCCGGCTTCAAGGCGGTGGCGACGGGTGCCGCCCATGGCACCATCACAATTGTCGCGGACGGCAAGCCATATGAGGTGACGACGCTGCGCGCCGATGTCGACACCGACGGGCGCCACGCCAAGGTGCGGTTCGGGCGGGACTGGAAGCTCGATGCCGAGCGGCGGGATTTCACCATCAACGCGCTTTACGCCACGGCGGCAGGCGATGTGATCGATTTCGTCGGCGGGCTTGCCGATCTGGAAAGCCGGACGCTGCGCTTCATCGGCGACCCGGAGGCGCGTATCCGCGAGGATTATCTGCGCATCCTGCGCTTCTTCCGCTTCTTTGCCTGGTATGGCGCGGGGCGCCCGGACGCCGAGGGGCTGAAGGCCTGCGCGCGGCTGAAGGAAGGGATCGACCGGCTTTCGGCCGAACGTGTCTGGGCGGAACTGAAGAAGCTTCTGGCCGCCCCCGATCCGTCGCGCGCGCTCTTGTGGATGCGGCAGGCCGGCGTTCTCACCCGCATCCTGCCGGAAAGCGAGAAATGGGGCATCGATGCCATCCATGCGTTGGTGAAAACCGAACGCGAGCTTGGCTGGGCGCCGGACCCGCTGCTGCGGCTTGCCGCGATCGTTCCACCCGACAGCGTGCGCCTCGAGCAGATGGCCGGGCGGCTGCGCCTGTCCAGGGCCGAGGCTGAACGGCTGGTGCAATGGGCAAAGGCGGCTGCGCCGCTGCCGGAGCGAACCGAGGGCGCTCTGGCAAAAATGCTTTACCGCGGCAATCCCGGTGGCGTCATCGATCGGCTCAGGCTGGCGCTCGCAGCGGCGCGCGGGCGGGCGATCGAAGACGATCGTGCCCTGGTCGAGGCTGGCGGATTTTCACGACAGCTCGGCTTTGCCGAGGCATGGATACGGCCTGTATTTCCGCTGAAAGGCAGCGATCTTGCCGAGATCGGCGTGGAACAGGGCCGGAAGCTGGGCGAAATGCTGCGCGAACTGGAAGCGCTCTGGGTCGAAGCCGATTTTACGCTGGATCGCGGCGCGTTGCTTGAACGCGCCGCCGCACGGGTAAACGGGTAATGGCATCACGCCGCTTCAAAGGGCTGCGGCCCTCTTCTCAGGCCGCGTCGCGGGTCTTTTCGATGCGGGAGCGGATAGCTTCCAGCAAGGTTTCGCGGATGATCGTCTCGCCATGGGTCTCGCGCATATGCTCGACCGCGCGCCGCATCACTTCGGCTTCTTCCTCGTGCCGGGTGTGCCAGTCACAACCGGGGACAAGTGATCCGCAGTGGAATTCCTTCATCGCTTTCTCCTTCGTCGTTCCGGGTGAACGCATAGCATAACATAAAAC
>JBARWP010000226.1:0-7286 GCA_049646905.1 Pseudaminobacter sp. | reverse complement strand
AGGTCCCGGTGGCGGTACCGTCATCCTGTCGGATGATATGGGCAAGCCCGATATTGCTCGACACGATGCTGATAGCTCCGGCGTTAGGCGGCTACATTGTCATTCAATATTTAATCGCGTGCTAATGAAGACATAGCGGAGCGAATAATCCTGTCAAACACTTGCGATTCCATGCGCAATCCGACATGAGAAGCGCGGCCTTTTTGTTGCGGCCGCACCCATGAAACGGAGACGAAAAGTCATGGCCTTTCTTGCCGACGCCCTTTCCCGCGTAAAGCCCTCCGCGACCATCGCGGTCACGCAGAAAGCGCGCGAGCTGAAAAACGCCGGCCGCGACGTGATCGGTCTTGGCGCTGGGGAGCCGGACTTCGACACGCCCGACAACATCAAGAATGCGGCCATCGAGGCGATCCGCCGTGGCGAGACCAAATATCCGCCGGTTTCCGGCATCGTGCCGCTGCGCGAGGCGATTGCGGCCAAGTTCAAGCGCGAGAACAATCTCGACTACAAGCCCGCCCAGACCATCGTGGCCACCGGCGGCAAGCAGATCCTGTTCAACGCCTTCATGGCCACGCTGAATGCCGGCGACGAGGTGGTCATCCCCACCCCCTACTGGGTCAGCTATCCGGAGATGGTGCTTTTGTGCGGCGGCACGCCGACCTTTGCCCAGACCTCGGGCGACAACGGCTTCAAGCTCAAGGGCGAGGCGCTGGAAAAGGCGATCACGCCGCGCACCAAATGGCTGGTGCTGAACTCGCCGTCCAACCCCTCGGGCGCGGCCTATACCGAGGCCGAATTGCGCGAGATCGCCGACGTGCTGCTCAAGCATCCGCATGTCTGGGTGCTGACCGACGACATGTACGAGCACCTCACCTATGGCGATTTCGTCTTCAAGACCATCGCCGAGGTCGAGCCGCGCCTTTATGACCGCACGCTCACCATGAACGGTGTCTCGAAAGCCTATGCCATGACCGGCTGGCGCATCGGCTATGCGGCCGGCCCGATCGAACTGATCAAGGCGATGGACATGATCCAGGGCCAGCAGACCTCGGGCGCCTGCACCATCGCCCAGTGGGCGGCGGTCGAAGCGCTCACCGGCCCGCAGGACTTCATCGCCAGGAACAAGGCGATCTTCCAAGGCCGGCGCGATCTCGTCGTGTCGATGCTCAACCAGGCGCGCGGCATCACCTGCCCGTCGCCGGAAGGCGCCTTCTACGTTTATCCGTCCTGCGCTGGGCTGATCGGCAAGAAGACGGCAGCCGGCAAGGTGATCGACGGCGACGAAACCTTCTGCTCCGAGCTTCTGGAAGCCGAAGGCGTGGCGGTGGTGTTCGGCTCGGCCTTCGGCCTCGGCCCCAACTTCCGCATCTCCTATGCCACGTCCGAGAAGCTTCTGGAGGAAGCCTGCACGCGCATCCAGCGCTTCACGGCAAATCTGAGCTGATCGGCGCAACCCACTGAAATGACTCCAAAGCCCGGCCTCGCGCCGGGCTTTGTGCTTTTCGAACGAGGTGCGGCATCGAGCACGCCCCACAGGAAAGTCGCGTTTGGACCTGCTCGGCGGATCTTTCCAACCGTGGATTCGGCCGTCGTCACCTATCGCGTCTCACAGAAGGCGCGGTACAAGGGCGAAGAAATTCACATCCTGGCTTGGGACAGCACCGTCTGGTTGCACGACGCCGAAAGTTGGAAGTGTATCCTGCATACGGAAACCCCGGTGGGAAACATGTAACCGGTCCGATTTCAGAGCCAAGAGCCGGCAGCCGGAAAAGATTTCCTGGTCGGTTTGTCGAATTCCGGTCCGGCCGTTCGTCTATGAGTTGAAGGCATGCCAACCGGCCTGCCTATAGACCGAGACAGGAGAATGTCATGACCCGGTATCTGGTTGCCATCCACCACCCCGACGACTACGACCCGGCGGTCGCAGAGGACGAAGCGATGTTGCGCGATATCGACGCGCTCAACGATGAGATGAAGGCTGCCGGTGTCAGGGTTTTCGTTGGCGGCCTGCACCCGGCAGGCAGCGCGAAATCGCTGCGGGCGCAGCCCGATGGCAAGGTGCTCGTCACCGACGGGCCGTATCTGGAAACCAGGGAGCACGTGGGCGGTTTTTGGGTGCTGGAAGCCGCTGACCTGGACGAGGCGCTGGAGTGGGGCCGCAAGGCCTCCGTCGCCTGTCGCGCGCGCCCGTCGAGGTCCGGCCGTTCCACTGACGCTGGCTCCGGCGGAAGCAACTGGGCGGGATGCTTGCCAGCCGAAAGGCCGCCAACAACCCAGAGGCACGCCGACAGGCGAACTTACGCATCCGCGCGGAGATAGGGCGCCCGGCCGCCCTCACCCGCCATATTGGTCGTCGTTGACCTTTTCCAGCCACTCGACTGCCACGCCATCGAGCGCCTCCTGCATGGCGATGTGGGTCATGGCCGTCTTCGGGCCGGCGCCGTGCCAGTGCTTTTCGCCGGGCGGAAACCACACCGTGTCGCCGGCGCGGATCTCCTGGACCTGCTGGCCCCAGACCTGGACCCGCCCCGCACCCGATACGACATGCAGCGTCTGGCCGAGCGGGTGAGTGTGCCATGCCGTGCGCGCGCCCGGCTCGAAGCTGACCAGAACAGCCCGCAGCCGCGCCGGCGCTTCCGCCTCGATCATCGGCGTCTGCAGCACCCGGCCGGTGAAATAGTCGTCGTTTGCCACGCTTGTCGGCACGCTGCCGCTCGGGATGATCTTCATCGGGACTTGCTCCTTTCGGTCGGCCTGGAAGCAGCGCCCTGCCGCTTTTCCTTAACCATAGACTGTCGCCGACGGATTCCCAGCGCCAACATGCCCTTATCAGCCTCCGCTGAAATGGCTTTTTAACGGCTCGCTCCTATGAGTGCCCACATCGCGTTGGGGGCGACCATGAGCATAGTTGCGACGATCCGGGGACACAGCGGCAGGCTTTATCGCGGCATTCAGCTGCTCCTGGGCATCGGCATCGGCGCGGCCGCACTGGCCATGTACCCGCAGGTAGCGAATATTTCCTCCAGCACGGCGCTGACCGTGTCGATCGTCGCGACCTGCCTGGCACTAATGACGCTCATGTATATGCGCAACACGGTGGTCCACAGCCTTAAATCCGCAGCCGCGGCGGAGGCGCAGAAGATCAGGTTCCTGACGACCGACACGCTCACCGGCTCGATGACGCGCCGCTATTTCCTCCAGGCTCTGCAGGAGAGGCTGCGCAGCAAGGCCGACACCGCGCTCGTGTTGCTCGACCTCGACCACTTCAAGCAGCTCAACGACTCCTTCGGACATCAGTTCGGCGATTTCGCGCTGACGCAACTGGTCGCGGCCGCCACCCAGCAGTTCGGCGAGGGCTCGGTCGGCAGGCTGGGAGGCGACGAATTCGGCATCATCGTGCCCCATGCCGACGAGACGGTTATCAACCACCGCCTGCAGCATCTGCTGAAGGCGGTCCAGACCGGCAAGCCCTATGAGGGAAAGACCATCCCGCTCAGCTTCTCGGCCGGTGTCGCGCTTGCCCCGGCACATGCCTCGAGCACGACGGAGCTGATGCTCTTGGCCGACCTGGCGCTTTACGAAAGCAAGGCCAAAGGCCGCGGGCGCGCTACCCTGTTCCATGAGGAGATGCAATCCGACCAGCGCTATCGCCGCCTGATCGAGCGGGAACTGCGCGCCGCGGTCTACCTGAACGAACTGGAGCTGCACTATCAGCCCATCGTCGATGCCGACGGCTCGACCCTTGCGCTCGAAGGGCTGATCCGCTGGCGCCATCCGGTTCGCGGCATCATCTCGCCGGCCGAGTTCATCCCGATTGCGGAGCGCTCCACCCTGATCGACATGGTCGGCGAATGGGTGTTCAAGCGCGCCTGCGCCGATCTCGGTCATTTTCCCGGCAAGCGCATCAGCATCAACGTCTCGGGCGAACAGCTCAAGCGCGATGCCGTGGTGACGATGTTCGAGCGCGTATTGCGCGAAAGCGGCCGGTCGGCCTCGCAATTCGTCATCGAGATCACCGAGACGGTGGCGACAGCCGCCTCTCCGGAGATCCTGGCGCGACTAGAGACACTGCGGGAGCTTGGCTTCCGTATCGCGCTCGACGATTTCGGCACCGGCCATTGCGGCTTCAACTATCTGAAGAGCTTCCCGATCGACAGCATCAAGATCGACCGCAGCTACATAAACAGCCTTGCCAGCGACCGCGTCGCCCAGGTCTTCGTCTCCGCGCTGGCGCAGATCGCGCGGGTACAGAACGTGACCATCGTGGCCGAAGGCGTGGAGACCGCCGAGGAGTTCACGCTGGCCCGGGCGGCAGGCTGCAGCCGCTTCCAGGGCTACTACATCAGCCGCCCCGCACCGCACCAGCAGTTGCGCAGCCTCGAATTCGACATCGCGCCGGAACCGCACGCCCTCTCGGCGTGATTCCGTATGCCGGCTCTATTCCCCTTGCCCCGCCGTTAAACCCATGTGACGATGCCTTCAGGCGGGCCATCGCCAAGCCCGCCCGCGACGGCCGCCAGGCCGGCCGCCGCTCGCGACAAAACGCCTGAGTGGAGGTCAGCATCATGGGAAGCCGCGCCGGAGGAAGACGCACGGGACCGAAATGCATCGCCATCGTCGGTCCCTTCTCAAGTGGAAAATCCACCCTTCTTGAAGCCATTCTCGCCCGCACGGGCGCAATCCCCCGCCAGAATCCGATTGCTTCCGGCAGCACCGTCGCCGATCACACGCCAGAGGCGCGTGCCCATGCCATGAGCGTGGAAGCGACCTTCGCCACCGTCGATTTCATGGGCGACAGCCTGACTTTCGTCGACCTGCCCGGATCGGTGGAATTCGGCTTCGAGGCCGAGCCGGTGCTTGCCGCATGCGATCTCGCCGTGGTGGTGACGGAGGCCGACGAGAAGAAGGTGCCGGCCCTGCAGCTCATCATGCGCAAGCTCGACGATTTCGGCGTGCCGCGCATCCTGTTCCTCAACAAGATCGACAAGACCGCGATCGGCGTACGCGACACGCTGAAGATGCTGCAGCCCACCAGCAGCACCCCGCTTTTGCTGCGCCAGATCCCGTTGCGCAACGACGGCATCGTCATCGGCTCGATCGACCTGGCGCTCGAGCGCGCCTACATCTATCGCGAATACACCGAAAGCGAGATCGCCGAAATTCCCGGCGACGACAAGGCACGCGAGATCGAGGCGCGCTTTTCCATGCTGGAGACGCTGGCCGATCACGACGACGGCCTGATGGAGCAGTTGCTGGAAGAGATCGAGCCGCCGAAGGACACGGTGTTCGACGGGCTCGCAGCCGACCTGCGCGACGGATCGGTAACCCCCGTCCTGATCGGCTCGGCCGAAAAGGCCAATGGCGTGCTGCGGCTCCTGAAGGCGATCCGCCACGATGCGCCTGACGTCGAGGCGGTCCGCAAGCGGCTCGGCGTGCCGGACGGCACCGACGCGATCGTCCAGATCATGAAGACGGTCTACACCGCCCATGGCGGCAAGCTCTCGCTCGGGCGTGTCCTTTCGGGAAAGGTGACAGACGGCATCGAGCTCTTCGGCTCCGGCGGGGTCGCCGCCAAGGTCTCCGGCATCTACCGCATGCTGGGCAAGGACCAGACCAAGCAATCGTCGGCGGAAGCCGGCGACACCGTGGCGCTGGGAAAGCTCGAGGGCATACGCACCGGCCAGACGCTCACCAGCGCCCGCGCCGGCATCGAACCGCTTATCGACCTGCAGCCGCAGCAGCCGGTCTACGCCACGGCGTTGCGCCCGAAGGAGCGCAAGGACGACGTCAAGATGTCGGCTGCCCTCCAGCGCCTGTCCGAGGAGGACCCCTCGCTCGGCCTGCGCCACCAGCAGGACAGCAGCGAAACCGTGCTGTCGGGCCATGGCGAAATGCACCTGCGCGTCACGGTGGAACGGCTGGAAGGCCGCAACCAGATCGCGGTGGAGGGCCACGCGCCCGCCGTTCCCTATCGCGAGACCATCCGCAAGAGCACCCAGCAGCGTGGCCGCCACAAGAAGCAATCCGGCGGCCACGGCCAGTTCGGAGACGTCGTGCTGGAGATCAAACCGCTGCCGCGCGGCACCGGCTTCCAGTTCACCGACACCATCACCGGCGGCGTGGTGCCCAAGACCTATATCCAGTCGGTGGAGACCGGCATTCGCGACTATCTGAAATCCGGCCCCTTCGGCTTTCCGGTCGTGGATGTCGCCGTCAACCTGTCGGACGGCTCCTACCACACGGTGGATTCTTCCGACATGGCCTTCCAGATGGCCGCCAAGCTCGCCATGAAGGAAGGCATGGCGGCGTGTTCGCCGGTGCTGCTCGAACCGATCATGAAGGTCTCGATCTTCACCCCCTCGGATGCAACGGCCAAGATCACCGGCATCGTGCCCCAGCGCCGCGGCCAGATCCTCGGCTATGACGCACGGCCGGGCTGGCCGGGCTGGGACGTGGTGGAAGCGACCATGCCGCAGTCGGAGATCGGCAACCTCATCGTCGAGTTGCGGTCGGCCACGGCCGGCGTTGCCAGCTACCAGGCGGAATTCGACCATATGGCGGAACTGACGGGCCGCCTTGCCGACGAGGTCATGAACGCCAGCGGTAAGGCAGCCTGACCGGCACGACACCCGAACAGAAAAACGGCGCCTCGGATCTTGATCCGGGCGCCGTTCTTTGCGGACCGTACCGCCGCCCACGGGAGTAGATGGGGGGAGGAAGGCAGCACGTCAGGTCCGCCGCATTCAATATAGATCAGCCATCGGCTGAGGCAATCAGTCGGACGCGGCCGCTGCCTGAGCCTGGTCCAGCGAGTGATGCCCCCATCCCCCGCCGCCCGAAGCCGCGTCCTGTTGTCATCATGCAAGCGCGCCGGCCCACCCGGCAGGTTACCTCAGGTTACAAGTCACAGTTACGCTGCCCGTGCAACGGAGCGCACCGGGCGGCAGATGGCAAAAAGCCCCTGGCCCAACCGAATGGGACAGGGCTTGCGACAGATCGAGAAACGGGGGCTGGTCTCGCGAAAATTCCGCTGCCGGCGCGAGCCTGGGGTGGCTGGAATTTAGGCAACAAAAAAGCCGGATCTGAAAGGACCCGGCTGAGTTTGTTGGAGTGCCAATTAAGGCTAAACCTCCAGAGGGGAACACTCTAGGGCGCTAATGGGAGGAGGAACGCGCCCAGGAGATGATTGATATATGGGCTGCCCTTGCCTAAGAAACAAGCAGCTTCCTTGCAAAGCTCCCATGCAAAATGACGCAGGCTCTGGTCCAGATAGCGAACTCAATAGG
>JBARWP010000225.1:0-8974 GCA_049646905.1 Pseudaminobacter sp. | reverse complement strand
GGTATCTGCAACATTGCCGGCATCCGCACCTCGGATGTGGATGTCATCGTGCACGGCACGACGACCGCCACCAACATCACCATCGAGCACAATGGCTCCGAGACCGGAATGCTGACCACACGCGGCTTCCGCGATATCCTGCATATCGGCCGCCACAAGCGCCCCTACAATTTCTCCCTGCACTTCACCGTCCCGTGGCAGGACCAGCCGCTGGTGAAGCGACGCAACCGCATCGCCATCTCCGAGCGCATCCTGCCGCCCAAGGGAGAGGTGGAAACCGCTCTTGCCGAAGACGAAGTGCGTGAGGCGATCGCACTGTTCAAGAAGCGCGGCATAAATTCCATCGTCGTCGGCTTCATGTTCGCCTTCCTCAACGACACGCATGAGCGGCGCGCCAAGGAGATCATCCTCGAGGAAATGCCGGATGCCTATGTCACCCTGTCGAGCGAAGTCGCCAATGTCATGCGCGAATATGAGCGCTTCTCGACGGCAGCAATGAATTGCTATGTCGGGCCGCGGACAGCCTTTTATCTGCGCGACCTCGAATCCAAGCTGCGCGAAGCGGGCGTGTCGTCGAAACTGCGCATCATGCAGTCGAACGGCGGTGTTTCGACCGTCGAATCCTGCGCGGCAAGGCCGATCCGTATCCTGATGTCGGGGCCGGCCGGCGGTGTCATCGGCGGTGCTTCCGAAGGCGTCATGGCCGGCGTGAAGAATGTCATTACCGTCGATATTGGCGGCACTTCGGCCGATATCAGCACCATCCCCGATGGCCGGGTGAAGATCATGAACCCGCGCGACACCTATGTGTCGGGCCATCCGGTGCTGACCCCGATGATCGATCTCGTCACCATCGGTGCCGGCGGTGGCTCGGTCGCCTATGTCGATGAGGCAGGCGCCTTCAATGTCGGGCCGCGCTCGGCCGGTTCCGAGCCTGGCCCGGCCTGCTATGGGCGCGGCGGCACCGAACCGACGGTGACGGATGCGCAGATCGTGCTCGGCCGCCTCGACCCAGACCTGGTGCTGGGCGGCGATCTCAAGCTCGATCCGGAACTGTCGCGCAAGGCCATCGAGGACAAGATCGCCCGGCCGCTCGGCATGTCGATCAAGGACGCGGCACTCGGCATCCTCAAGATCATCAACAACAACATGGCGCTGGCGATCCGGTCGAACTCGGTGGCGCGGGGCATCGATCCGCGCCAGTTCTCGATCCTGCCCTTCGGAGGAGCCGGCCCACTGCATGGCGTGGCGCTGGCCGAAGCGATTTCGGCCAGGGACGTCATCGTTCCGGTTGCTCCCGGTATCACCGCGGCCGTCGGCCTGTTGAAGACCGACCTGCAATACGAGCACACCGAAGCCGTGATCGTGGAGCTCAATGCGGCTGGCGAGGACGAGCTTGCGCGCATCAACAAGGCTGCCGAGAGCCTGCGCGCCCGCGTTCGCGCTGAACTGGACGACGACGGCATTGCGCACCATCAGCAGATGATCGAGATCGTTGCCGAATGCCGCTACCACGGCCAGGGTTTCGAGCTGCGCGCCGCCATGCCGGATGGGCCGGTGACAAAGGCCAACAAGGCGGTGATCGTCACCAGCTTCCACGACCAGCATCAGCTCGACTACGGCTACAGCTATCGCGACCAGGAAGTGGAACTCATCACCTTGCGCGCCATCGGCCGTGCCGCTGTGGAGCGTCTCAGCATCCCCAAGCTCAAGCCCTCGGACGGTTCCGGCGTCGACCGGGCACTGATGTTCGTCAGGGCCACGACATTCGATGACGGGCGCACGCTGGAGACCCCGCGCTACGACAAGTCCAGGCTCTTTGCCGGCGACAGGATCGCCGGCCCGGCGATCGTGGTGCAGCACGATTCCACCACGCTGGTGCCGCCGGGCTACGTGGCCGAGGTGCTCGACTACGGCAACATGCGCGTCCACCGCGCCGGCATCGCCTGATCCAGGGAGGAATTCAGATGAACAGCATGACCAAGGCCGTGGCGGTGAAGACAGTTCCCGCCGAAATCGATCCCATCACGCTCCAGGTGATCCGTGGCTCGTTCGAAACCATTGCTGAAGAGATGGCCCATGTCCTCTACCGCATGTCCTTTTCCTCCATCATCCGTGAATCGGAGGATCTCGGCGCCGGCCTCTTCGACGTGGACTTCAACACGCTGTGCGAGTCCGAATCGACGCCGATGCATATCGGCTCCATCCCCGGCTATCTGCGCGGCATCCAGGAGACGCTGGAAGATGGCGAATGGTTCGAAGGCGATGTCGTGGTGCACAACCACCCCTATCACGGTTCCAGCCACACGCCGGACCTTGCCATCGTCGTGCCCGTCTTCTTCCAGGGCCGGCTGGTCGGCTTTGCCGGCAACACCGCCCATCATGTCGATATCGGCGCGGCGACCCCCGGCCTCATCATCGACGTACCCGACGTCTTTGCCGAGGGCATGCTGTTTGCCGGCACGAAGCTCTACCGCAAGGGCGAGCCCAACAATGCGATGTGGAACTTCATCCGCAACAACAGCCGCGCCGCGCAGCAACTGGTGAGCGATATCGAGGCCCAGGTCGCGTCGACAAGGCTCGGTGCCAAGCGCTTCGTGGAACTCATCGAGAAATTCGGCGAGGAGACCGTCTTCCAGGCGGCCAACCAGCTCATGGACTATGCCGAGCGCATGATGCGCCAGCGTATCGCCGAAATCCCCGACGGCGAATACACGGCCGAGGGCTGGCTCGACGATGACGGCCGCAACCGCGACCAGCGGCTGAAGGTCAAGGTCACCGTCCGCGTCAGGGGCGATGAACTCGATATCGACCTGACCGGATCGGCCGACCAGACGCCGACCGCCTACAATGTGCCGTTCGAGGGCTCGACCAAGGTCGCGGCCTATGCCGCCTTCCGCAAGCTGCTTTTGGACGCCTACACCTCGGACGTACGCGTGCCGTCCAACGAAGGTTCGTTCCGGCCCATCAACGTGATCGCGCCGCTGGGCTCGATCTTCAACCCGAAGCCGCCGGCCTCGGCCGAAGCCCGCTTCACCCAGTGCAACCGCATGATCGACCTGATCATCCGCGCGCTGGCGCCCGTGATGCCGGAAACCGTCATCGCCGGCAGTTCGGCGTCGATCTCGTTTGCCGCCTATTCCGGCGTGCGGCCGAGCGGCGACTATTGGGTGTTCCTCGAGGTCAATGAAGGTGCCTATGGCGGCCGTCCCCGCTCCGACGGGCCAGACAGCATCGACAACCTGATGGCCAATACGCGCAACAACCCGCTCGAGGACCTGGCCATGCATATCCCGATGATCTGCGACCGCTACGAACTGCGCGACGACGTGCCTCCGGGCGCGGGCGAGTTCCGCGGCGGGGTCGGCGTCGTCAAGGCGCAGCGTGTTCTGACAGAAGGCTTCATCACCCATGAATCGGAACGCCACAAGGATGCGCCCTGGGGCATCTTCGGCGGTACCGACGGGGCGGTCGGCAAGTGCCTCATCTACAACAAGGCGGCGCCGGCCGAGGCACACGAGATGCACTCGAAGTTCTCGGGCCTGGCGGTCAAGGCCAACGACACCATGGCCTACTACAGCCCCAATGGCGGCGGCTTCGGCTCGCCGCTGAACCGCCCGGCGCAGAAAGTGCTCGAAGACGTGCTGGATGGCTTCTATTCGGCCGCCCATGCCCGCGACGTCTACGGCGTGGCCGTCAATCTCGAAGATGAGACCGTCGACATAGAGGAGACCGCACGCCTGAGGGCGCTCAAGGCGAAGGCATGAAGCGCGTCGCCTGAAAATCGGAGAACCGGTTTTCGGGCGGATGCTTCGACACGGCGAAAGGGCAGGATGACCAATCAGGAGCCGTCGTCCTGCTCCCGGCCGGGCTCGGGCCAGCAACTCGACACTATCGGCAATATGGGAACTTCTACAATCAAAAGTGGAGGAGAAGGTGACTATTGCATCTCAAGCGCTATCGACCGAAGGTGAGCGCAGCACGCTCATCGAGGAGTCGATTCTTCCGACCAATCTTTCGCAGCGGCCCATCAGCATGCTCGGCTATGCCTGGATCTGGGTGGGCATCGCCGTCATCATCGCGACCTATTCGCTCGGCGCCACCGGTATCCAGGGCGGTATCTCGCTCGGCCCCGTCATCTTCACGATCTTCCTGGCCAATGTCGGCATCGGCCTGTTCATGTTGCTGACGGCCGACATCGGTACCGAGCACGGCCTGCCCTTCGCCGTCTATCTCCGGGCGCCCTTCGGGATCAAAGGCACGCATCTGCCGGCGATCTCGCGCGGCCTGGTGGCCTCGATGTGGTTCGGCATCCAGACCTATCTCGGTGCGCTGGCGCTCAACGGCATCGGCTCGCATTTCCTCGGCTTCGACAACTGGTTTGCCTGGTATGCCGTGTTCGGGCTGGTCCAGGTGGTCAACACCGCCTACGGCATCAAGGCCATCGAGAGGCTGGCCGCCCTTGCCGCTCCCTGCATCATCGCCATCTCGGTGTGGATGTATTTTACCCTCGAAGGCATCGCACAGACCAAGGGCCTCAACATCTGGAACTTCCAGGCGACCGGGCAGATGTCGCTGCTCGTCCTGTTCGTCGCCAATCTCGGCTTCTGGTCGACCATGGCGATCGACATTCCCAACCTCACCCGCTTCGTGAAGACCGAGGCCGGGGCCACGACATTCCTCAAGCGTAACAAAAGCATTTTCACCGCCCAGCTTCTGGCGCTGCCGCTCACCCAGGCGATGATTGCCGGCATCGGTGCGGTCTCCTTCATCGCGACCGGCAACTGGAACCCGATCGAGGTGATCCAGGCCGAAAGCCAGGGCTTCGCGCTGATCTTGCTGCTGGTGCTCGTGGTCCTGGCCCAGTGGTCGACCAACACGGCGGCCAACCTGATCCCCTCGGCGCTGACGATGGTCAACCTGTCGCCGCGCCACATCAACTACAAGACCGGCGTGGCGCTGGCCGGCATCATCGGCACGCTGTGCTTTCCCTGGGAAATCCTCGACAATTTGTTCGTCTTCCTCGGCTATTACGGCGCGTTTCTCTCCGCGATCGGCGGCATCATGACGGCCGATTACTACCTGATCCGGCGGCGCCGGGTGAACGTGCCGGACCTCTACAGCACGACCGGCCAGTACCGCTATTCCGGCGGCATCAACTGGGCGGGCATGATTGCCTGGCTCGTCGCCGGCGGCATAGCCGCCTACTACTCGGCCTATGCCTTCCTTATCGGTTTTCCGCTCGGCCTGGTCCTGTATTATGTGCTGATGAAGGCCATGGTATTGCCGGCCAACCCGCAGCAGGAGATCGACAGTGCCTATTCCGACCGCTACCTGGCAACCTCGGTCGGCAAGAGCTGGGTCTATCTCGGCGAGGGCAGGTTCGAGCGCATGAGCATGGCGGAACTGGGCGCTGCCCGCAGCCAGCGCGAAGACCTGTAGCCTTCGGCCTGGCCGCTTGCGTCTCGCAGGCGGCCAGGCCGCGTGAAACACGGCTGCCGAAATCCCGGCCTGATCGCGCTTGCGCCTGACAAGGTGGTCGCTAAACTCCCCCTGCTCTGTCAGACACGGGAGTTGGCCCATGAAATCCATTGCCTGTCGTCTGGTCGGCCTTCTGGCCGTCCTGCTGGTGCCTCTTGCCGCTTTCGCGCAGGCCCTGCCCGACCTCGGCGGCAGGACAGTCGTGGTGGTGACCGAGAATGCCTATCCGCCGCTGCAATTCGTGGACCCCAAGACCGGCGACCAGATCGGTTGGGAATATGACGCGATGAACGAGATCGCTAGGCGGTTGAATTTCAAGGTCGAGTATCAGAACGCCTCCTGGGACGCGATGATCCAGGCGGTTTCGGACGGCCAGTACCAGATCGGCATGACCGGCATCACCATAAATGACGAGCGCAAGGCCAAGGTCGATTTCTCCGATCCCTATATGCGCAATGAGCAATACATGCTGGTGCGCGGCGACGAGGATCGCTTCACCGACGCCACGACCTTCGCCGCCTTCGAGGATGGGCTGATCGGCGCGCAGGCTGGCACCTCGCCTTTCTACACGGCCGTCTACGGCGTGCTCGACGGCAATGAGCAGAATCCCCGCATCAAGCTGTTCGAGACTTTCGGCGCGAGCGTGCAGGCGTTGAAGGTGGGCGACGTAGATATGGTCTTGACCGACAGCACCGCCGGCAAGGGCTATGTCGATGCCTCCGATGGCGGGCTGAAGCTCATTGGCGGGCCGCTCGGCACGGAGGATTTCGGCTTCATCTTTCCCAAGGGCTCCGACCTTGTCGAGCCGGTCAATGCCGCGATTGCCGCGCTCAAGGCCGACGGCACCATCGAGGCGCTGAACAAGAAATGGTTCCTCGATTACAAGATGGGCGAGTGAGGCGGCGGGTTCGGTTCCTTGAAATGATCGTGCTCCACGTCACCCCCCTCTGGCCGGCAGGCCATCTCCCCCACAAGGGGGGAGATCAGCCTTTGCTGCCGTTTTCGCCTCACCTTGCATCGTCGTTGTTCCTGTCCTGTGTTGGCAACTCGAGCAGAAAGGCCGGTGACAGCGTGATCTCCCCCCTTGTGGGGGAGATGGCCGGCAGGCCAGAGGGGGGCGGCACAGGGCACAAATCTCGTCCAGATTCCTGACCTGATGCCTCCACCTGCCCGCGCTCAAAAGCCTGAATTCCCCTGGTGGCTGGCGGCAGTCGCTGCAATCGCGGTCCTGGTCGCGGCGTTCGTGGCCATGAACGGGCTTTACGCCCAGGTCTTTGCCACCGTCGCCAAGGGCATCGGCATCACCGTCTTCGTCACCATCGTCGGCTTTGCGCTGGCCGCCGCGCTCGGTCTCGTCGTCGCGCTGATGGCGCTGTCGGGCTCGGTGTGGCTGCGCCAGGTCGCGCGGTTCTATGTCGAGATCATCCGCGGCATTCCCATCCTGGTACTGCTGTTCTGGATTGCCTTCGCCGGCGTGCCGGCCTTCGTGGCCGCATGGAATTTCCTTGCCTCGCCCCTGCAGGAGGCCGGCTTCGCCGCGCAGTTGCAGACGCGTGACATCTCGCTTCTGTGGCGGGCGATCATCGCGCTCACCATCGGCTATTCGGCATTCATTTCCGAGGTTTTCCGTGCCGGCATCCAGGCGGTCGATCCCGGCCAGATCGAGGCGGCACAGGCCTTGGGCCTCTCGCGCTACGGGCGGTTTCGCCACATCGTCCTGCCTCAGGCGGTGCGCACCATCCTGCCGCCGCTCGGCAACGACTTCATCGCCATGGTCAAGGATTCGTCGCTGGTTTCCGTCCTCGGCGTTGCCGACATCACGCAGATGGGCAAGATCTATGCGGCCGGCTCATTCCGCTTCTTCGAAACCTACTCGATCGTCGCCTACATCTATCTCATCCTCACGATAGGCCTTTCACTGGCGCTGCGGGCCCTGGAAAGACGGCTGCGCAGGGAGCATCCGGCATGAACTCCGAGGAGGATGTGCCGGTCGGGACCCTGGTCCTCGAAAGACGGTAGTGCCGGGAACCGCTCCTGCCGCGGCGCGTTACCGGCCAGCGTCGAGAGAGGGGCCATGGAACAGCTTATCGAGGAATTCGGTCATCCGACCTGGACCGCCTTTCCGGTTATCATGGCCCGGCTGCTGCTGGCCGCGATCTTCGGCGCTCTCATCGGCTTCGAGCGCGAATGGCGCAACCGGCCGGCCGGCTTGCGCACCCATATACTTGTCTGCGTGGCAGCCGCGACGTTCGGCATACTCACCATAGAGATCATCCACGCGCCGATGTTCGCCTCGGAAGTATCGCGCTTCGACCCGATCCGCGCAGTGGAGGCGGTGACGGCCGGTGTGGCTTTTTTGGCCGCCGGCACGATCCTGTTTGCGCGCGGTGAGGTGCATGGGCTGACCACGGGCGCCGGCATGTGGCTCGCCGGCGCCATCGGCGTTGCCTGCGGCTTCGGCCTCTGGCAGATCGCCGGCTTTGCTACCTTCGTCGCCCTGGTCGTTCTGGGCTTCCTGCAGCGTATCGAGGTGCGCACCGCATCCCGCCAGCCGGTTGGTGGCCAAGAGGGCGAAAAGCCGGTGGAGAGCCTGAAAAAGTCGAAGGGAAAGACTGCACGGTCATGAGCACGGGGCCGTGCCGGAGCGGCTTTCGTGCACCCATGCCGTTGCGATTGCCGAAATGCCGAAAGATTGGTATGAGCGGCACGATGGAAGAGCTTTTCGGACATCCGGCCTATAAGGGCTTCGTGCTGCAGGACCATAAGCGCCTGCCAAGCCGGTTCTTTGCCCGGATTTCAGGCGCGCTTAGCTGCCGACTTCCCTGAGCGCCTGATCGCCATCGGCCCGGCAACGGGCTCCTCCTGTTCCTGTATCGACGGATTTACGCAAATGAGCGCACCGCGCACCCTCTACGACAAGATATTCGACGATCACGTGGTCGACCGCCAGGACGACGGTACCTGCCTGCTCTATATCGACCGCCACCTCGTGCATGAAGTGACCAGCCCGCAAGCCTTCGAGGGCCTGCGCATGACGGGCCGCAAGGTCCGCCACCCCGAGCGGACGCTGGCCGTGGTCGACCACAACGTGCCCACCTCGCCGGATCGCGTGAACGGCATCAAGAACGAGGAAAGCCGCATCCAGGTCGAGGCACTGGCGAAGAACGCTGCCGACTTCGGCGTGGAGTATTATTCCGAGAAGGACCGCCGCCAGGGCATCGTCCACATCATCGGCCCCGAGCAGGGCTTCACCCTGCCCGGCATGACCATTGTCTGCGGCGACAGCCACACCTCAACGCACGGTGCCTTCGGCGCGCTGGCGCACGGCATCGGCACCTCCGAGGTCGAGCACGTGCTCGCCACCCAGACGCTGATCCAGAAGAAGGCCAAGAACATGCTGGTGCGCGTCGACGGGCAATTGCCCGAGGGCGTCACCGCCAAGGACATCATCCTGGCCATCATCGGCGAGATCGGCACGGCCGGCGGCACCGGC
>JBARWP010000224.1:0-4447 GCA_049646905.1 Pseudaminobacter sp. | reverse complement strand
CGCCCGCGGACTTCCGGATCAGCCCTTTTCGACCTGTCCGAATTCGAGATCCACAGGCACGGCGCGCCCGAAGATCGAAACTTCCACCTTGAGCCGCGCCCGCTCCTCGTCCACTTCCTGGACCGTGCCGTTGAAGGAAGCGAAAGGCCCATCCGACACGCGCACCTGCTCGCCGATCTCGAAGGTCACCGAAGGCTTCGGCCGTTCCACGCCTTCCTGGACCTGATGGAGGATACGCTCGGCCTCCTTGTCGGTGATCGGCACAGGCTTGGAATCGCCAAGGAAACCAGTCACTTTCGGCGTATTCTTGATGAGGCTGAACACCGCATCGGTCAGGTTGGCGCGCACCAGCACGTAGCCCGGAAAGAACTTGCGCTCGGCATCCACCTTGCGGCCGCGACGCACCTCAACGACCTTCTCGGTCGGCACGATGATCTGCTCGATATGCTCGCTAAGACCCTTCTGCTTGGCCTTGTTCTCGATATCCTCGGCGACCTTCTTCTCGAAATTCGAGTAGGCGTGGACGATGTACCACCGCGCAGTCATCTTTGAAATTCTCCGTATTCGCCGGGTATCAGCGGCCGATGCCGAGGATCAATTCGATCGCGAAAGCCATCAACTGATCGGCAGCGAAGAAAAAGATCATCGTCAACACCGCAAAGATGAGCACCATGATCGTGGAAATCACCGTCTCACGCCGTGACGGCCACGTCACCTTCGCGGTCTCTGATCTTACCTGCTGGAGGAAGACGAAGGGGTTGGTGGTTTTCGAAGCCATACGCCGCTCTGCTTTAAAAGGCCCGAATCCCGAGCCTCTCGGATGTTCCCATTGGCCGGGAATTGCCTCTGCACGGTACCGAAACCAAGCGCGACTCACGCTCTTTGCTCCGCCCATGCATTTCGGACGCGTAAAGCCGGCTACCCAGCTCCACGCGCCGCGTGTCTGTTATGCCTACATAAAACCGATTCCAGACACATGCAAGTGCCTAATCCGTCTTACTTGCCAAACACCCTCTTCAGGACCATCCAATCGTCCCAAACGAAAACGTCATCCATTGATATCTCACCCAAGCCCTTCAGATCGGGCTCGAGCCTCCGTCCTTGAAACCGGCGGAGCCATCTCGTCTATCACTCTCGTGCCGCTCATGCAATCAGCCGAGTGCCGGCTAGCCACGGCCATCTCTACGTCCAGTGTTAGCGGCGGCATCAAACTATCGTGAACGCACAGGTTGTACCGCAAGCCGCCCCTTTCCAAATGTGGCGATGGCGCTAGCTCTCCACCGCTTGCTTGGCCTTTTCGCGCGCGAGCGTGGTCGCCGCGGCTGCAGCGGCTGCCGGCTTTTCATCGCCCCCGACCTGGACCGTCGGCTGGGCAAACTCGATGCCGTTGGCAACGAAAGTGTCACGGATCAGGTTATAGGCGCGCCGTCTTATATAAGACTGGTAGCCCGGCTTGGTCATAACGGCGAAGCTGATCTCCATCCCGAAATCGCCGAACTGCTCCACGCCCTTCATCTTCGCCGTCTCGATGATGTACGGCGCCAGGTCGGGAGGTCAATCGCGCTAAGCACCGTCACCTGGCGCGCCGGGCGTTTTGCCGTTTCCCCGGCAGGGAATTGCCCATCAGGGCTGCGATCCGGGATGCGATAACCTGGGCGACTTCGTCTTCGGCAGCGATTGTCGAACTGCCCTTGGCTTCGCGGTCCACAAAGTCCGCCTGGATGATCTCACCGGTCGCAGTGTCCGACAGCCGCCAGATAACCCGCAACCTGCCGCGAACGATGCGGACCGTGGTGGAAACGTCATAGATGCCGCCTGTTCCGGGAGGAATGACCGTCGCCGTTATGTCCGGTGACACCCATATGACGCGCATTCCGGGGATGCGTGTCAGCGCCAGTTGCAGGGACTGCGAGAGACCTTGGGCGCCGAGATTGTCCGTTGCGTGGTTGTTGAGCGCAATCGTAGGGGTAATGCGCAGGACCGTCTGTGGAGCAGGCGCAGCCGCGTCCGAGGCATCATGAAGCAGGAGACCCGCCAGCAGAGCGCCTGTCAGGACAATGGCTCCCAGCAACAGGGCGGCATAGGATTGAAGTCTCGGCACAAACCAGGATTTCGCAGCCGACAAAGGCGGAGTGGTCGCCGAGGGCGAAACCTCTTCACCTGGATTTGCGGCCTCGAAGGTGGGAACGTAGCGCCCCTTGGGCAAGCCGATGCGAATGGCCTCATTCCTGCCCGGTCCCGAATAGTAGGCTTCGAGTGCGGCGCGCAGCCGTGTCGCCTCGATGCGGACGATCGGGTCGGTTTCGGCGTCGAAATGAACGCCTCGTCCAAACACTTCGACGGCGATTATGTAGGACTTTATCCTGTCGCCCCGACCGGCCAGCGCCTCTTCGATGACGAAGCGAAGGAAGCGGCGGTTTCGTTCGGAGGCACGAAAATCGGAATCCGCCAGCAGGCGTTCCAGGGCAGCGCGTACGTCATCCGCCGGCACAGCGGGGGGCAATTCATATTCGTCGGGCCTGCTGGGTTGCGCAACTCCGTACATCGCCTGTCCCTCACAAAGGCGTGCCAAAGAAGATGGGTGTGCTTTCGCCAGCCGGTGGCCGATAAATCTCCTGGTTTGTTAGTTCAGTTCAACGAAATCCTGCCGGCATCCCGTATTCTTCGGACGATCAATAGCAAGCCGCCGCCTCTCAGATTGACCTCAGCAAGGTAACCCGCTGCCATTCCCGCAGCTATGCACATTGTGCCAAAAAGATGGTATTGGAGGTTGTGGTGGGGGCGTGACCGATGGATGTGTCATGCCCGGCTTTCGCAGTCGATCCGATCCGGACAATGACCTGCTGCCCGCTCCTGCGGGCTCCCCCGACGATTCCGCGCACCTGAGCGTCTACTCCTTCAAGCTGGCAGGGGTGGAGGATCTCCGGGAGGCCGTCTACGGCTCGGACCGGACCTCAGCATCGTGCAACTGGCACCCGGCCCCTTCAGTGGCCATCTGACGCATGCCCGGATCGGCTCCGTTGCTCTCAGTTCCGGTGACTTCAGCCCGGACATCCGGGCGCGGGGCGTCATGAACCCGCAGTTGGTGACGATCGGCATGATACTGGAGAGCAGCGGCGAGGTCACGCAGTGGGACTACGACGTGGTGCCTGGCGACGTCGTCGTCTTCCCGAAATCGGTCGAGCAGGAGGGCCGTTTCACCGGGCACTGCCGCTACGCGACAATCACGCTCGGCGAAGACGAGATAGCCACCCACATGACAGGGGAACGGGCGGCGCTGGAAGCACCTGAATTCTGGACCAGGATCGACCGATTCCGTTCGCCGTCGCGAAGCGCAGCCGTGGCGGAAGTCGCATCGCGGATTCGCCAATTGCGCGAGGGAAAGGTGCCGCTGTCTCTCGCCGGCATCGACTTCTTCAGGCGATCACTCCTCGAAGCATTCCTCGCCGGCGTGGTCCGCCAGGTCTCGGAAAACCATGAGGACCGGGATCGGCGAGGCGCGAGGCTTGTCCGTGAGGTGGAGGCTATGTGGACGTGATCGGAAGGGTCCGGCCGGTGCACCTTTCGGAGCTCTGCTCGGCTCTGCTCGGCTCTTCTCGTTTCACGCCGCACGTTGCATCGCGCGTTTCACGAAACGCTCGGTGTCGGCCCGATGACCTATCTGCGCTTGAGACGGCTGTCGGCGGTCCACAACGCGTTACGAACCGGGAAAGCGACACCCAGGCAGCGCTGGATCAGGGGTTTTTCCGATCTCGGGCGCTTTTTTGCCAGCTACTATCGCGGCGTCTTCGGAGAAGCCCTTCACAGACACGCCGGCAGGCGGCGGCGGAGATCGAAAACCACAAGCCTCCATCCATGATGCAGTGGTCGAGTTCCGGCGCGCTCGCACGAATACATCTGCGGTGGTAATTGCCGGCCACGCAGCGGCGGCGTGGCGAAGGCCAAAGGCCATTGCGCCTGCAATCAGGCTCGACGCTGAAAGCCCTGCGGTGGGGCAAAAAAATTATGCGAATGAGCGTTGGGAAAGGTAAGGCCGTTGGTCGAGGCTCAGCGCGTCGACGGCGTCAAAACAGTCGACTACAGAGTGGTTTTCCCGATAAGGGCTTATACGGAAACCGCTTTTTCTTTTGGAAGCCTGGCAGGGGCAGCAGGGCTCGAACCCGCGACCTGCGGTTTTGGAGACCGCCGCTCTACCAACTGAGCTATACCCCTACGGTGGCTGCGTTCATTTCACAAACGAGGCGGCGATTCAAGAGCCGACTGCGTTTTCGAACGCGAGGGAAACTGCCGGGAAGCAAAGCCTCCCGGCAACTCAAACACTTACTCGGTGATCGAGACGACGACGCCGGCGCCGACGGTGCGGCCGCCTTCGCGGATGGCGAAGCGCAGCTTCTCTTCCATGGCGATCGGCACGATCAGTTCCACGTCCACCGTCACATTGTCGCCC
>JBARWP010000223.1:0-1849 GCA_049646905.1 Pseudaminobacter sp. | reverse complement strand
TCCTCGGCAGCGCGCCCACCGGCAGCGTGGGTGCCGGCGCACTCGACGTGGTTGTGATCAGCCTCGCCAGCCTCACCATCTTCATCGTGCCGCTGATTTCTCTGCTCATCTCGCACGACGCCATCGTCGGCGAGATCGAACGCGGTACCATGACACTGCTGCTCAGCTACCCGGTTCGACGCTGGCAGGTGCTTTTCGGCAAGTTCCTTGGCCATCTCGCCATACTGACCTTCGCCACCTTCGTGGGCTATGGGCTTGCCGCGCTGGTACTGGCCACGTCCGGAAAGGTGACCGGAAGCGGAAGCTGGACCGCCTTCGCCACGATGACGGTCTCGTCGGTGCTTCTAGGTGCCGTCTTTGTGGCGATCGGCTATCTGATCAGCGCGCTGGTCCGCGACCGCGGTACTGCCGGCGGCATCGCCATCGGTATCTGGCTCCTCTTCGTCGTCATCTACGACATGGCGCTGCTCGGCGTGCTGGTCGCCGACAAGGGGCGTTTCGTTACCGCAGGCGTACTGGATGCGCTGCTCCTGCTCAATCCAACCGACGCCTACCGGATACTCAACCTTTCCGGCTCGGCCGATATCGCCGCAGCGTCGGGCATGGCGGGCACGCTCGGCAATGCCGCGCTGGAGCCCGCGATACTGGCCGCTACGCTGGCTGCATGGGTGGCGGCACCGATGGCGCTCGCCACACTCGCCTTTTCCAGGAGGACGCTATGAGGTTGCGTTTCGGCACGGTCCTGCTGGCCGTCTTACTGGCGCTCGCTGCCTGTCAGCGCGAGGCGGAGACGCCGCCCTCGCCCTTCGCCATGACGGAGGAAGCAATGGGCCGCTATTGCGGCATGAACATCCTTGAACATGCCGGCCCCAAGGGCCAGATCATCCTCGCCAAATATGATGAGCCGATCTGGTTCTCCTCCGCCCGCGACACCATTGCCTTCACCATGCTGCCGGAGGAGCCGAAGGATATCAGGGCAATCTATGTCTCCGACATGGCCAGGGCCACGAACTGGGCCGCGCCAGGCGCCGACAATTGGGTCGATGCCCGCAAGGCTTTCTTCGTTATCGACAGCGACGCCAAGGGGGGCATGGGAACGGCGGAGGCCGTGCCCTTCTCCTCCGATGAGGCTGCGCGCGCCTTCGCGAAGGACCGTGGCGGCAAGATCGTACAATTCAATGATATCCCGCGCGACTACATATTGGAGCAGCAGGGCTCAGGTGATGAAGTGCCAGCGCCCAGCGGCCAGAGCGACTGAGGTAGGATGATGACTGGCAGAATGACCCGACGCCGTGCGATTGGCATAAGTGCCGCCGCCGCCGGCATGGCCTTACTTCCGCTACACAGCCGGGCGTCGCCCCAGGCGGTGACGTGGCAGGGCGAGGCCATGGGCGCGCAGGCCACGCTCGTTATCCATCATCCGGACCGTATCAAGGCGCTGAGACTCGTGGATGAAGTCGTTGCCGAGGTGCGACGCCTGGAACGGATTTTCAGTCTCTATCGGGAGGATTCCGACCTTACGCTGCTCAATCGACAGCGCTTCCTCGTTACCCCACCGAAGGAAATGGTGGACATACTGCAAAGAAGTCGAGATATCTGGGCGCTCACCAATGGTGCCTTCGACCCGACGGTGCAGCCGCTATGGATCGCCTATCAACGCCATTTCTCGACGCCGGGCGCACCCATAACCGGGCCGTCTCCGAACATCGTTCAAGACTGCCTTGAACGCATCGGGCTTGACCAGGTGATCTGGTCGCCAGATCGCATTGAGCTACCGACGCCCGGCTCGGCGCTTACGCTTAACGGCATCGCGCAGGGCTCCGTCACCGACCGGGTGGTCGATCTGCTG
>JBARWP010000222.1:0-9291 GCA_049646905.1 Pseudaminobacter sp. | reverse complement strand
TTCTAGTTGAAAACGAAACGGCTGGATAGGCGCCGTTCTAAAGTGCCGGCAGATCTCCCCTCGCCCAGCCCTCGGTGATGGCAGCCGCCCGCTCCGCAAAGACGCCGGCCTCGATAGCGGCACGGATGTCGGCCATCAACGACTGGTAATAGGCAAGGTTGTTCCAGGTCAGCAGCATGGCGCCGAGCGCCTCCTGCGACTTGACCAGATGATGCAGATAAGCCCGCGAATAGTCGCGGGATGCCGGGCAATTGCTTTTCTCGTCAAGCGGGCGATGGTCCTCGGCATGGCGGGCGTTGCGCAGGTTGATCTTGCCGCGCCTTGTATAAGCCAGCCCGTGGCGGCCAGCCCGGGTGGGCATGACGCAGTCGAACATATCGATACCGCGCGCCACCGATTTCAGGATATCGTCCGGCGTGCCGACACCCATCAGATAGCGGGGCTTGCCGGAAGGCAGTTGCGGACAAGTCACGTCGAGCATGTCCAGCATCACCGCCTGCGGTTCGCCCACCGCAAGCCCGCCGACGGAATAGCCTTTCAGATCCAGTCCGGCGAGGACTTGCGCCGAGCGCTCGCGCAGGCGCGCCACGTCGCCGCCCTGAACGATCCCGAACATCGCCTTGCCTGGCTGGATGCCGAAGGCTGTCTTGCAGCGTTCGGCCCAGCGCAGAGACAGTTCCATCGCCCGTTCGATATCATCCTCCTTGGCCGGCAGGGCGATGCATTCGTCAAGCTGCATCTGGATATCGGAATCCAGTAGGCCCTGGATTTCGATCGAGCGCTCAGGCGACATCTCATAAGGCACGCCATCGATATGCGAGCGGAAGGTCACTCCCTTTTCGGTGAGCTTGCGCAGCTTTGAAAGTGACATCACCTGGAAGCCGCCGGAATCGGTGAGGATCGGGTATGGCCAGCGCGCAAATTCATGCAGGCCGCCAAGGCGCGCCACGCGTTCCGCACCGGGCCGCAACATGAGGTGATAGGTATTGCCGAGGATGATATCGCTGCCAAGCTCCCGCACCTGGTCCATATACATGGCCTTGACCGTGCCACCGGTGCCCACCGGCATGAAGGCCGGCGTGCGCACGGTTCCACGCGGCATGGAAATCTCGCCGCGCCGTGCTTTCCCGTCGGTCGCGATCAGCTTGAAGGAAAATTCACTGGTCATCGATCGGCCCTGAACAGCAGGCTGGCATCGCCATAGGAATAGAACCGATAGCCGCTCTTGATGGCGTGCGCATAGGCACCATGCATCGTCTCGATTCCGGAAAAAGCCGAGACCAGCATGAACAGCGTCGAGCGCGGCAGATGGAAATTCGTCATCAGCACATCGACAAGCTTGAAACGGTAGCCCGGCGTGATGAAAATATCGGTCGGGCCGGACCATGCCTTGATCCGCCCGTCCTCTCCGGCAGCGCTTTCCAGCAGGCGCAGCGAGGTCGTGCCGACGGCAACGACGCGCCGTCCCTCTGCCTTTGCTGCATTGATCGCATTTGCCGTTCTTTCCGAAACATAGCCGATCTCGGAATGCATCTTGTGCTCGTCGGTATCATCGGCCTTGACCGGTAGAAAGGTGCCGGCGCCGACGTGAAGGGTTACGAAATGACGTTCAATGCCGCGCTCATCGAGGGCCGCCAATAGTGCAGGCGTGAAGTGCAACCCGGCGGTCGGCGCCGCCACCGCACCGTCCTCGCGGGCGAAGATCGTCTGGTAATCCGAACGGTCGCGTGCGTCATCCGGCCGCTTCGAGGCGATATAGGGTGGCAGCGGCACATGGCCGACGGAGCGGATCGCCTCGTCCAGGAAAGGCCCCGACACATCGAAGGCGAGCAGGACTTCGCCCCCCTCGCCTTTCTCCACCACCGTGGCGTCAAGCGACCCTAGGAAGCAGGCATTCTCGTCGTGACCGAAATGAATGCTATCTCCCGCCGCAACCCGCTTGCCCGGCCGCACGAAGGCATGCCAGCGATCCGCGCCAGCGCGCATGTGCAGCGTGGCCTCAACCTGGGCAACTGCCTCGCCACGGCGTCGAACGCCCGTCAGTTGGGCGGGAATGACCCTCGTATCATTGAAGATGACGACATCGCCCGGGGAAAGCAGCGATGGCAGATCGGAAACCGCCTTGTCCTCGAGCGCCTGGCCCGGCCTGACGACCAACAGGCGGGCGGCATCGCGCGGCTCTACGGGCCGCAGCGCAATCCGTTCTTCGGGCAGTTCAAAATCGAAAAGATCAACTCGCATCAGAGATATCGCACCATAACGGCGCCAATCAGCAGAAGCAGCGCGCCGGCAACCCTGCCTGTAGAGATTTCGCGCACCGCCACGCCGAGCAGGCCGATCCGATCAACGACCATGCCGGCGATCAGCTGCCCGGCAATAAGAAACGCCATGAGGGTCGCGGCCCCAAGCCGTGGAATAAGCACGATTGCGCTGGTGACATAGACTGCCCCAAGGCATCCGCCGACGACAAACAGCCACGGCGCGGGTATAAGCCAGTGAACAGCGGTTCCCTGCGCACGTGACAGGACAAATGTCAGCAAACCCAGCACCACTGCACCAGCAAGAAACGAGATTGCGGCGGCCGCGACGGGGGAGCCCAGCCCACGCGCCAGCTCAGCGTTGACCGGCGCCTGGAGGGCGACGAAAGCGCCGGCCAGAACGCCCAGCAACGGCCACAGCACCCCCGCCATGATGTCTGGCTTTCGCTTAGGCCGCGACGTCGGCCGCAACCTTCAGCGATACGATCTTGTCGGGGTCCTGGACCGGTTCGCCACGCTTGATCTTGTCGACATTTTCCATGCCTTCAATCACCTGGCCCCACACGGAATACTGGCGGTTCAGGAACGAGGCGTCCTCGAAGCAGATGAAGAATTGCGAATTGGCCGAATTCGGGTTCTGCGCACGGGCCATCGAGCAGGTCCCGCGCGAATGGTTCATATTGGAGAATTCCGCCTTCAGGTCCGGCTTGTCGGACCCACCCATGCCGGCACGTGCGGGACTGAAATCCGGGCCATCGGACTTGCCGAACTTGACATCGCCGGTCTGGGCCATGAAGCCGTCGATGACGCGGTGGAAGACCACGCCGTCATAGGCGCCTTCACGTGCCAGTTCCTTGATGCGGCCGACATGGCCGGGAGCCAGGTCCGGGAAAAGTTCGATGACGACCTTGCCCTTGGTGGTCTCCATGATGAGCGCGTTTTCGCGATCCTTGATTTCGGCCATTTTGATCTTCCTTGTTGTGACTAGTTGCCGTCGCCTGCGATGCGCACCTTGATCATGCGGTCGGGGTCGCTGACAAGCCCGTTGGCGGCGGGATCGCCTTTTTTTATCTTGTCGACCGCTTCCATTCCACTCTCGACGGTACCGACGATGGTATATTGACCGTCGAGGCCCGGATTTGGGGCGAACATGATGAAGAATTGCGAATTGGCCGAATTCGGATTTTGCGCGCGCGCCATGCCGACGGTGCCACGCACGAAGTGCTCCTCGGAAAATTCCGCCTGGATATCCGGCAGATGCGAGCCGCCGGTGCCGGAGCGCTCGGCGCTGTAGCCGTCCTCCAAATCCCCGAATTTGACATCGCCGGTCTGGGCCATGAAGCCTTCGATGACACGATGGAAGGCTACATTGTCATAGGCGCCTTCACGCACCAGCGTCTTGATCTGCTCGACATGCTTGGGAGCCAGATCCGGCCGCAGGGCAATGGTGACATCCCCATCCTTTAAGGAGACGACCATCGTATCATCCGGCTCGGCCGCAACGCCTGCCGCCGGCAGCCCTGCCAGCCCGGCAAGAACCACAAGGGGAACGCCGAACCTCTTGAGTTGCATGAACATGCTGGAAACCCTCTATTTTGCGAATTTGGCGGTGAGCGCGCCGGCAACCACTTCCGGCACGAAGGGGCGGATATCGCCGCCCATCGATGCGATCTGCCGCACAAGCGTGGCCGTAATCGTGCGCACGGACGGGCTTGCGGGGAGAAACACTGTCTGTAGTTCCGGCGCCATGGTCTCGTTCATGCCGGCCATCTGCATTTCATAGTCCAGGTCGGTACCGTCACGCAGGCCCCTGATCATGATCGAGGCCCCGTGCTTGCGCGCGGCATCGATCACCAGCCCGTCGAACGCCACCACCTTGATGCGTCCGCTATCGGCCCCGAATTCGACCGCTGCGGACTTCTCGATCAATTCGACGCGTTCTTCGAAGGAAAATAGCGGCTTTTTTGACGGCTGTACGCCGATGGCCGCAAAGATCGTGTCGGCCACGGCAAGCGAGGCTTTCAACACATCCAGATGACCGTTGGTCAGCGGGTCGAAGGAGCCGGCATAAATGGCGATGCGATCTGTCATGGGGTGGCTTTTTAGCGGGCACGCAGCACAAAGGCAATCTGCGCAGATTTCGACGATGAACGCCAGATGAACACTGTGATCACAGCAAGTTCAAGTCACGCCAAGTAAGCATCCCTGGAAAGAATGAAACCAAAACACCATATCCACGTTGTAGGGATCAGGAGAACAACATCATGATCATTTACATGCTTGCCGCCGCAATGACCGTTGCCATGCTGATCGCCACCGCGTTTGGAATCCATCAGGAAACGCAGCGGGTGCGCTATCAGGAACAGAAGGCGCGCACCAACAGATTTGGCCGGCTGTAAGTATTTGCACGCCGACGGCCTCGGACGAGGCCGTCACGTCTAGGCTTCCTGGCTGGAAGTTCCCTCACCTGCATCAGGTCCCACCGCCGCATCCCCGTTAGCCTCAGTGGCATTTTCTTCCGATCCTTCAGGATCATCGTCGCCATTGGTGTCGGAAATCCGCTCGACCGACACCACCCTCTCGCCATCCGCCGTATTGAAGATGGTAACGCCCTTGGTAGCCCGGCTGGCGATGCGGATGCCGCCGACAGGCACGCGAATGACCTGCCCGCCGTCCGAAACCAGCATGATCTGATCGTCATTGCCTACCGGGAAGGCGGCAATCAGACGCCCGATCTCGGCCGTTTTCGACACATCGGTTGCGCGAATGCCCTTGCCGCCACGTCCGGTCAGACGGAAGTCATAGGACGACGAGCGCTTGCCGTAGCCCTGTTCGGTAACCGTCAGCACGAACTGCTCGCGGGCCTTCAGTTCCTCATAGCGCTCGGACGTCAACGTCGTCTCTTCACCGACGTCCTCGTTGGTCAGCGCAATCTCGTCTTCATCGCCGGTGGAAAGTTTGCGCTCGGCGGTCGACTGCTTGAGGTAGGCGGAACGCTCCGCCGGCGTCGCCTCGACGTGATGCAGGATAGTCAGCGAAATGGCCCGGTCACCCTCGGTCATCGAGATGCCGCGCACACCTACGGAATTGCGGCCGGCAAATACCCGCACATCGCCCACCCGGAAGCGGATGCACTGGCCGGATGCAACCGTCAGCAACACATCGTCATTTTCAGTACAGGTCTCGACACCGAGGATCTCGTCACCCTCCTCGTCGAGCTTCATGGCGATCTTGCCGTTGCGGTTGACCTGGATGAAATCCGACAGCTTGTTGCGTCGCACAGTGCCACGCGTCGTAGCAAACATCACATCCAGTTCGCCCCAGCTTGCCTCGTCCTCGGGCAGCGGCATGATGGTGGTGATGCGCTCGCCTTGCTCCAGCGGCAGCATGTTGATCAATGCCTTGCCGCGCGATTGCGGATTGCCGATCGGCAGGCGCCACACCTTCTCCTTGTAGACGATGCCGCGCGAGGAGAAGAACAGCACCGGCGTGTGGGTGTTGGCCACGAACAGGCGCGTAACGAAATCCTCGTCCTTGGTCGACATGCCCGAGCGGCCCTTGCCGCCACGACGCTGCGCCCGATAAAGCGAGAGCGGCACGCGCTTGATGTAGCCCGTATGGCTGACGGTCACGACCATGTCCTCGCGCTGGATCAGGTCCTCGTCGTCCATGTCGGAGCCGCCGTCGGTGATCTCCGTGCGGCGCGGGGTGCCGAACTCGTCGCGAACAGCAGCAAGCTCGTCCTTCACGATCTGCTGGATGCGGGCGCGCGACGACAATGTGTCGAGATAGTCGCGGATCTCCTCGCCGATCGTGTTCAGTTCGTCGGCGATTTCGTCACGGCCAAGGGCGGTCAGGCGCTGCAGACGCAGCTCGAGGATGGCCCGCGCCTGTTCTTCCGACAGATTATAGGTGCCGTCGTCATTGATACGATGGCGCGGATCGTCGATCAGCCGGATCAGCGCTTCCACGTCGGCTGCCGGCCAGCGCCGTTCCATCAACTGGTCGCGCGCCGTCTGCGGGTCGGGCGCATGACGGATGAGCTTGATGACCTCATCGATATTGGCAACGGCAATGGCAAGCCCCACCAGGACATGGGCACGATCCCGCGCCTTGCGCAGCAGGAACTTGGTGCGCCGGCTGATGACGTCTTCGCGGAAAGCCACGAAGGCCTTCAGCATGTCGATCAGCGTCAGGACTTCCGGCTTGCCGCCATTGAGAGCCACCATGTTGCAGCCGAACGAGGTCTGCAGCGGCGTGAAGCGATAGAGCTGGTTGAGGATGACCTCCGCATTGGCGTCGCGCTTCAACTCTATGACGACACGGTAACCCTGCCGGTCGGACTCGTCGCGGATATCGGAGATGCCCTCGATACGCTTGTCGCGCACCAGTTCGGCCATCTTTTCGATCATCGTCGCCTTGTTCACCTGGAAAGGAACCTCGGTGATGATGATTGCTTCGCGGTCGTTGCGGATCTGCTCGATCGCCACCTTGCCGCGCATGACCACGGAGCCGCGTCCGCTCGAATAGGCGCTGTAGATACCCGAACGGCCGAGGATGAGCCCTCCGGTCGGGAAATCCGGACCGGGTATGATGTCCATCAGCGTCGGCAGATCGATCGCCGGATTTTCGATGATTGCAATGGCGCCGTCGCACACCTCCATGAGATTGTGCGGCGGAATATTGGTCGCCATGCCGACCGCGATGCCGCCCGAGCCGTTGACCAGAAGGTTCGGGAAGCGTGCCGGCAGCACGCGCGGCTCCTTGCCCGACGCGTCGTAGGTCTCCTGGAAATCGACCGTCTCCTTGTCGATATCCTCCAGAAGCTCATGCGCGACGCGGGTAAGGCGCGATTCCGTGTAGCGCATCGCCGCCGGCGGATCACCGTCGATCGAGCCGAAGTTGCCCTGCCCGTCGATCAGCGGCACGCGCAGCGACCAGTCCTGCGCCATGCGGACCAACGCATCATAGATCGAGGCGTCGCCGTGCGGGTGATA
Source organism: Pseudaminobacter sp. (assembly GCA_049646905.1). GTDB lineage: Bacteria > Pseudomonadota > Alphaproteobacteria > Rhizobiales > Rhizobiaceae > Pseudaminobacter. The sequence goes on along the minus strand of JBARWP010000222.1, from coordinate 2,036 downwards.
CTTACCCATGACATCCGCGACCGGACGCGCCGACTTCACATATTTGCGGTTCCAGTGGTAGCCGCTCTCATGGGAGGCATAGAGGATACGGCGATGGACGGGCTTCAGGCCGTCGCGAACATCTGGAAGGGCACGGCTAACGATGACGCTCATCGCATAGTCGAGATAGGAGCGTTGCATCTCCTCTATGATCGAGACAGGCTCGATATCGGAGGGGCCGCCGGGTCCACCCGGTAATTTCTGGTCGGTCAAATCAGGTCACTTGAACTCTTGGGAATCACTATCCCCTTATATAGGAACAGGATGGATTTCTCCAATCTCGGCATGTTTTTTCCAACGCTGATTTTATTTGAGAAATCAAAAGGATAACGGTACCAAACTGTCATGCGACACCGTGGCGCCAGCAACTGAAGACGCACGCACGGCGCAGTATCCGTCCTGGCACGGCGAAGCGAGGGTGGAACAGGCAGGCTTTTGGCGATAGCCTGCCTGCGCGGAGGGACGCAGATGCCGAATTTCGACAGTATTTTCAATGCGTTCGTCACCATCCTGGTGACTATCGACCCACCTGGCCTGGCCCCGATTTTCCTTGCCGTGACACGTGGCATGAGTCGCGACCAACGCAGGCAGGTCTCGATCCGGGCCAGCATCATCGGCTTTTGCGTGATGGCACTGTTTGCGATTGCGGGTGCCTCGATCCTCTCGGTCTTCGGTATCACACTACCGGCTTTCCGGGTGGCCGGCGGCTTTCTTCTGTTCTTCATCGCCTTCGAGATGGTTTTCGAGAAGCGCCAGGACCGCAAGGAGAAGATCTCGGATGTCGCGATCACCCGCGACCACATCCACAATATCGCAGCCTTTCCACTGGCAATCCCGCTCATCGCCGGGCCGGGGGCCATCTCGGCAACGGTGCTGCTTTCCGGTTCGTTTCAAGGCTGGGCAGCGCAGGCAACCCTGGTCGGCATCATTCTCGTCTGCCTGCTGGTGACTTATCTCGTGTTCGTGCTGGCCGAGCGCATCGACGGACTGCTCGGCCAGACCGGACGATCCATACTGACCCGCCTTCTCGGCGTCATCCTGGCCGCATTGGCGGTCCAGTTCGTGGCCGACGGTGTCAGGGCACTGGCAACGGCTTAGGACTTACGATACACGCCGAGGTAGCGGGGGCGCGAAAATCAACCGTCATTAGGCAGAACCCATGAACCAGAACAGGCTCTACTTCATTATCGGCGCGCTGGTTGTCGTCGTGATCGCCCTCGGCATCTATGTCTATCGCGAAGAAACAAAACCCAGCGGCGTCGAGCTTCGCATCGACGAGTCCGGCATATCAGTCGAGCAGCAGTGATTACATCCGCCTAGGAGCGGAAAAGCAGAGGCCTGCTTCGATTGCAGCTTGACCTAACCGACTACTCCGCTTTTTTTCCGCTTGGTTCTTTGCCGGCGACTTCCGCCACCTGCTAAAAGGCCAATGAAGCGCTCAGAGCGCTTCATTGGCCGCTTGGCGTTCCAGGCCGCTTTCCGATTTCAAACGTCGACCGGAATCAGAACGGGATTTCGTCGTCGAGATCGCGCGAGGATCCGCCACCGCGGCTGCTGCCGCCTCCGCGCCCATAATCGTCATTGGGGCCCGACTGACCGAAGTCCGAACCGCGGCCACCGCCGCCGCCATAGCCGACCTGACCACCCTCGCCCTGGCCGCGTGAATCGAGCATCTGCAACTCGCCACGGAACTTCTGCAGCACGATCTCGGTGGTGTAGCGCTCGATGCCGTCCTTTTCCCATTTGCGGGTCTGCAACTGGCCTTCGATGTAAACCTTCATGCCCTTCTTGAGATACTGCTCGGCGACCTTGGCGAGATTGTCGTTGAAGATCACGACCTGATGCCATTCTGTCTTTTCGCGGCGCTCGCCCGAATTCTTGTCGCGCCAGGTTTCCGAGGTCGCGATCCGCAGATTGACGACCGGATCGCCGGAGTTCAGGCGCCGGATCTCGGGGTCCGCACCAAGATTGCCGACCAGAATGACCTTGTTGACGCT
>JBARWP010000221.1:0-18978 GCA_049646905.1 Pseudaminobacter sp. | reverse complement strand
GTGCAGGCCTCTCGCCAAATCCGGACTTGGCGGGGCGATCCGGCCGTGTCTGCAGGCGCTCGCGCATGTCCTCGCGATGCTGCGCCTCATCGCGCTTGCGTTTCTTGATCAGGCCGCCTTCGCCGATCTGCAGCGGCCTTGGCCGCCGCGGTGCGCTCTCGGCGACGGCAACATCCTTGGGCTTGGAGAATTCGCGCCGCACCGGCTTGTTGCTGAAGGGCTTCTGGATATCGGCCTCGAAATTGGCGCCCGATTCCTCGATCAGCCGCTCGCCGAGTTGGTCGCGCAGCGTGCGCCCGCTCAGTTCCTGGACATGGCCTTCGGGAAGCTCGCCAAGCTGAAACGGCCCGAAGGAAATGCGGATCAGTCGCGTCACGTCGAGCCCCAGCGCCCCGAGAATGTTCTTGACCTCACGGTTCTTGCCTTCACGCAGGCCGATCGTCAGCCAGGCATTGCTGCCCTGCTCGCGGTCGAGCGAGGCCTCTACCGCACCGTAGAAAACCCCATCCACGGCAATGCCGTCCTTCAGCTCGGCAAGCCGGGCTTCATCCACCTTGCCGTGGACACGCGCACGGTAGCGGCGCAGCCAGCCGGTCGCCGGCAGTTCCAGAACACGCGACAGCCCGCCGTCATTGGTGAGCAGCAACAGGCCTTCGGTGTTGATGTCGAGGCGCCCGATGGTCATCAGTCGCGGCAGTTCGGCCGGCAGCATCTCGAAAACCGTCTTGCGGCCTTCCGGGTCACGATTGGTGGTGACCACGCCGGCCGGCTTGTGGAACAGGAAGAGCCTTGTCCGCTCGATCGGCGGGATCAACGTGCCGTCGAGTTCGATCCTGTCATCGGGCATGACGTTGAAGGCGGGCGATGTCAGCACCGTGCCGTTGACCCTGATGCGGCCGGCCGCGATCAGTTCCTCAGCATCGCGGCGCGAGGCGATGCCGACCCGTGCCAGCCGCTTGGCAATGCGTTCACCGGGTGCGTCCTCGGTTTCCCTTGCCTTGGAAAACGGCTTGGAGTGGCCCCCGCCACGCTTGAAATCGTCTCGCCTGCCCTGCTTTTCGAAACCTTCCCTGTGCGGCTTCTCGAAGCTTCGGACTGGCTTTTCATCGCCATTTCTTTCTCGGGAGAACCGCCCCTCGCCCTTGCCTGCCTCGCGCTCGAAGCGGCCAGGCCGAGAAGTGCCCTGGCCTTCGCGCTTTTCATAGGGCTTGCGCTCGGGGCGCAGACCCTTGCGGAACGGCGCATCACCCCCCCGCTCCGGGCGGGCTTCGGCGCCAGCCTCGGACGGGTCACGCTGCTTGGCGTAGGGCTTTTCGCCCTCGCGCTTGAACGGCTTACCGCCTTCGAAACGCGGCTTCGCTGCAAAACCCGGCTTGCCGCCCTTGCGCGGGGCATCGGTGCCGGCACGCGCGGCACCGGGTTTCGACGGGCCTTTGCGCGGAAATTTCTTGCGATCGTCATCCATGTGGCGTTTGCCTTTCCGTGGGGCTAGATAACAGGAACGTTGTGGAGTTGCGAGGGGAATAACGGCTTGAAACGTCCGGATTTCATGGCGTTGGCACTAGACGAGGCCAAGGCTGCAGCGGCACGTGGCGAAGTCCCGATCGGCGCGGTGGTCGCAAGAGACAACCAGGTCATTTCCAGCGACGGAAACCGCACCCGGGAACTGAACGACCCGACCGCGCACGCCGAGATACTGGCGATCCGCGCCGCCGCGCAGAAACTGGCATCCGAACGGCTCACCGACCTCGATCTCTATGTGACGCTGGAGCCCTGCGCGATGTGTGCGGCAGCGATCTCCTTTGCCCGCATCCGCCGGCTCTATTTCGGCGCCGCCGACGAGAAAGGCGGCGGGGTCATCAATGGCGTGCGATTTTTTGCCTCGCCGACCTGCCACCACGTGCCGGAGATCTATTCCGGCATCGCCGAAACCAGTGCGGCAGCACTTCTCAAGGATTTCTTTCAGGCACGACGCGAGTTGTAATGGCCAAAGGCCGATGGCCGAGGTCCTACCAGGGCATTATGTCGTACCAACGGCTCGAGCCGCTTTTCTTGCGCGCCTCCGACTTGAGACGCCGTTCCTTCTTCAACTCGTCCTCGCCGATATCGCCGACTGGAGCGCTGCCCGCAGGCTGGCGATAGGTCAATGGCGGCTCGCTGAGATATTTGCGTTGCGTATCGCTACCCTGCCTGACCTCAGCCAGACGCTGGTTGAAGGCCTTGCGTTCGTCCACCTTGGCGCTCACCCGCTGAACACCGGAATCGACCGAATGCTGGGAGGTGCCCATGGGAAGGGTCGGAGCGGACGACGGAGCATTCACGTTGCCCTGGATTTCCGGCCGCCAACCCGGCGTATCGCGGTTTTCCGTTGCTTCCGCACGCAGCCGCGCCCGTCTTTGCTCGGGCGATTCCGGCCATTGCGAGTTTTCGGCCGTCACGATGCTTTCCTGGGGCGCCGGCAGGGCGAGCGTTTCGCCCGGCTTTGGCTTCACGAGTTCCGGGCGCGGCTTGTAGTCGATCTGTCCGCGGTTCTTCGGCGCGACGGAAAGAATGCCGGTCAGGTCCCCCGCGAGCTGCTCGGTGGAGGTTTTGTCGGTGCCGTAGGTCGGGGAGCTGACGCATCCGCCCAAGACAAGCGAAGACACCACGAGCGGCGCCACCAGCGTCACGCGCGACCGCGCCTTTTCAGTCATGCGGGGAAATTTCACTTATGAACCGCCTCTCGCTAGGGATCGGGAAATCCCGGCCTCCACTGCTCATCCGATCAGAATCCGGCGACAATTTGTCGTCGGAAGTTACGCGCTTTTAGCGTAAGCGCCCCGTAAGGGCAACGACTGCCCTGTCTTCGCCCCCTGCCGCAAGCGTCCGCTGCCGCTCAAAGCCGGCCCAGAGCCTTCAGTTCATGCAGCACCGCCGCGTCGCGTGCCGACACGTCCGGAAACTCCGGATCGGAGCCGACATCGGCAGTATACCGCCAGGAGCGCGCGCATTTGCGCAGGCCGCTTTCCTCCGCCTTCTTCACGACCACGGCCACGCCCGGAACCTCCCGCAACGCAAAGGCCTGCTCCGGCGCCTCGCCGCGCGAAACGGTCAGGTCGCTGGTGATGCTGATCTCGGCCATGTCGACGCCGGCAACGGCGGCCTCGAGTGCGGCATCGCTCATATAGACCACCGGGACGGCTTCCAGCGAGGAGCCGATGGTCTTTTTCGCCCGTTCGAGTTCCAGTGCACCGGTCACGACGCTGCGCACCTGGCGAAGCTTGTGCCACTTTTGCGCCAGCGCCTCGTTCTTCCAATCAGCCGGCACATCGCGGAACTGCTCCAGATGGACCGATTCGGCCGAAGGATAGCGCTCAAGCCACGCTTCCTCGGTCGTGAAGGGCAGCATCGGCGCAAGCCACGTCACCAGATGGTCGAAGAGATGGCGCACGACCTGCACCGCAGCCTTGCGCTTCAGGCTCGACGGCGCCTCGCAGTAGAGCGCATCCTTGCGGATATCGAAATAGAAGGCGGAGAGCTCGACAACCATGAAATCGATCAGCGCGCGGGTGATGCGCTTGAAATCGAACGCATCGTAGCCCTTGCGCACCACCTCATCCAGTTCGGCGATGCGGTGCAGCATCAACTGCTCCAGTTCCGGCATGTCCTTCACCGGCACCACGTCGCCTTCATCATGGGCGAGCGTGCCCAGCATCCAGCGGATGGTGTTCCTGAGCTTGCGATAGGCATCGATATTGGTCTGCAGCACGTTCTTGCCGAGGCGCTGGTCCTCCCAATAATCGGTGGTCATCACCCAGAGCCGCAGGATATCGGCGCCGGACTGCTTCATCACATCCTGCGGCACGACCACATTGCCGAGCGACTTCGACATCTTGCGGCCATCCTCGTCCATGGTGAAGCCATGGGTGATGACGGCGTCGTAAGGCGCGCGGCCGCGCGTGCCGCAGCTTTCCAGCAGCGAGGAATGGAACCAGCCGCGATGCTGGTCGGAGCCTTCCAGATAGACATCGGCCGGCCATTTCATGTCCGGACGATCCTCCAGCGTGAAGGTGTGGGTGGAGCCGGAATCGAACCAGACGTCGAGGATGTCCATCACCTGCGTCCACGGCTCATTGGCGCGAGTGCCCAGGAAGCGCTCACGCGCACCTTCGGCGAACCAGGCATCCGCACCGTCCTTTTCGAAGGCATCGAGGATGCGCGCATTGACCTCCTCGTCCACCAGCACATTGCCGTCCTGATCGGCGAAGACGCAGATCGGCACGCCCCAGGCGCGCTGGCGCGAGAGCACCCAGTCCGGGCGCTCCTCGATCATGGCGCGCAGCCGCGTCTGCCCCGCAGCCGGCACGAAGCGGGTCGCATCGATGGCCGCGAGCGCGCGCGAGCGCAACGTCGTGCCGTCGCCCAATTTCTTGTCCATATGGACGAACCATTGCGGCGTGTTGCGGAAGATCACCGGCTTCTTCGAACGCCAGCTATGCGGATAGGAATGCTTCAGCCGCCCGCGTGCGAACAGCATGTTCCTTGCGATCAGCGCCTCGATCACGGCCTTGTTAGCATCGCCCTTCTTGCCGTTGTCGTCGATGACACGCGCCGCGCCGCCCTCGCGATCCGGACCGAAACCCGGCGCATCCTTGGTGAAGAAGCCGGCATCGTCCACGGTGAACGGAATTGCGGTGTCGATGTCGCGTTCGCGCAGTTCCTTGGCGGCGTCCATCCAGGCATCGAAATCCTCGCGGCCATGGCCCGGCGCCGTGTGCACGAAGCCGGTGCCCGCATCGTCGGTGACGTGATCGCCGGGGAGCATAGGCACGGCGAAGCCATAGCCGCCACCGAGGCCATCCAGCGGATGGGAAAGCGTAAGACTTCCAAGCTCTTCGCCGCCGACCTTGCGAAGAAGAGTCAAGGTGACTTTCGCCTTGGCCGCGGATTCTTCCGCCAGTGCATCGGCGAAGATCAGCTTTTCGCCCGGCTGCGGACCGAAGTCGTTCTCGGCAGCAGTCACCTCGTAAAGGCCATAGGAGATGCGCGGTGAAAAGACGACCGCCCGGTTACCGGGGATGGTCCATGGCGTGGTCGTCCAGATGACGACATGGGCATCAGCCAGTTCCTTGGAGCCGGCCGCCACCGGAAACTTCACCCAGATCGTGTCGGACTCATAGTCCTGATACTCGACCTCGGCCTCGGCAAGCGCGGTGCGCTCCACTACCGACCACATCACAGGCTTGGAGCCGCGATAAAGCTGGCCGCTCGCGGCGAATTTCAGCAATTCGCCGGCGATGCGCGCCTCGGCATGGAAATTCATCGTCGTGTAGGGGTTCTTGAAATCCCCGATCACGCCCAGACGCTGGAATTCACCGGTCTGCACCTTGATCCAGTGCGCCGCAAACTCGCGGCATTCCTGGCGGAATTCGTTGACCGGCACCTCGTCCTTGTTCTTGCCCTTGGCGCGGTACTGCTCTTCGATCTTCCACTCGATCGGCAGGCCGTGGCAGTCCCAGCCCGGAACATAGTTGGAATCATAGCCGCGCATCTGGAAAGAGCGGGTGATGACATCCTTCAGGATCTTGTTGAGCGCATGGCCGATATGGATGTTGCCGTTCGCATAGGGCGGGCCGTCATGCAGCACGTAGAGCGGGCGGCCGGCAGCACTTTCGCGCAGGCGCTTGTAGAGATCCATCTCCTGCCAGCGCGCAACCGTCACCGGCTCCTTTTCGGGCAGGCCGGCGCGCATCGGAAAATCCGTCTGCGGCAGATAAAGCGTTTTGGAATAATCAAGTTTTTCGGACGTATCGGTCATTGTCTTGCCATCGAATTGCCCGGCGACAAGGGCCTGGGCGTTCAACTATCGGAAATTGGAAGAAGCGCGTAAACGCACCTGAGGGATCCCGGGCTTTCGGGCAGCATTACGCCGCTCGGAAGACCGGGCGGATAATTCGTATAGCAATAGCAAGGACGAGCGCCGAAAGTCTCATGATGGGGCTTGTAGCGGAGCCGCGCGGCAGAATAAAGCGGATAAACGCCAAGATTCGTCATCACATCTCAAAATTCAAGCGATATCGTACCGGAACACCGGCACGCCCCGTCCGGCGAGCCTCTGAGCGGAGTTCTCGCGACGCCCATCAGCCGCCTTGCCGGCCAGTCAAAAACGACGCCGCTCTTGCCCTAGCCATACAATCACCCGTTGCGGGCAGCTTCGCCGGGCATGGGCAGAATTTGATTGATGTCGCGGCAGCGAGGCCGGTCTTTCCCATACCGAACAAGGTGTTGCGCGGTATCCGCTGGACGGACAGGCTGCGGTGGAGTAAGTTGCATCACGCTATATGCGAGGTTTACGGAGGGGGTGGCAATGACACATCCAACCGAAATACCGGACACGCTACGCGACGCCATCGGCGAAACGAGAGCAAAATGGGGGTGGTTCGTTGCCCTCGGCGTCATCCTGCTGATCTTCGGCGGCATTGCCTTCGGCAATCTTTTCATCGCAACCGTCGCTTCCGTCTATGTGGTCGGCGCAATGATGCTGGTAGCCGGCATCATCGAGATCGGCCACGCCTTCGGCGTCAAGAGCTGGGGCAATTTCTTCTGGTGGCTGTTGAGTGGCCTGCTCTACGCGGTCGCGGGGTTCCTGGCCTTCTACAACCCGCTGCTGGCCTCTGCCGTGCTGACCTTCCTGCTGGCTGTCAGCCTGGTCGCCTCCGGCGTCCTGCGCCTGTGGGTCGGCTTCAAGAACAGGCCGGAAAGCGGCTGGGGCTGGATCGTCGCCGCCGGCGTCGTTACCACCCTGGCAGGCCTGGTCATCGCGCTTGGCTGGCCGGTCAACAGCCTGTGGGTGCTCGGCCTGTTCCTCGCCATCGACCTGATCTTCCAGGGCTGGACCTTCATCGCCTTCGGCCTGGCGCTGAAAAGGTAGGTCAGGCGAAGCTGATCGCCCTGTCGAGGCGCGATAGCGGCTGAACACCCGCAAGCAGCGCGCGTGCCTGCGCCTCGTCGCGCTTCATCTGCACGACGAGTGCATCGAGGCTTTCGAACTTCTCCTCGCCGCGCAGGTAGCCGAACAGCGATACGCGGCACATCTGCCAATAGAGATCGCCGGAGAAATCGAACAGGAAGGTTTCCAGCAGCGGGGCGCCGTCTTCCGCCACTGTGGGCCGGCGGCCGAAATTCGCCACTCCATCATAGAGCGTTCCATCGGCACCGCGAAATCTCACCGCATAGATGCCATGCTTCAGCATGGTCCCTGACGGAAGCGCCATATTCGCCGTCGGAAAGCCCAAGGTCCGGCCCAGCTTCTTGCCATGGGTCACCTCGGCCTCGACCGTGTAGCGATAGCCAAGCAGGCCGGCCGCCTCCGCCACCTCCCCCTCACAGAGCAGGGTGCGAATGCGGCTGGAGGAAACGATCTCGCCCCCCTCGTCACGGAATGCCTCGACCTGGGTGACGCCGAAACCGTGGCGCTTGCCTGCCTCGACCAGAAAGGCCGGGCTGCCTTGACGATCCTTGCCGAAATGAAAGTCGAACCCGGTCACGACATGGCTGATGCCGAGATCCTTCACCAAAATGTCTGCCACGAACCGATGGGCATCGAGTTCGGCGAAAGCGCGGGTGAAAGGCTGCTCGACCACGGCGGAAAAGCCCAGTTCACCCAACAGCCGCGCCTTCATCGACACCGGCGTCAGGGTGAAAAGCGGTTTCTGCGGCTGGAATACCGTGCGCGGATGCGGGTCGAAGGTCAGCACCAAGGCTGGGACACCCCGCTTTTGAGCTTCCTCCAGCGCGCGTGAAAGCACCTGCTGGTGGCCGCGGTGCACACCGTCGAAATTGCCGATCGCCACCACGCCGCCCCGCAATGAGGCAGGCAGATTCTGCGATCCGGAAACGCGCTGGAAGGACTGCATCATGTCTTCCTACCGAAGTCGCGGAATGACCGCTACCGGGCGATGGCCATGCTTTTCAAGAAATTCCGACAGGCGCTCGATATCCGGATCGAGCGGGTCGCCATAATCGCGCGAATGGATGCCACCGGAAACATAAAGCACGTCGCAGCCATTGTCGGCCGCGCCCTTGACGTCTGTCAGCATGCCGTCACCGATCGCCAGCACCTCACCCGCATCCACCTCGCGGCCCAACACGTCCGATGCCGCCTTCAGCGCCGTCTCATAGATCGGCCGATGCGGCTTGCCGGCAATCAGGGTGCGCCCGCCCAGTTGCGAATAATCGCGGGCGAGCGCGCCCGCGCACCAGAGCAGATCATCGCCCCGCTCCACCACGATATCGGGATTGGCGCAAATGAACGGCAGGTTGCGGGAGCGGAAGCGCCGCAGCACATCGGCATAGTCTTCCGGCTGCTCGGTCTCATCATCGAACAGGCCGGTGCAGACCACCGCATCGGCCTCGAATTCCTCGACCAGTTCGCAATCGATCCCGTCGTAAATGGCCAGGTCGCGATCCGGCCCGAGATGGAACAGCCGGCGCGGCGCCGCGCGAATCAGGTCGCGGGTAACATCGCCCGAGGTGACAACGCGATCCCAGGCAGCTTCAGGCACGCCGATTGATGCGAGTTGGGCTTCCACGCCGTCATGCGGACGCGGCGAATTGGTGATCAGCACCACTGCAAGGCCCTTTTGCCGGGCGCGATGCAAGGCGTTGGCCGCATCCAGGAAAGGCTCCACCCCGTTGTGGACCACGCCCCACACATCGCAAAGCAGCCCCGCATAGCGGTCGGTGATGGTGTCCAGGGTTTCGATGGTTTCGGGGGCACCCGTCATGCATGATCCTCGTTACGGCATTCCTGGATTGCGCTCGACGGCCCGCCGATGCGGCTCCGCATTAGCCGAAGGCCGCCTTCCTGTCACGACCTTTCACCCCGCCGGCGTCGGCTAGGCCGTCGGTTGAACATTCAATTGGCCACGCGCACTCGGGTTCGTGGCAAGATCTGCCGCCTGTGCTTTCGCCGCGACCAGCAGCGCTTTCGGTGCTGCGGCAAACACCGCATCATGCGCGCCGGCTGCCGCCCAAACCTGGTCGAAGGCCAGCAGCGTCTCATCCGCAAAGGCCTGAATGGCAATGCGATGGCCGATCGGCGACACGCCGCCGATGGCAAAGCCGGTCTCGTCGCGTATATGGCGAGGGTCCGCCCGCTTCAGCGGCTCGGCAACCAGGGCCGACGCCTTGCCGAGATCGAGCTGGTTGGTTCCGGACACGAGGAACAGATAGAGCCTGCCGCTGCGCTCGCCCTGGAAAATCAGTGATTTGACAATCTGCGCCACATCGCAGCCGCATTGTGCCGCGGCTTCCTCGGCGGTGCGGGTCGATGCGCCCATGCGGCGGACGGATATGGCAAGTCCCGCCGCCGCGGCCGCTTCACTCACACGTTCGATGCTTCGCGACAAATCGATCCCTCCCTTCAGCCTTCCGGAAACGAGACTTCCACGCACATCCCGTCATAGGCCGGCTCGACATGATCGGGCGTCTCGGCTGCGACTTTGGCGTAATCGAGTGGCACATGCATATGCGTCAGGATGGCCCGCTTCGGCCGCAGGCGCTCTATCCATTCCAGCGCCTCGCCCAGCGACAGGTGACTTGGATGCAGGCGATACTGCAGGGCGTCGATGACCAGGACCTCGAGCCCGTGCAGCAGTTCGGCGGTGGCGGGCGGGAAGTGGCTGACATCGGAGCAATAGGCGATGGGGCCGACCCGGAATCCCAGCGAAATGATGTCGCCATGGATTTGCGGCAGGGGATGGAAGACAAGGCTGCCCCCTTCCCCGTCGATCACCACCGGGTCGGAATGCTCTATCTCATGCGCGTGCAGGATGGGCGGATAGGAACTGCCCACCGGCGTCTCGAAGCAATAGCCGAATGCCTCGTGGAGCCGGTCCAGCGTCGGCTGATCGGCATGGATATCCACCAAGCGACGCTGCTCCAGCACGAAGCCGCGTAGATCGTCGATACCATGGATGTGGTCGGCATGGGGATGGGTGTAGAGAACGGCGTCGAGCCGCTTCACGCCCGCCATCAGCATCTGTTCGCGGAAATCCGGCCCGGTATCGATCACCACGCGCGTGGTGGCACCGTCCTCGCGGATACGCTCGACCATGGCGGCGGCGCGCATGCGGCGGTTCTTCGGGTTGGCCGGGTCGCAGTCGCCCCAATCCCCCGTTATGCGCGGCGTGCCGGGCGAGGAGCCGCAGCCCAGGATGGTAAGCCGCAGCCGATCCGCCATGCCTCAAGCGTCCTGTAATGCCGGCCGGGGCATCTTGTTGAACAATCTGAAAAAATTGTCGGTCGTGAGCGTCGCGATCTCCTCCGCCCCGACACCGATCGTCTCGCCGAGAACCCTTGCGGTATGCGCGACGAAAGCCGGTTCGTTGCGCTTGCCGCGAAACGGCACCGGCGCCAAGAAGGGCGCATCCGTTTCGACCAGAAGCCGGTCGGGCGGCACATCAGCGGCAATCGCGCGCAGATCATCCGACCGCTTGAAGGTCAGGATGCCGGAGAACGAGACATAGCCTCCGAGCCTCACGCCAGCTTCCGCGAGCGCCCGGCCAGACGAGAAACAATGCAGGACAAAGGGGAAGGCCCCCCTCCCGCTTTCGTCCTCGAGAATTGCGGCCATGTCGGCGTCGGCATCGCGCGCATGGATCACCAGCGGCAGGCTGGTCTGCCGCGCCGCAGCAATATGGGTACGCAAGCCCTTGGCCTGAGCGTCGCGCGGAGCCTTGTCGTAGAAATAGTCCAGCCCGGCCTCGCCGATCGCAACCACCTTGGGGTGCTGCGCCAGGCTCACCAGTTCATCGACAGTCACGTCCAATTCCTCGCCGGCATTGTGAGGATGCGTGCCGACAGAGCAATAGACTTCGTCGAATTCCTCAGCGATTGCCCGCACTTGCGCAAATTGCCTGACGCGCGTGGAAATCGTGACCATGCGCCCGACGCCCGCTGCCTTGGCGCGCGCCACCAAGGCGGCGCGCTCCTCGGCAAAATCCGGGAAGTCGAGATGGCAATGACTATCGACCAGCATCCGACCGTCTCACGTCTCGGCCGCTTCCGGCTCCACATAGCGCGGAAAGACCGGCGCCGGTGCAGGCAAGGCCGTTCCCGGCACCAGTGCATGTTCGTCCGACACCTTGTCGAAGTCGCGTGCATCGGCAGGCACGGCCAGTAGGTCGAGCAGTTTCGCCGCCGAGGCAGGCATGAAGGGCTGGCACAGCAGGCCCACCCGGCGAATGGTCTCGGCCGTGGTGTGAAGAACAGTCTCCATGCGCTCCGGATCAGTCTTCTTCAGCGCCCACGGCTCCTGGCCGGCAAAATAGCGGTTGGCCTCCGCAACCACAGAGAAGATCGCCGCCAGCGCCAGATGGATCGCCTGTTCCGCCATGGCCTTGCGCGCGCTTGCAAGCGCTGCATTCGCCTGCCCGAGAATTGCGCTGTCAGCGTCGGTCAGCGTGCCATGCTTCGGCACCACGCCACCGCAATTCTTGGCGATCATCGAGAGCGAGCGCTGCGCCAGATTGCCGAGGTCGTTGGCGAGATCGGCATTGGTGCGATTGACGATCGCTTCGTGGCTGTAATTGCCGTCCTGACCGAAGGGCACTTCGCGCAGGAGGAAATAGCGCAACTGGTCGAGCCCGTAGTGGTCGACCAGCGCCAGCGGGTCGATCACATTGCCCACCGACTTCGACATCTTCTCGCCGCGGTTGAACACGAAGCCGTGCCCGAACACCCGCTTCGGCAATTCGATGCCCGCCGACATCAGGAAAGCCGGCCAGTAGACGGCATGAAAGCGGGTGATGTCCTTGCCGATCACATGCACATCCGCCGGCCAGTAGCGCCAGCGCTCGGCACTCGTGTCCGGATAGCCGGCGGCGGTGATGTAGTTGGTCAGCGCATCGACCCAGACATACATCACATGCGCCTCGTCGCCGGGCACCGGAATGCCCCAGTCGAAGGTGGTGCGCGAGATGGAGAGGTCCTTCAGCCCCGACTTGACGAAGCTGACGATCTCGTTGCGCCGCTCCGACGGGCCGATGAAACCCGGGTTCTTCTCATAGAGCGCCAGAAGCTTGTCCTGATAGGCCGACAGGCGGAAGAAATAGCTCTCCTCCTCGACCCAATCGACCGGCGTGCCCTGCGGCCCATAGCGCAGCCCGTCCGCGCGCAGCTCGGTCTCTTCCTCACCGTAATAGGCTTCGTCGCGCACGGAATACCAGCCGGCATAGCCGCCCTTGTAGATATCGCCATTGGCGGCCATTGCCTTCCAGATCGCCTGCGAAGACTCATAGTGGCGCTTTTCGGTGGTGCGGATGAAATCGTCGTTGGATGCGTTGAGCGCCGCCCCCATGCGCCGGAACTCCTCGGCGTTGCGGTCGGCCAGTTCGCGCGGCGAAACGCCTTCCTTGCGCGCCGTCTGCAGCATCTTGATGCCGTGCTCGTCGGTGCCGGTCAGAAAGAAGACGTCCTTGCCGTCGAGCCGCTGGAAACGCGCCAGCGCATCCGAGGCAATAAGCTCATAGGCATGCCCGATATGCGGCTTGCCGTTCGGATAGGAAATAGCTGTCGTGAGATAGAATTTTTCGCGTGCCATGTTGCACCGTCAGAATGTCGAAATGAGAAGATGTCGCGGTGAGATAACGCATCGGACTGGCGATTACCATCCCGACGCTGAGCCAGCGTCACATTCGCATCACGGCATTCAAACGGTCGATCATGGTCAGCGCATGCTGCTTCTTGTCGAGATTGTAGGTCTGCGTTTCAGATACAGCGTTCAACGCCTCCTGCCAAGCATCCGACAGTTTTTTTGCACGCGCGAGGTCGTTTGCCCGGCCGGCGTCGGTAGCGGCATCCGAAAGCAGATCCAGTATATGCTTGTTGAAGATATCAAAGGGGATCGCCTGGTCGCGCCCGGCGACAACCTCGGCAAGCTTGTGCGCGGCGGCGATATCCAGCCTCGGCGCGCCGGCGAGCTTGTCGATGGCCTCCGCTATCTCCAGCCCGCCATATTGAGTGAGCAGCAACGCTGCCCTGACGCTGCCTGCCGCCCGCTCGGCCAGGGCGGCACGCGCCTCATTGCTTTCTGGCAGCGGCGCCTGCGCGCCGGAAAGCGCAGCCAACAGATCGTCGGAGGCGAGCGGCAGAAGTCTGATCGTCTGGCAGCGGGAGCGGATCGTCGGCAGCAGGCTGCCCGGCGAATGCACGATGAGGATGAAGACCGTGCGTACAGGCGGTTCCTCGAGGTTCTTGAGCAATGCATTGGCCGCATTGGTATTCATATCGTCGGCCGGATCGACGATCACCACCCGATAGCCGCCATCATGCGAGGTCATCGACAGGAAGCGGTTCACGCGGCGGATTTCATCAACCGTCAGCACGGTCTTGAAGACCTTGGTCTTCTCGTTCAACGGCCGGGTCAGGTGCAGGATTGCCGGATGCGCCTCCATGGCAATCTGCCGGAAAAGCGCAGAAGCAGGGTCCGGCACGTCAAACCTGGCCGGCGCCTCGGCATGGTTCGGATATTTCAGCAGATGATGCGCCAGGTGGAAGGCCAGCGTCGCCTTGCCGATGCCGCGCGGACCCGCCAGCAGCAAGGCGTGCGGCAGTTTTCCCGCGCGATATGCCGAGGCGAGCAGGTCGGCCGTTTCGCCATGGCCGACCAGATGCCGGTTTTCGGCGGGCTCAGGCACGCCTTCCAGCGTGTCGTGCTGTTCGGGCGCGAGGCGTTCGAACATCACGCCCTCCTCGCATTAGGCACGACGGCGTGAGCAGCAAGCAGGCCGAAGACGGCTTCCGTCACCGCGTCCTCCACGACATCACGATCCTGCGAGGTATCGATCACGATGCAGCGATCCGGTTCGTCTCGCGCGATCTGCAGGAAGGCTTCGCGCCGCTTCTGATGGACGGCCAGCGTCTCCTTCTCGAAGCGATCGGCACTTTCGGCCCCTCGCCGCTCGGTGGCGCGGCGCAGCCCTTCGGCCGGATCGATGTCGAAAATGATGGTCATGTCGGGCATCATTCCGTTCACCGACACCTGCTCGACCATTTCCAGGAAGTCCGGCGTGAGATTGCCGGCGCCACCCTGATAGACGCGCCAGGAATCGACAAAGCGGTCGCAAAGCACGATGTCGCCGCGTTCGATCGCCGGGCGGATCACCTGCTCGATATGATCGGCACGGGCAGCGGCAAACAGCAGCGCCTCCATCTGCGGACCAAACACTTCCGCCGCTCCAGAAAGGATGACATGGCGCACGGCCTCGGCTCCCGGCGAGCCTCCGGGCTCACGCGTCAGGGTCAGGCCATAGCCTTTTTTCCGAAGCCTGTCGGCAAGCCGCCTGATCTGGGTCGACTTGCCGGCGCCTTCTCCACCTTCAAACGTTATGAAAAGTCCGCGCGTCAAACCGTGTTTCCTGCTCAAGAGCGGCGGGGCGCTCAGTCATCTGCGCCCGTCTTATGTCGCATGGACCGAAAGGTCCACGATCAACGCAGCCAACCCACCAGCAATTCGCCGACCGCGTCGAGCGCGCGCCGGTGCAGCGGCCCCAGGGCGACGCTTTCGGCGGCGTAAAGCGGTGTTTCCTGGCTCAGCGTATCGCCGACCCACACCTTCAGAGAACCGATCGGCGTGCCCTCCTCGACGGGTGCCATGATCGGCCCCTCATAGGCCACGCGCGCGATCAGCCGGTCCCGATTGGTGATCGGCACCAGGATCGAAATCGGTCCCTTCGCCTTCAAGGCCACGCCCGATTGCGCTCCGCCATAGACGCCGGCTTCCGCCACCACCTCGCCATCGGCGAAAAGCTCGGTCTTCTGGAAGGCGCGCATGCCCCAGTCGAGCAGTTTCCTTGCCTCTTCGGCACGCTCGCGTTCGCTGGTCATGCCGCTCAATGCGGCAAAGACGCGTTTGCCGTCGCGGCTGACCGAGCCAACGATGGCGTAGCCGGATTCCTCCGTATAGCCCGTCTTCATGCCGTCGGCGCCGATATCCATCGACAGCAGCGGATTGCGGTTGCGCTGCGTGATCTTGTTCCAGGTGAAATCGCGCTGCGAATAATAGCGGTAGAAGTCCGGATAGGTCTTCCAGATATGCATGCCGAGCTGGACCAGTTCGCGCACGGTTACGAACTGGCCTTCCGCCGGCAGGCCGGTGGAATTCTTGAAAACCGACTTGGGCAGGCCGATCTGCCGGGCACGCTCGGTCATCAGGGCGGCGAAGTTCTCCTCGCTGCCAGCCATGCCTTCCGCGATGATGATGCAGCCGTCATTGGCCGACTGGACGATGACGCCCTGGATCAGATCTTCGAGCCGGATTTCCGACTTCAGCGCCGCAAACATGGTCGAGCCGCCCGAACTGGCCCCACCCGTGCGCCAGGCGTTCTCGCTGACGGCGAAAGTGTCGTCCAGCGTATAGCGTCCCGCCCTGATGGCATTGAATACCACTTCCATGGTCATCAGCTTGGCCAGCGATGCCGGCGGGATCATGGTGTCGGGTTCCTTGGAAAACAGGATCGAGCCGGTCTCGGCATCGACCATAAAGGCCGCCTTGGCCCTGGTTTCGAAAAGCTGCGCCTGCGCCTGCACCGCAGAAAAGAACAGCACCAGCCCGAAGGCCCAGGCGAGCGCTGACGATAGACGAGATTTCATGTTGCCCTGCCCACCCGGCTATTCGGAACGGCGGAATTTCCGCTGTCCTGCCTGCTCGCGCATCGACCCGTCCGGACACCGGTCCACCTTCCAGGCGATGCTCACCTGCCCGAAACGCTATCAGGATTTTTGACCGGGGATCAACCGCACTGTGGGGTAAAAGAACGAGCCGTTACCGTTGCGCCACAGCTCAATTGCGGACCGTCATGGCATCGGAAGCGCCACTTGACCACGCGGTTGCCAGCATCTCGTCCAGCGAGGCCCGGCCGTTAGCGTAGAGATTGACCGTATAGAGCCAGGCACCGTCGATCTCGGACTTTTCGACCGTCACGCGGCCGACTTTCGAAAGCGTGCCGGCCAGCCGCTCGGCTTCGGCCCGGGCTTCGAAGGTGCCAACCGCAACATAAGGCTGGGACAAGGCCTGCGGGGCGGCTCCCGGGTTGAGGCGCTTCCACGACCGGGCAATATCGGCCGAGGTCATGCCGCCATCCAGCGCGGCAAAGGCGTCGGCGGCACTGCGGACGCGATCGTCGGCATAGGACATGGTGGCAAGGGCCAGTTGCGTGGGAGCGAGGGTATCTGCCGGACGCTCCGGCACAAGGGGGCCGAATTCGGGCAGCGTGAGATTGCCGAAGGCCACCATTTCCGCGCTGCTCGGCACAGGCACCGCATCGGTCATGGTGCCCGGGAACGGCGCCGATGCCTGGCCAGGATTCGCACTCGGGGTCGGCCCGTTCATGGCGATCATCACACCGGTCGGCAGGCCGTCGGACGGATCGGGCGCCCGGTTGCCCGGGCGGTAGGATGCCATCAGATATTGCTCATCCTGGCCATGGAGGGGCGCGCGGCCCATATATTCCACCTGCACCTTGGCGGTTCCGGCATGGGTATAGTCGAGCATCTCGGCAGCGCGCCTGGAAAGGTCGATCAAGCGGCCGTCGTGATAGGGGCCGCGATCATTAACCCGCACGATCACCGAACTGCAGTTCTTCAGATTGGTCACACGCGCGGAGCTCGGCAGCGGCATGGTCGGATGAGCCGCCGTCAGATGCGTCATGTCGTAGATTTCGCCGTTCGCGGTCAGCCGCCCATGAAAGGCGTCGCCGTACCAGGAGGCACCGCCGACCTTTCTATAGTTCTTCTCCTCCTTGGGATAATACATCTTGCCGCGCACCTTGTAGGGCCGGCCAAGCTGGTCGCGCCCGCCCCCGCGCTTCAGGTTCGTTCGTTCGGTGGTGACCC
Source organism: Pseudaminobacter sp. (assembly GCA_049646905.1). Classification (GTDB taxonomy): domain Bacteria; phylum Pseudomonadota; class Alphaproteobacteria; order Rhizobiales; family Rhizobiaceae; genus Pseudaminobacter. Next base: position 2,103 of record JBARWP010000221.1, on the reverse strand, counting down.
GGGGGCTCGCCTTGACCCCATATTCGGACTCGGCGAAATATTCCTTCGACCGCTTCTTGGACGCTGCCTTGGGTGCGGGAGATGCGCATGCGGCGAGAAAGGCTGCAGACAGCGCGAAAACGGCAATCGTGGAAACGTGGCGCAGGCGCCAGCGTGCCAAGGTCAGCATTAACGATTGTCCCCTACCAACTCAAACGCCACAAAACACCAGAGGAAACGCCGCCAATACGCCGCAAGCAAGCGGCAAGCGCTCCAACCCCGCTTTCTCCATCGCAGGAATTGCTTAGCACGCTATTAACCGATTGTGTCTGCAACCGGGCAAGAATGTGGCACAGGAAAGCGCGCGCCTGCGGTGTTTGGGACTGGTCAATCGTGACAGCGGTTCCATATACTTCTAATATTGCAGCGGGGATTGGGAACGACATGGCGGTTCCATATAAAGGACGGCAGTGTCTTGTCGAGGCGTGAACTACCTTTGCTAGCCGCCGACACGATCATTCAGGACATGTCGAGTCGCGCACTCGACGCGCTTCCGGCTGCCATCTACATGACCGACGCGGAGGGGCGGCTCACCTATTTCAACGACGCCGCAGCCGAGCTTTGGGGCTATCGCCCGCCGCTGGGCAAGGCGCAATGGTGCGGCTCCTGGCAGTTGCAAAGCCCCGACGGCCATCCGCTCGCCCATCAGGACTGCCCGATGGCGATCGCCATCAAGGAAAAGCGTGCAATCAGGGGGGCTCCGGCGATTGCGGTCCGTCCTGACGGGACGACCGTTCCGTTCCTCGCCTTCCCTGCCCCGCTGCTGGACGAATCGGGCGCGCTCGAGGGCGCGGTCAACCTGCTCGTCGACACTTCCAGGCACCGGCAGGCAGAGGAACTGACCTATCGCCTTGCGGCGATCGTGGAATCCTCGGACGACGCCATCGTCAGCAAGAATCTGAACGGCATCATCAGCAGTTGGAACCGGGGCGCCGAACGCCTTTTCGGGTATCCGGCCGAAGAAGCGGTGGGAAAGCATATCACCATGCTCATCCCCAAGGGTCGGGAGAGCGAGGAAGAAGCCATCCTGTCAAGCGTCGGGCGCGGCGAGCGCGTCGATCATTTCGATACCGTCCGGCGGCGCAAGGACGGCACCAGCGTGCACGTCTCCCTGACGGTGTCGCCGATCAGGAATGCCTATGGCGTCATCATCGGCGCTTCCAAGATCGCCCGGGACATCACGGAGAGGAAGGACAACGAAAACCGTATTCGCATGCTCATGCGAGAGGTGAACCACCGGGTGAAGAACCAGTTCGCGGTGATCCTCTCCATGATCAGGGAGACCAACAAGCGGGCCACCACGGCGGCCGAATTCGAACGCCAGATCAGGGAGCGCATCATGGCGCTGTCGCGTTCGCACGACCTTCTGGTCGACGGCGAGTGGCGCGGCGCCACCCTTCACGATCTGGTGGTCACGCAGGTCCAGCCCTTCAGCGACGAGAACCGGATACGGGCCTCGGGCGAATTGATCGTCCTTTCGACGGCCGCGGTCCAATATCTCGGAATTGCCTTCCATGAACTTGCGACGAATTCGGCCAGGCATGGGGCGTTGTCGAACCCGACCGGCAGCGTGGATATTGCCTGGACGATCTCCGAGGGCGAGGACCCCCATCTTCGCCTGACTTGGACGGAAAGCGGCGGCCCGGTGGTGGGCAAGATTTCGCGATCCGGATTTGGCAGGGTGGTCTTGGAACGGGTCGCGCCATCCGCCGTCAACGGCGTCGGCCACCTGAGCTACCAGCCGAGCGGCGTCGTATGGACGCTCGACGCGCCCTTGAAAGCGATCGAAGCGAACCGCAAGGGCGATATATAGGCGCCGTGGCTCCCGCGGCGATCCTGCCCTGCACTGACCTCTCCGCCGGCGCGCCTGCTTGAAGCTTGGCCAGAGTCTCACGGGTGAAGTTGACGGCGCGCGCGCTCAGCTATAAACGCGGCGTTGCAAGCCAACTGGTTATTGCCGAGCGCGAATGCGGATTTTTCTGTTGGGAAATTCCGCGAAACAATGCGGCAGGCGCAGCCAATTGGAGGGATGGCCGAGCGGTTTAAGGCACCGGTCTTGAAAAC
>JBARWP010000220.1:0-5796 GCA_049646905.1 Pseudaminobacter sp. | reverse complement strand
TCAAATCCCAGACGAGGCCCGCTCTCCGCTAGTCTACGCCCCAATCTGCGCCAAATGTTCTGACGACGGACAAGCGCGGTCAGCACGCGGTCGGAGGAAAGGTCCATGCGCTCTTCCTGGCTATGCCGAAAAGTGCGGCAATGGCTTGGTGGAACTAGTGGCTATAGTGCAATCATCGGCTCCGGACGAGTCGGGATGACTGTATTCCCTTGCGGCCGGCCTTCAAGGCAGCGAGTGAAACTGACGGGAACTGGGTGCCACCCATCAGAGCCTTTGTTCTGGAGCAGCCTCAGCACAACTGCCGCAACTCCTGTCGCGGCGCAATTCGGACAGACTTGACTTGAGTGGTCGACCGTACGGTTGAAAGCCAATGCAGCTGCATCCGCAACACAGCTGTCAGGCCGATCAGTTTCCGCGAACCAGTGGTCGTTCCTGGATGGTGATAAGCGGCATACGGGCGACTGGCCGCCCTGATTTGCTGCTCCATCCTCCGACGGGCCGCGCTCTTGACCCAATCATCATGCTCGGCGACATGCACCAGATAAGAAGCGCGGCTTCCAGAAAAATCGCCTGCCCGAACAGCCTAGTAAAGAACGACGGAGGCTACGCTCGTGTCGACCGTCTGACTCGCATCGCTCTGGCGCGAAGCGTTGTGATCCGGGGTGGGAAATTGCGCTCCCTACAATGTCACCAAGAAAAAGATCATCGCTGGAATGAGCAGGATAAATGTCACGACCAATATGATCGCGACCCATCCGATGCTCTCCGTCATGCTATAGACAACGGCGCAGAGGATGAGCGAGATCGCGATGATGGCCGGCCATGTGCCACCGAGAAAGATGAGGATGCCGTCGAAGAGCGTCATGGTGGATCGTGATGCTCAGGGATCACTGTACTGCGTGACTGACGCTTTCTCGACAAACGCGTCGATCAACGGTCGACCTGCCAACCATCCGGTGGACGGGCAGGCCGCGACGATCAGCAGTTCGACATCTCCGATCCAGGCCACCGATATCCGGTTGTGGTAGCCGACGTTGTCTTTCCCTAGATAGGCGAATTCGGTGCTGGCAAACGGGACCATCTCGCCGGCGTCCGACTTGAGCTCCACGGCATCCACTTCGACCCTTTCCACCTTCCCGACTTCCGTAGCGACGCGATCGATATAGGCATCGATGCTGTGTCGAACGTCCTCACCGCCCGCCCGGCTAGCATCCGCGCCGCGGTTCTGGCCAAAGGTGATCTGGCAGTTTCCGTTGATCTGCCGAAAGCGGTAAGCCCCGTTCTGTCCGAGAACATCGGGCCGCCACTGGTCGACGTTCACCGGCATTGAGAATGCTGCGGTAGTCTCGAGTGACTGAGCGAGCGCATCGGCGCCCGGAATGGCGATCCCGGTCAGGAGAGTCAGCGCCGCCGGGGCAACAATTGAAAGGCGTCGGATATGGCGGCTTGCCACGCCTCGCGCTTCGCCAGCGTTGGAATAACCCTGCCGGTCTCGGCGATGAAGCGTTCCATCATCACGATACCTACCTGCCCACATCGGCAGGTCCGCAAGCTGGTTGAGATCCATAGCCTGGATATCGGGGTGCATGAGCGGATCCTCGTCCAGGGACTGCTCGCGTGATCTCGAGGTCGCCAACCGTGAAAGGCCGTCCTTCAGCGTGTTGAACATTGCCACACCTCACAGTTCGGGAAGGTCAATGGGAGGGAAGCGCATCGAGGCGGCTTCGCACTCGTGCCATTCCATCTCGGCATTGGCCTGACCTTCTTTACCCAGGCACCAGCCTCTTTCGTTGAGAACTGCGCCGTAGAACGATCGGGCCGTACAGGCCACCTGGACCTCATCGCCGTTGCCGCGCGTCAGACGGCACCCGGAATCGCTCTGGGTGTAGAGGTCTATGAGTTCCGGCACGCTCTCGCTCACGTCCGGAAACTGGGGCGCCGATTGCGCATGCGCGTTGGAACCGATCGCCATGATGCTCGCCGCAAGGACCAACGCAGCTTTCAGGGGCCTGGTCATGCAACACCTCCTGTCTGTTGCCTTGCCCCCGAAAGAAGTCGAGCACACTTCATTCAGAATGATAAGCGATTTATCGTTCTGCTATTCAGCACGAAGTACGATGATTAATCGTCGACCAACGCGGCGATGGAGGCGCAGACCCGAGGGATATCACCATCGTCTGGCGGAGCGCGTCGCCAATCGCAAAATGCTTGCGCCCCAACAGTTAACGTCCTCATCCGAGGCTCATGCCGAGGGATCCGCAGGCTATTGGCTATGCCAGGAATCTGCGCCGCGCCGCATCCTTGATCGCATCGGCGATCCTGGCAATCGCCTGTGGGCCTTCCTGCAATCGCAGGTAGATCGCGAACTCGACCTCGGGCAGTTCCGGCAGGCCCGATTCAGGTCCCAGGACGCGCATGCGGGGTGTGACCGAACTGCGATTGAGCGGACTGATCCCCAGTTCGGATGACACCGCGCCGCGAAGGCCGGCCACACTCGGGCTCACCGCGGCAATGCGCCACTCGCGTCCGGCTGCCGCAAGTGCGGCGAGCGCGGCGTCGCGATAGGGGCAAGGGTCCGGAAACAGCGCAAGCGGCAACGGGTCTTCATCGGCAGCGGAACCGTCGCCCGTGCAGGCCCAGAGTAGCGGCTCCCGCCACAGCACCTGGCCGGCCTGGTCGCCATGACATCGGCAACACACGACGAGATCGAGGTCTCCCTGGTCCATGGCTACGAGCAGAAGCCCAGCATTGTTGACACGAACCTCCAGCGTGGTGCCAGGATACGTCTTGCGGAACTGCTGAAGGGTGCCCGGAAGCCACGTGCTCATCAAATCGTCCGTGGCGCCGATGCGGACATGCACGCTTTCCGGTGCGCCTGAGAGCTGCTGGCGAGCATCCTCGTTGAGCCTGAGGATCGCCCGGGCATAGCCCAGCAATGTCTCGCCTTGTGGTGTTAGGGCCACCGAACGCGTGTTGCGGACGAAGAGCGGCGCGCCAGCCTGTTCCTCAAGCCGGCGGATCTGTGCGCTGACGGCTGACTGGGTCAGGTTCAGCCGGCCCGCGGCCTTGGTGAAGCTGCTGTCCTGCGCAACGGCGTGAAACGTACGAAGCAGAGTGACATCGAACATATTAAGCGCCGCACGAACGGAATTCTATACGAATATATCGCCTATCATACTGGATCGAAAATGTTTAGATCACGGAAATCGAGCCGCGGAAGAAACCGGAGTCGAATCACCGAAGGACGGTCAGTTGAACGGACGCGAGACACGGCCATTGGCGGTCCATGCCGATTGAAGCGGTTTTGACGACGATGCGTCCACCCGTCTCGACACACATCCACACGGCAAAGCCGATGTCGGACTCACCGTGACACTCGGCCGCGCAGGAACGGTCAGCGTCTCCGCATTCATCATGACGGGTGATTCGGGCCGCTCGACGCCAGGGAAGTTACCTTTGTTTTCTCAAATCCTGCCGTGGGCATCGAGCCGTTCCAGCGCAAGGCCGAGAAGCGCGACGACGGCACATGGCAGTCCGATGGCGTCATCCTGCCACTACCGGGAGAATGGACCATCCGAGTCGACGTGCTGATCTCCGACTTCGAGATCGCACGACTCGAAGGCCGGATCGAGATTAAGCCGTGACACGTATGCCGCTTCGACAGACGACGATAGCGCAGTTTGTCAGGCAGACATGCGGGCCTTGTCGATCGTGGGTTCATCCTGCCTGCAATTTTTGACCAGCCCTTTGCGCGAGACACAACCGCATCACAGTGCGCACTGCACGCGCCAACGGTTTAGCCTTGGCCTTCGGCTCCATGACAACGGTCTGCCTTGTAATCTCGAACTGGATATACAGACGCTTGCGGGCGGTGGCACAACGTTTCGACAGCCGGGAGGCGGCTGAACCAGCAACCTCCCGCACTGCCATGCGTCAGCTCTTGATGGCGATGCGCTTGGCCTGTGACTGCGCCTTTGCGGTCTTGGGCAGGGTCACGGTCAACACGCCGTTCCGGAAACGCGCGTCGATCTTGTCCTCGTCTATCTCGTAGCCGAGCGGGACGCGGCGCTCGAAGCGGCCGTAGAACCGCTCGGAAAACTGACGATCCTTGTCCTCGGTCTCGGAACGCTTCTCGCCCTTCAGCGCCAGGGTGCCGTTTTCGAGCAGAACCTCGATATCCTTTTCCTCCAGGCCGGGCACCTCGGCGGTCACCCTGATCTCCTTTTCGCCATCGGAGATTTCCACGTTCGGCCAGCGTGCCCCGTTTGACGAGAACCGGGCAAGCGAGGGCAATCCGTCATCAAACCCGCGGAAGGCATCGTCAAAGAGACGGTTCACTTCACGATGCAGAGACAGGAACGGATCCCGATCGTCCTCGCGGAAGAGGCTCGGAACCTGGCTGCGCTCCCTGCTCCAGGGGATGAGATCACGTACGCTCATCGTCTTCACTCCTCTTGAAAGTGGACTCCAGCGGCACCTGGCGGCAGGCCGGTGCCACTGGACATCCAAACATTGCCGATCAGGCGGCCTTCTTTTCCGGCGCGATGCTGGTTTTCGCAGCCTCGATCCTTGGCGCCTGCGTACCATTCCCGATCTCGATCCGGCGCGGCTTCAGTTCCTCTGGAACCTCACGCCTGAGATCGATGGTCAGCAGGCCATTGACGAGATCGGCCCCGACGACCTTCACATGATCGGCCAGTTCGAAGCGGCGTTGGAAAGGTCGGCCGGCGATGCCGCGATGCAGGTAGTCGCCGTTGTCCTCGCCGCCCCTCTCGCCTGAGATCACGAGAATATTGGGCTCATGCGTTATCGAGAGTTCGTCCTGGGAAAAGCCTGCCACCGCCATGGTAATGCGGTAGGCGTTCTCGCCGGTCCGGGCGATGTCGTATGGCGGCCAGTTGTCGATGGTCGTCACACGGCTCGCATTCTCGAGCAGATCGACGACACGATCGAAGCCGATGCTCGACCGGTAGAGGGGAGAAAAGTCAAATGCGGTTCTCATAGCTACATCCTCCGTTGAGCAACATAGATACGAGGAGCGCCAAGGAAGCGGCGCCCCTTGACTTTGCCGGTCCTGTTCAGCGACCAGCCCCCTTGAGCTAGGAATCGTGTTCCTAAGCGTCAAGACCCAGCCATGATGAGTTTGAAATTTGTCGCCGGAACGTTGATCGGGCATCCGGCGTTTCCAGACGTCACCCGCGCAGAATGGCTGCAAATACTCGGAGGCTGGATAATGGCGATCACACGCGAGGAGATCATATCCATCCTGGGGCCGGTCGACGACGAACTCGTCGTAGAGCTGATGGAAACCGGGGCATCGGCTGAGGAGCTTCGGGAGGCCTGGGGCTGGCTCCACAATGACGAGGCTCTGATGGGTGCCGGGCGACCACTGCCGGGCACGCGGGTGGGCAGGCTGATCGAGATGCTGGAACCGGACGAGGACGAAGCGTAGCGTGTTGTTAGGACGCCGCGCGTCTTGAACTCAGGCCTCAAGCTGACCATGTCGTTTTCAGGAAGGAGCGCTCGCCCCTTCCTGTTGCTTCTTCGAAAAGACGATCAGAACTGGAGGAAGTGATGAACGACGTCGCGTTTTCGGAACCCATCATCCTGCATTTGCCCGGCATTGGCTGCCGCAAGGTCGCAACCAGCTTCGAGGCGATCGAATGCCTTCAGAACGAATGGCCGCAATGGGCGCGGGGCAGGAGCTGGCGCGGTGCGCAGTCAGCCTGCCGCGACGCGCTTGATGGTTGGCGTGGCGCGAAGGCGGCCCGGCGCAGCTTCGTCAAGGCCGCGGAT
>JBARWP010000219.1:0-3476 GCA_049646905.1 Pseudaminobacter sp. | reverse complement strand
CGAACGCCTGGATCGCCGCCTCGTCCCCCGTCACGCTCGGGATCGCAACCATCTTGCGCAGAAACTCAACCGCCTGGTCCCGGTTCTCCTCTATCGTCGCCAATATCGCCGAACGTTCATCCGTCATGAGAAATTCCTGATCTTTATTGAAAGGACGGCCCCTTGCGCTTGTGTGCACAAGGGGCCTGCGATGAATTAGGAGCGGAGCGCCTTCAAACGGGGAATGATCTCCTTGGCGATCGTCTCGACCTGCTCCATCTCGTATTTGTAGGGGACGAAGATGATCTTCTGGACACCGGCGTCGATATGCTCGCGAAGCTGTTCGACGCATTCGTCGACCGAGCCCATGACCGCGCTTTCGCGCGTACAATCGCTGTGCTCGGGGAAATCCCACTCCTTATTGAGCCAATCGTTCATCTCGTCCTGAATGGCGGCCTTCGACTTGCCGACCCGGATCGGAAGCTGCGATGCATTCATCAGCTTGTCGGGATCCTTGCCGGCTTCCTGGGCGAAGTTGCGGATCTTGTTCCAGGACTTCTTGAAGTCCTCGGCGCGGTAGAAATAGGTCAACCAGCCGTCGCCGACGGTCGCCGCCCGCTGCAGCACCCGGTCGACATAGCCGCCGATCAGGATCGGGATTTCCTTCTGGTAGGGCTTCGGATACATGACCGCCTTGGAGATGTTGTGGTTCATGTACTCGCCGCTGACCATCTCCTCGGTCCACAGCCGGCGCATGATCTCCAGGTTCTCGTCCATGATCTTGCCGCGCTTCTCGAACGGGATGCCGACCGCATCGAACTCGCGCTTGTACCAGCCGGATGCCATGCCCATCACCATGCGGCCTTCCGAAAGCTGATCCATGCTGGAGAGCTGCTTGGCGAGCGCCACCGGATTGCGCAGCGGCAGGACGAGAATGCCCGTGCCCATCTTGATGCGCGTGGTGCGCGCGGCAATCCCCGTCAGCGCGGTCAGCGAATCGATGATGGGGAAGTTGGGGTCGACGCCGAGCAGCATGTGATCCCATACCCAGACGGAATCATAGCCGAGTTCCTCCACCCGCACGCCGTAATCGACGAGTTCACGCGCGTTCGGCATTTCCGGATAGGCTTTGAAATTGCGTGCGGCGATGCCGAACGTGTTGGACAACATGGTCATCAATCTTCCTCCAAATGAATCAAGCGATAAACAGGCGCTCGGAATCGAGCTCTCGCAAAACGCGCAGTTCCGTCTCGGTCGGCGGCTCGGTGATGGCGAGTTCGTCATCGAAGTCGAGCCTGAAGCCGGTATTGTCCTGGACCTCCTCGCGCGTGACACCAGGGTTCAGGGCCAGGACCTTCATGCGTCTGGTCTTTTCGTCGAAGCCGAAGATCGCCAGTTCGGTGATCACCCGGAACATGCCGCCAGCCGGCAGACCGCTGTCGTGCCGGCTGGTGCCGCCACGGATGAAGCCCGGGCTGGTGATGAAATCGACATTCTCCACGAAGCGCCGCTTCTCGTGCTTCATGGCAACGATCATGTTGGTAAGGCTGGAAATGTCGTTTCCGCCACCGGTTCCGGGCAGACGGGTCTTGGGATTTGCCGGATCGCCGATAAAGGACGAGTTCAGGTTGCCGAACTGGTCGATCTGGGCACCGCCCATGAAGCCGATATCGACATAGCCGCGCTGCAGCAGCAGCAGCACATCGGAGCTGCCGAGCACCATATTGGCGCGCCGCGTGCAGCGCTGGTCATTGGTCGAGGGCGGCAACTTGCCCGGTTCGACGAAGGCGCCGACGACGCCACCCTCGAACAGGATGGTCAGCCTCGGGCAGTTCAGGCGCTGGGCAAGCGTGGCCGCCAGCAGCGGTGTGCCGACACCGGCGAACACCACCTGCCCGTCGCGCAACTGGCGGGCACTGAGGATCGGCAGGATTTCGGCTGCAGTGTAGTTTCGCGCTTCAGTCATTGTAGATGCTCCGGCCGCGCTGGCTCGCCTCGAGAAGTTCGTCCATGCCGATCAGGGCCAGGAAGTCGTTCCAGGACTTCGGCTCGTGAAAATAGCGGTCGAGATAGGCCTGCATGCCCTCTACCGGACTTGCATTGACCTGCTGCACATAGGCTTCCAGATGCTTCATCATCGGCTCGTAGAGGCCGTAGCACTCATGCGGAGCCGAGCCGTAAGGCACCTCGACCACCGCATCGACGCAGAAGAACGGGATCTTCGTCTGGTCCGGCGCACGGCGGATCTGGTCGTTGGAGACGATCCGCTCCGTGGTCAGGATCACCCGGTCGGCGGCAAGCGCCAGATCGATGTCCATGAACTGGAGGCCGTCGATCTGGGCATTGCCGTAGGCGTCACAGCGCTGGACGTGGATAAGCGCCACATCCGGGTTGAGCGCCGGCACCAGGAGCACGCGTTCTCCCGTAAAGGGACAGTTGACCTCCTTGGCCTCCGAGCGCTGCGCCAGGACGTCGGAGCCGAGCATTGCGCGCATCGGCAGGAAGGGAACGCCCATGCCGCCCGCGCGGAAGCGCATGCCGACGCCCATATGGCTCCATTCCTCGTAGCGCTTGCCTTGCTTTTCGACGTGATGGCGCATCACCTTCGAAAGGCCCCACAGGATCCCCTGGGCAAACCAGCTGGTGATGATGTGATCGGAAACGCCCGAGCCGAACAGCAGGTCACCATCGGTGGAAACGATGCTGCGCGAACAGGAGAGGTTCTTGCGACGCTGGCGCACCAATTCCCAGATCAGTGCCATCGGCGTGCGCGACATGGTGGAACCGCCGATGCCGACCTTCATGCCGTCCTGAACGAATGAGGCTGCTTCCTCAAGCGATACGACCTTCTCGCGCAGACTCCTGTCGCGCTGGGACATATTGTCCCTGAGCCGCTTGTAGGGCTCTACCTGAGCTTCAAGCACACACTCCTCCTTCCATTGGCGGCAGCACGCCGCTTTCTGCTGACTGGGCCGACTTCGGCATTGATTTGCATGGTGGGCCAGCCCTTGAGCCTTCGCCTCACATCGCGTTAAAGTCAACCTATCATACTAATGTTAGTAACACTAGCCTATGACGAAAAGAATCCACCACCGTGACGGGTACGGTCTCTTTTTCGTGAAACTCAGCCGGCGCAGGCCGGCTGGAGGCTCACCGGTGCATCCTCAAGATGCAGTTCGCGCGTATAGGAACGCTCACGCAGGGCTGCAGGGGCATTGCCATAGAGCGTATTGCGCTGCCGGGGCAGACGGCCCGACGAACGGATGATCTCCTCCATCCGCTGCGGCGTCATTTCCTGGCCGTAGCTCGCGCCGGCGGAGCGGGAAATGCTCTCATCCATGAGCGTCCCGCCGAGATCATTGACACCGGCGTTGAGGCAATGCCGGATCCCATCCGGTCCGAGCTTCACCCAGGAGGCCTGGATGTTGGTGATGTGCGGATGCAGCGCCAGCCGCGCCACCGCATGCATCAGGATCGATTCGCGGAAGGTCGGACCC
>JBARWP010000218.1:0-1752 GCA_049646905.1 Pseudaminobacter sp. | reverse complement strand
CCATTCCATTGGTCGGACATCCACATGCCAAACCATTCGCCGCCTATCGACATAAAGCCAACCTGCCACACGAAAAACCCCAGCGATAAGCCGCAAACGGCGACGTTTTTGGCCCGATTGAAGTCGTTCGCCGACGACTTTACTCGCTTGACGAGCCGATAAGCGCCGGCCCAGCAGAGCAGGGCGGTGAGGGCTTCGAGGGCAATAATAAGAATATACGCGGCATGATGCAGAGCTGGGAGTTGAATGGCGCGGTAGTGAATGGTTGAGTTCGGAAAGATGGTGTCCATGAGCAACACGTGTCGGACAAACTCGAAATTGCTTCCGTAGTCTGTCATGTTGCCAAAGGCCACCAGTGACGCAAAAAGCGCAATCGAAGCCACAAAGCCTATTTTTGAGTATCGGATAAGCATTCCGTCACACCAATTTTAAAATTGCCACTCTGTCTTTCAAGAGCCTTGCGTTGCTGCAGCTTTTGTTGGAAATCAACCCGTCATAGTGTAGTCGAGCAGTTATCGATATCTATTTTGATGCGCAAGGCTTCGGTTATAACAGGTTGATTTTGGAAGGTCTTTCAGTTTGTGCAAAAACAGAAAAATGTCTGAACTTCCATCACAGATCAGGGGGCCATGGTAGAGGTCAGTAGATTGCATGAGGGGTTTTGAGCTTATCTAATAGCTGTTGGGAAACTAAGCAGCCCCAACATATTCCCACTGACCCGTCCCGTCGCCCTTCAGGATTAATTGGGCCGCATGGAATTTGTGCAGTGTGCTGCGGTGGCCTACGCTGATCAGAATCAGATGAGGCAGGTGTTGGGTCACCAGGCGGTACATGGCATCTTCCAGGCCTTCGTCCATGGCAGATGTGGCTTCGTCCAGCAGCGCCGCTTCTGGACGGGACAATAACAGGCGCCCAAACGCTAACCGTTGCTGTTCGCCTAGCGACAGTATTCGGCTCCAGTCTGCAACTTCATCCATGCGATCGGCCAGGTGGCCCAGCTGGACCAGATTCAGGACATCGCGCGCGGGAGCATCTTGGCCGACACTTGATTCTATGGAGAACTCGTCTGGCAGGGGCTTTGGGTAGTACAAGGCGCTACGCAGTGTGCCCAGCGGTAGATAAGGCTTTTGCGACAGAAACAGGGTGTTATGTTCGGGACGGAAAATATGGCCGTGGCAATGGGGCCAAAGGCCTGCGATTGCCCGCAGCAGGGTTGTTTTGCCCGCGCCCGAGGGGCCGCGTATCAGCAGCGGTGCACTGGGAAGAATCTCCAGGCTCAGCCCTGCTATTAGCACGTTGCCGCCAGGCGTTTGCACCGTCAGGTCTCGGATAGAAAGCCTGTCGTCTCGTGCGTGCAGTTTGGGCCGTGGCAGGAGCCTGGCTTGTTCTACCGCCTGAGTGAAGCCGCTCAAGCGTTTCAGTGTGGCGCGGTAAGTAGCGAACTGATCATAGGCATTGCGAAAGAATGACAGATTGTCTTGCAATTGCCCGAAGGCCTGGGCGGTTTGCATCAGGTCGCCCAGGCTGATTTGCTTGGAGAAAAACCGTGGGGCCTGGATGATAAATGGAAAGATAACGGCCGTCTGTGTAATTGAAAAGTTGAACCCCAGAAATTTCAATGAACGATATACGATGGCCCAGGCGTTGGCGATAACCTGAGCAAATCGGCTGCGAAGCAGGGCACCTTCTACTTTTTCGCCGGCATAAAAGGCGATGCTTTCCGCGTACTCGCGCAGACGCACGAGGGCATAC
>JBARWP010000217.1:0-4077 GCA_049646905.1 Pseudaminobacter sp. | reverse complement strand
GTCCGGCAGGACAGAGGGGGACAACGTAGAACGCCACACTAACTTGCGGGGCACCGCATGCTAGCCCTCTATCTCCGCGATGTCCGGCTTGGCATCCGCGCGGGCGGCGGCGCGCTGACCGGCATATTGTTCTTCCTGGCGGTGGTCGCCACCATCCCCTTCGGCGTCGGCCCGGACCTCAACCTGCTTGGGCGCATCGGCCCGGCTATATTGTGGATCGGCGCCCTGCTCGCCTCGCTGCTCGGCCTCGACCGGCTGTTCCAGGCCGACCGCGAGGATGGCTCGCTCGACCTGCTGATACTGGCCGGCGACCGGCACATGCCGGCGGTCACCGTGTTCGTCAAATGCCTGGCGCATTGGACCGCATGCGTGCTGCCGCTGGTCATCGCATCGCCACTGCTCGGCCTGTTCATGAATATCGAACCCATCGGCATCGGGGCGGCCGCCCTGACCCTGCTTGTCGGCACCCCGGCAATCACCTTCATCGGCGCCGCCGGTGCGGCGGTGGCGGTTGCCCTGCCGCGCGGCGGGCTCATGGTTTCCGTGCTGGTGCTGCCGCTGGTCATCCCGGTGCTGATCTTCGGCGTCTCGGCCAGCTATGGCGCGGTCGCCGACCCCGACCCCTTCCTGCCGCCCTTCCTCATCCTGTGTGCGCTGACGCTGTTTCTGGCGGTGATCGGGCCGGTTGCCGCCGCACTGGCTCTCAAGTCAGGTGTCGATTGATGCCGGACGGTCGCTGCCCTGCAAATCCGCCGCACCGGCGCTCGATTGCGCCGCCGGTGCGCCACTTGTATGAAATACCCATGAACAAGGCAGGACCGTTGCCCGCACAGGGCCTTAATGGCTTGGCAAGATCACCGTGCCGGAGGTTCCCATGACCGTTCACGCCCTCTACGTCTCGGCGGCCTACGCGGTTTCCGTGCTCGTGCTCGCGGGGCTGGTCGTCTGGATCCTGGCCGACCAGCGCGGCCGCCGACGCGAGATGGCCGACCTGGAAGCGAGCGGCGCGCGACGCCGGTCGGATCGCAAGAAATGACAGTGGAAACCGAAACCAGGAAATCCGGCCCGCGACTGATCGTGCTGCTGCCGCTCGCCATCTTCCTGGCGCTTGCCGGCATCTTCCTGATGCAGCTTCTGTCGGGCCGCGACATTTCCGCGGTGCCCTCGGCGCTGATCGGCGAGCCGGCGCCAAAAACCGTGCTGCCGCCGCTTGAAGGCATTGCACTGCCCGGCCTCGATTCGGCGCAGTTCGCCGGCCAGGTCACGCTGGTAAACGTCTTCGCCTCATGGTGCGCACCGTGCCGGGAAGAACACCCGGTGCTGATGGCGCTGGCGCAGGACAAGCGTTTCGCGATTTCCGGCCTCAACTACAAGGACAAGCCGGAAAATGCACGCCGCTTCCTCGGCGACCTCGGCAATCCCTATGGCGCCGTCGGCACCGACGAGGCCGGCCGCAGCGCCATCGACTGGGGCGTCTACGGCGTGCCGGAAACCTTCGTCATCGGCAAGGACGGCAAGGTGCTTTACAAGCATGTCGGACCGCTGACGGTCCAGGCGGTGCAGACGGCGCTGATGCCGCAGATCGAAAAGGCGCTGGCGGCAACGCCGTAAGGCAAGCTGCAGACTGGCTCGGTTTGACGGAAACAGCCCCTCACGCTTTGGTTCATACCCCTCACCCTTACCTTCTCCCCGCAAGCAGGAAGAGGGAGGCGTCGGCGTTGCGGCAAGCCCCCTTCTCCCCGCTTGCGGGGAGAAGGTGCCGGCAGGCGGATGAGGGGCGATTCTTCTTGAAGCTGAACGGCTTAGATCGCCATACGTCCTGACGGATGCACGGAAGGCGATCCATCTCCTTGTTCGAGCATCGGACGAAAGCCGAATCCGCTTTTCGGTCAGATGTTTCAGTTCAGCCGTAGATTTCGCGATAGACGCCGCGCAGCAGGTCGTCGCGATTGCCATTGATATCGGCAAGATCGCGCGAGGTCATGCCCTCGATCTCGGCGATGAGGCGATTGTAGCGGCGGCGCTTTTCGATGCGTTCCCTGACGCGATTGACTGCGTTGGACAGGATCATGGCAGGCTCCTTTCACAATGGCGCCGAACCGGCGCAAGGTTCCTCCCTGATCCTCATAAAGATCGGCATATGTACGCTGCATTGCAACAGATATTGCTGCAACGCAGCAATGCGGGCGTTGCATATGAGCATGCTCCCGAAAAGTTGCGGACTTTTCGGACAGGATCATGCTTCACAAAGGCTTGGATCGAGATGGAGTCATCTCGCTCCGACGGTGATGCCGGAGCCTACTTGCCGAGGCGTTCGTCCAGCGAGTGCCGCATGATCAGCGGCATCTGGAAGAAGGTGAAGACCAGCGTGATCGGCATGATCCCCCAGACCTTGAACGCCACCCAGGTATCGGTCGAGAACGAGCGCCAGACCACCTCGTTGACGATCGCCAGGAACAGGAAGAACAGTCCCCAGCGCCAGGTGAGCTTGCGCCAGCCTTCGGCATCGAGCCGAAAGGCGGAATCGAACACATAGCCGAGCAGCGACTTGCCGAACACCAACCCGCCCAGCAGCACACCGCCGAACAGCGTGTTGACGATGGTGGGCTTCATCTTGATGAAGACGTCGTCCTGCAGATAGAGCGTCAGCGCACCGAACACGAAAACCACCACGCCCGACACCAGCGGCATCATCGGCAGCGTGCGCGTCAGCATCCACGACGCGGCCAGCGCGACAGCCGTGGCGATCATGAACAGGCCGGTGGCGATGAAGATCGGGCCGCCGAAATCATTGAGGGCGGGGATTTTCTCTGCCAGCCAGGCGCCACGCGCATTGGCGAAGAAGAACACCATCAGCGGCCCCAGTTCCAGGGCCAGCTTGAGCAGCGGATTGATTTCCTTCTTCTTCGGATCGGACGGGTCGCGTTCCAGAATCGACGGATTCATTGACGTTCCTTGGCTTGCGTCGGTGCCCCTGAAAACCTCGGTTTTCCCGGAGCGCTCGCTTGCGGTCAAAATAGGCATGATCTTTCTCCGAAAACCGGTTCCCCGCCGTTCGGGATCATGCCTCAGGCTACTCCCGCAATCGCTTTTGCGAAATCGCTTGCGGAAAATGGTTCGAGATCGTCGACCTGCTCGCCGACGCCGATGAAATAGACCGGCAGCTTGTGCTTGGCGGCGATGGCCACCAATATGCCGCCGCGCGCCGTGCCGTCGAGCTTGGTCATCACCAGCCCGTTGACGCCCGCGACATTGCGGAAGATCTCGACCTGGTTCAGCGCATTCTGGCCAGTGGTCGCATCCACCGTCTGCAACACCGTGTGCGGCGCATCGGCATCGTGCTTGCCGAGCACGCGCACGATCTTCTCCAGTTCGGCCATCAGCTCGGCCTTGTTCTGCAGCCTGCCGGCCGTATCGATGATCAGCACGTCCGAACCGGCGGCTTTCGCCTTCTCGAAGGCGTCCCAGGCAAGACCGGCCGCATCCGCGCCGAGCTTGGAAGCGACCACCGGCGAATTGGTGCGCTCGCCCCAGATCTTGAGCTGCTCGATCGCGGCTGCGCGGAACGTATCGCCGGCAGCCAGCATCACCGAAAGCCCGCCTTCGGCGAGCTTGGCGGCAAGCTTGCCGATCGTGGTCGTCTTGCCGGTGCCGTTGACGCCGACCACGAGGATGACATGCGGCTTGTGCGACAGGTCGAGTTCCAGCGGCATGGCCACCGGCGCCAGCACCTTCTCGACTTCCTCGGCCATGATGCGGCGCACGTCGGCCTCGGTGGTCTGGCGGCCATAGCGGCCCGACATCAGCGTATCGGTGATGCGCACGGCCGTCTCCATGCCGAGATCGGCGCGGATCAGGACTTCTTCCAGATCATCGACGATATCCTCATTGAGGCGGCTCTTGGTGAAGACGCCGGAGATATTGTCGCCAAGCTCCTTCGACGAGCGCGCGAGGCCGGACTTCAGCCGCTGGAACCAGCTTTGCTTCGGGGCAGGCGGCGCGGGTGCCGCCGCCTCGGCCTTCTGCTCGACCTTCTTTGCGACGGTGACCTTGCCGGCCACCCGCGAGGGCGTCGGC
>JBARWP010000216.1:0-3245 GCA_049646905.1 Pseudaminobacter sp. | reverse complement strand
GTCGCCGGCGGCTGGAAGCACCTGACCCGGCCGGCCTATGCCGATGCCATCCGCGCTGCTGTTGGTGGAAGTGGGAAGACGGCCGACCTTACGCAGTCGGAGGTTTTGGTGCTGATGTGCATCGGCTACTTCCAGCCGATCACCCGTGCCGAGTTGTCATCTTTCTTCGGCAAGGAGATCAGTCGCGATTTTATTGGTCATCTGCGCAGTGCCGGTCTGATCGCTTCCGGCCCGCGTAGCCCGACGCCGGGCGCGCCCTACACCTACGTGACGACAAAAGAATTCCTGCTGGAGTTCGGGCTCGACACGCTGCGCGACCTGCCGGATTTCGAGGCGCTCGAGGATGCCGGGCTGCTGTCGAAGGAAAAGTTGCTGGCCGGCGACATAGTGCCCGACTTTTTCTCCAACCTTCAAAACGCTGACCTCGACATCGAGGACTAGCCGTGGGCTGACGAGCAGCAACCGCTGACCGTGGCGTCGGCGCCCGCCGAGACGAGGTGCACTGTGGTGCCATGGCGGAAGCTGTGCGGCGTCACTTGCTTGGTTCGCAGGATTGACGCAGGTGCGGCGGCCGCCTTGACATACGCCGCGACCTTCAACCGGGCGCCGAGCGGCTCGCCGTAGCGGCTGACGAACAGCCGCTCGTTTGGCGCTCGCGGATGCCGCTGCAGCAGCCTTTTCAGCAGCAGCACGGTTTCCGGCCAGCGGGCAGATGCGTTCCTTGCGCCACGGAGGCGCACGCAGCTGGGCGTGTCGAACCGGATGGCCGTCGCCGAGACCGGGGAGGGGAGGGGACAAAGTAAAATCGTTGCGGGTGGTGCGGGCGCACGCAGGCGCAGCCGTAGGAGCCTGGTCGCCTCGGCCGAACAGCTGCTGGTCGCGGACCAACTGCGCCAGCTGCTGCAGTATCTGCGCCGCCTTGCTGCCGATAATGCCGATGGCCCGCTTCTGGCACTGCATCGCGCTTCCCTGGAGGCGCGCACCAAGCGGGCCGCCGCGGCGAAGGCAGCCGAACTTGCTTACGGGCAGGCCGCGGTGAAGGAGGTGGGTGGTGAGGTGTGGAAGGAACTGTGGGAGGCGGCGCGCCATTATGGCGAGCATGTCGGCACGCCTTTTCCTCCCGCCGATGACGGAGCGGTGTGCCTGCTCTGCCATGAGCCGCTGAGCGCCGCGGCACGGTCGCGCCTCAAGGGCTTCGACGCGTTCATCGCGGCCGATACGGAGCAGGCCGCCGCGGAAGCCGAGGCGGCCTATGACGGCCTTCTGCAGGACGTGCTCGGCAAGGCGGTGGCCGTCGGCGTCCATGCCGGTGTCCGGCGCAGCATCGCGTTGGGGGACAAGGCGCTCGGCAAGGCGGTGTTGCGATTCATGGCCAGCGCGCGGCAGCGGCGCGCGGTGTGCCTGGCTTCCTTGGACGGGGATACGCCCTCCGCCCTCCCGGCCTTCTCGACGCCGGTCGAGGCCGAGATCGCGAGCCGGGAAACACGGGCTCGCGAGTACGCGGCCGAGCTCGAGCGTGCCAGTGAGATCGAAGGCCGGGAGCGGCTGGAGCTGGAGCGCGACGGGCTTGCTGATCGGATCGCGCTCACAGAATGGCTCCCCAAAGCGAAGGCCGAGATTGTTCGGTTGAAGGCGCTGAAGCTCATCGCCGATTGCCTCCCGGATACGAACACGAGCGCGATTACGCGGCTCGGCAACGACATTGCCGATCGCGTCATCACCCCCAGCATGCGCGACCGGTTCCAGGACGAGATCGTCCGCCTCGCCGCCAACATGGTGCGGGTCGAGATCGTGCGCTCGGGCGGCAAGTACGGCTCGCCGCAGTACCAGATCCGCCTGTTCGCGAACGCGGCCGCCAAGGTGCATAATGTCCTGAGCGAAGGCGATCGAGACCGGTGAACGCGAAGGGGTCGGCCACGACATGATGGCGGCCCTCACCATGACCGCGTTCGCCTACGAGGCCTATCTGAATTTCATAGGCAACGCGGTGATCGAACACTGGGACGAACGGCAGTCCCTGTGGAAGAAGGAACGCCAGATCGTCGAGTCCCTTGGCCTGCAGTGGAAGGAGAACGAACGGCCGCGCTCCACGACGAGGGAACTCAGGGATTTTCGTGACGTCCTAGCCCATGGAAAGCCCGTGCTCACGAAGCAGAAGCAGGAGGCCGAAGGCACGGATTCAGAGTTGCAGACCCTCCTGCGCAACTACAAGCCGGAATGGGAAGCCAAGCTCGATCCCGACTTCGTGAATCGCGCCTATGAGGATGTGGAGGTGATGTGGCGGCCGATGCTCGAAGCCGGCCAGATCAATGTCATTGAGACCATCAGCCACGGTAGCCGCACGATCACGTTCCTTGCGCATGTCGAACCGGAGCGAGAGAAACCTGCGGAGCACGGAGATGGCGCCGCCTAGACATGATTCGATGCAGGAGTTCGCGAAAGGAATTCAGCCGCATCAAGCCTTGGAGCCGGACGGCTTGTTGTCATCGCGCGCATCGATCAGCACGACATCCTTGTGACCGAGAATGCCCAGTCGCTCCAATATTGCCAGCACGCGATCTTCCTCCTGGTCCGAGAAAAAGATGATCGCCTTGATACCATTCCGGGCATCGCTCGCGGCCTGATAGATCGGCACCTGCTTCTCCAGATTGCGCTCAAGCTGGCTGTTTTTTGCGAGCTTCATCTCTACCAATGTCTTGTCCCTGGCCCCGCGTGAGATCTTGAAATCAACGGGTCCGCGTCCATCGTTGGCTTCGGTGCCGGCATCGGACGGGGTTCCGAACCACACAAGTCGGAACAATATTTGCAGATCCTTCTCGCGCTGAAGGGCGACGCCATCGTGATAGAATAAGCGGTGGCCACCCTTGTTTTCGATGACATCCTTCAAAAAAGCGAGGCGAGCATGCGACTCCTCGTAGGTCGATCGGCCGACGCGGTAATACTCGGAAGCGGATTGCAGCGTCCGCTGGATATCCATTAACTGCTCGACGAACAGGTACTCAGTGGCAATGACCTTGTCCGCGCTAATATCCACGGCCTCGTCGCCGTGGATCTCCTTCAGCTTGATGTAGTAGTCGATGATCGCCGGGAAGCGCAGTAGCGTCCGCGCAGCGGCCTCTTCTCGTTCTTTGGCGCTGGCCTCCCGGTCCTTGTGCTTGGCGAGAACCAGGTGGAAATAGTTGGAAACCTGCTCGCGAAGCTGAATGTCGGGAATGGCAGTGGGGATCTGCTCGAAGCTATGGATG
>JBARWP010000215.1:0-10175 GCA_049646905.1 Pseudaminobacter sp. | reverse complement strand
CTGATGGATTTGAGTTCGGCGCCGAAGGTGGATTTGGCGGCGCGGGTTCTTGCGCTGTCTTTTTATTATCCTCGGGGCGCGGTTCGGGTACCGGTACGTCGCCGAGTCTTTGCGGGGCAATATTGCCGGCCGGCGGCGGGTGCACATAGGGAACGGGAACCGTCTGCGGCAGGCTAACGGGCCTGGCCCATACTGCGTCTGCTGCGAGCAGCACGGCGGCGAACAAGGACAGCAGGTTGAGCGCGAGGCGGCGGCAAGCGGAATCCATCGCCCGGCAACGGCGTGGGGTGGAGGATGGTTGCAGCGGGCGCCATCACGATCGGTGACGATCGATGACGTCGACCTTTGGTCTCAGCCGTGGTCGTTGAGGCGCCGATCCCAGCTTTCGACGGCCTGCGTGGCGATGCGGCGGGCGGCAAGCTCGCGCCAGGAGGCGGCGAGTTCGGGCAGGTCGGCGAGCGCGGCCAGCGTTTCCATGTCGAGGGTGCGGGTGTAGAGAAGCTCGATGATGCGGGCGAGCGGCCATTGCGGCCGCGGGCGATGCTGGAGCACGAGCGGGTCGCCGGGGCTGACGGTGCCTTCTTCCAGCACACGGTAATACCAGCCGGTGCGCCCGCTTTTCTGGACCCGGTAGGCCATGTCGTCGCGCGCGAAACGCGCGTTGAGCCGCCAGCAGGGCTGCCTTCCCTGGCTGACCTGAAGCACGCTGCTGCCCAGCTGGTAGATGTCGCCGATGCAGATGCCCGCTTCCGTCATGCCGAGCGTGGAGATATTCTCGCCGAAGCCGGGTGCTGCGGCCTCGATGCCGTCCCGCCGCCAGGCGGCGTAGTGGTCGCGCGGATAGTGGTGAAGCGCCTTTTCCGGCCCGCCATGATGGCGCGTGTCGCCCTGATGGTCGCCGCAAAGGCCAAGCCTTGTCACCGCCTGCGGGCCGCGGACCGGCTGCTTGTCGATGCCGCTTGGCACCTTGCGGACCCCGAGCGGCCCGAGTTCACCGATAAAGAGTGCATCGACGGTGGGTGTGATCGTCGCGCCCGCCGCAACCGTGTCATGCGCCAATGGCCTGCAGCCCTTCTTCCAGCCAGTCCCCGAGCATCGGCATGCCTAACAGGTATTTGGCCGTGTGGCGATTGTCACGTTGCCGCGCCTCGTTCAGCGCTTCGGCCCATTCGGAGGCGTCGTAGTCGCCGCGCCCGATCCACATCAGGGCGACGAGTTCGGAGGCCTCGTCGACATTGAGGTCGTTGATCAGCGCGCGCAGTTCGCGGGTCAGGAGATTTTCGGTCTTTTCCTCGACGAGGCCGTCATGGTGGTGGTTGTCGCGCGTGTCGCCGTCAAGCTCGACCTCGTGCTCACCGCCATCGACATAGTCCTCGTTGACAGCCGCACTGATGGCATTCGCCTTTTCGATGAAGAGGCGAACCGTGTCCGGTCCGATCGACAGTTCCCAACTGGGTTCGTGCCGTTCCCGCACGCGCATTTCCTCCTTCCCATGGCGGAATGATAGCGTATTTGCAGGCCACGTCACGTCCCCTGTTGCGTTGCCCGGCATTCCGCCGCAATGGTGATTGACAGCCGGCACGGACGGCCCGAAATGGCGGCAGCTTCACCTCCAGAATGGTTTTGCCCGAATGGCCGCGCTGCTCTCGCCGAAAGTCCTGCCAATCCTGAGGCTCGTGGCCTCAAATGTCTTCATGACATTCGCCTGGTACGGGCATCTGAAATTCAAGGGATCGGCGCTCTATGTCGTCGTCCTGGCGAGCTGGATGATCGCCTTTTTCGAATATTGGCTCGCGGTGCCGGCCAACCGCATCGGCGCGCAGGTCTATACGACGGCGGAATTGAAGACGATGCAGGAGGTGATCACGCTTTCGGTCTTCGCCATATTCTCGGTGGTCTACCTGAAGGAGGCGCTGACCCTCAACCACCTGCTCGGCTTTGCCCTGATAGCGGGCGGGGCGGCGCTGATCTTCAGGGCGTAAGCGTCGATCTGCGCGAAAGCACCGAGG
Source organism: Pseudaminobacter sp. (assembly GCA_049646905.1). Classification (GTDB taxonomy): domain Bacteria; phylum Pseudomonadota; class Alphaproteobacteria; order Rhizobiales; family Rhizobiaceae; genus Pseudaminobacter. The sequence goes on along the minus strand of JBARWP010000215.1, from coordinate 8,166 downwards.
GCAGGACCTCGACCGCGATGATGGCGGCAAAGATCAGGCCGCAGCCGAGCAGGCCGCTTGCCGGCAGGCGCTCGCCCAGCAGCAGGGCGCCGAACAGGCCTGCAAACACCGCTTCCGACGACAGGAAGATCGCCGCCTGCGGGGCGGTCGTATAGCGCTGGCCGATGACCTGGAGGGTGAAGGCCGCGCCGCCCGAGAAGATGCCGGCATAGAGGATTTCCGGCAGCGCCTGCCATATGGCCATCCAGTTGATCGGCTCGATGGCAATGGCGACGGCCAGGCCGAGCGTGCCGCAGACGGCGAATTGCGTGACGGCCAGGGTTATCGGCCGGCCGGTGACCTTCGCCGAGCGGCCGATGAAGATCAGCTGCAGCGCGCAGAAGGCGGCTGCCGCGACATTGAGCCAGTCGCCGATCGAAAAGGCGGTCAGCGTGCCGCCGGAAAGCAGCCAGATGCCGGCCATTGCGGTGAGCGCGCTTGGCCAGACGACCGGATGCGGCCAGACGCGGAACAGGATGACGGCAAAGAGCGGCACCAGCACGACATAGAGCCCGGTGAGGAAACCGGCATTGGTGACGGTGGTGGTCAACAGGCCGATCTGCTGCACGCTCGAGGCCAAAAACAGCAATATGCCGATCCAGACGAAGGCACGCCAGTTCGCGCGGTGCAGCGTCAGCGGTGCGTTGCGGCCCTCGCGCAGGGCGAAGGGCAGGATGACCAGCGTCGCCAGAATAAAGCGCAGGCCGGTGAAGAAGAACGGCGTGATCGCATCCATCGCCGTGGACTGGGCGACAAAGCCCATGCCCCACATGGCGCCGGCGAGCAGCAATACGAGATTTGCCTGAAGTCTGGTCATTTCCACGGGTCTGGCGGGAGGGTGTTCGCATGCCCTCATACCATCGGGGCGCCGCGCGGCAAGGGCCAGGGACGAGGGCGGGATTGGCGCTACCATTGCACGAGGCCTGCCGGATCACGGTATTTTGCACGCGAAGGCTTCTCGTTCCTGATGAAAGCCTGCCGGCAAAGGCGTAGTGTTCCCCGCGCGCGGGAGCAGTTGAGGAGGATTTGTCATGCGTGCCCGTTTTGCCGTTCAGGCCGCAGGCCTTGTCCTGGTCGTTCCATTGCTGGCCGCGCCCGTGCTTGCAGCCGATTCCGGCGGCGAGCCGGTGCCGGTGTGCAAGACCGGCCAGGTCTATGACAAGGCGACCAAGAAATGCGTCGCGCAGCAGGGCGGCGGCGTGATCGACGACGACAGCCTGTACGAGACCGGCCGCCAGCTCGCGCTTTCCGGCCGCTATGGCGAGGCGATCGAGGTGCTGAGCCTTGCCGCCAACAAGGCCGATCCGCGCATCCTGAACTATCTCGGCTATGCCCACCGCAAGCAGGGGCGGGTACTGGTCGGGCTCGGCTATTACGAGGAAGCGCTGAAGGTCGACCCGGACTATACGCTGGTGCGGGAATATCTGGGCGAGGCGCACCTGCAGCTCGGCGACCTGGAAAAGGCGCGCGAGCAGCTTGCCGAAATCGAGAAGCGCTGCGGCACGACCTGCGAGGAATATGCCGACCTGTCCGAGCAGATCGACGCTTTCGTGAAGACGAAAGGCTGAGCGGCCTGTCGTCAGTCGGGGCGCGACAGGCGGATGACGGCGCCGTTGCTTTCGTCGGTGAGCAGCCAGACCGCGCCGTCCGGTGCGACATTGACGTCGCGGATGCGGCCGAAGGCGCCGTCAAGCATCCGCTCCTCGCCGACGATCCTGCCCTCTTCGTCGCGATCCAGCCGTGACAGCAGCGCGAATTTCAGCGAGCCGACCAAGAGGTCGCCCTTCCATTCGGGGAACATGTCTCCCTGGTAGCTGACAAGGCCGGAAGGCGCGATCGAGGGGTCCCAATAATGGAGCGGCTGCTCATAGCCTTCCGCTTCCGTACCGACGCCGATCTTGAAGCCGGAATAGTGGCGGCCGTAGGAGATGACGGGCCAGCCATAGTTGCGGCCGGCCTGCGGCTGGTTGATCTCGTCGCCGCCCCGCGCGCCATGCTCGACGGTTACCAGGCTGCCGGTGAGCGGATCGAGGGTGGCGCCCTGGACGTTGCGATGGCCCTTCGACCAGATCTCAGGCAGCGATTTCGAGCCGTCGGGCGAAGGATTGTCGGCCGGAATGGAGCCGTCCGCATTGATGCGCAGCACCGCGCCGGCGCTGTCCTGCATGTCCTGGGCGCGATCGCCGTCGCCGCGGTCGCCCGTGGTGATGAACAGGGTGCCGTCACTGCCGAAGACCAGGCGCGAGCCGAAATGCTGCGACTTGCCGGTCTTCTTCGCCATGGAGAAAATCACCTCGATCTGCTCGAGGCGGGCGGTGTTGCCGTCACCAACCAGTTTGGCGCGGGCAACGGCCGTGCCTGCACCGCCCCTGCCGGGCTGTGAAAAGCTGAAATAGATGAGGTTGTCGGAGGCGAAATCGGGTGAGGCGGCGATATCCAGCAAGCCGCCCTGGCCTGTGGCGGAGACCTCGGGCACGCCAGGCAGCGGCTCCGACAGACCCTCCTGTGTCAGGATGCGGATCCGGCCTGGCCGCTCGGTGACGATCGCATTGCCGTCAGGCAGGAAATCGAGGCCCCATGGATGTTCCAGGCCATCCGCGACGATATCGGCCTGGACCTTGCCGGTATCGGTGTCGAAGACGCGCGGCTCTGCCCAGGCGGAACTCATGCCCAGAAGCGTGGCCAGCAAGGTCCCGGCGGTGAAGGTAACGCCTACGGCTTTCGTCGTTTTTCTCATGTATCCGACATAGGTGATCAGCCGTTCGAAGCAAGCACGGGATGCCGTTTTGGCGAGGGAGTCGATCACAAGCAGGTGAATATGGTTTTCAAGCTTGTTTGCGGCCTGCTTTTTTGACGTGAAAATCGCGATGAAGGTCGCTATATTGATCGGAAGTGTATGAGCGGTTCCCGTAGCTGAGGCTGCCGGACCGTTTTCTTTTTATGTTCAGGCAACACCGCCCGGCAGGGGCGGCCCTGATCGTTTTGAGGAAAGGCGACTACATGAACAAGGTCCCGATGACCGCCGCTGGGTTCGAGACACTCAAGGAGGAACTGCGTTGGCGCCAACAGGACGAGCGTCCGCGCATCATCGAGGCGATTTCGGAAGCGCGCTCGCATGGCGACCTTTCGGAAAATGCGGAATATCACTCCGCCAAGGAGGCGCAGAGCCTGAATGAAGGCCGCATCAACGAGCTCGAGGACCTGATCGCGCGCGCCGAAGTGATCGATATTTCCAAGCTTTCAGGCGACAAGATCAAGTTCGGGGCGACCGTCAAGCTGGTCGACGAGGACACGGAAGAGGAAAAGGTCTATCAGATCGTTGGCGACCAGGAGGCCGACGTGAAGGCCGGCCGCATCTCGATCTCCTCGCCGATCGCGCGCGCGCTGATCGGCAAGGAAGTCGGCGAATCGGTGGAGGTCAATGCACCCGGCGGGCCGCGCGGCTACGAGGTGGTGCAAGTCCAGTTCATCTAAGGTCCCGGACCGGAAAGTGGCCGTCGGATTTCAGATCATGCCGATGCATGGCACTTCGGGGACAGGTTTTTGACCGTCTCGGATGACAGCGGCGGTCCGATCACCGTGACCGGGCGGCGGGACATCGTGGACATGGGCCGCATCGAGGTGATCGCGCCCAATTTCAAGAAACGGCTCTCGGGCGTGACCAGCACGATCATCCAGCTCGTGCCGTTGCAGGCGCGCATGCTGGGGATCGCGACCCTCGGGCCGGGCCTGCCGGACAGCCTGCCGAAATTGCGCTGGTGGCAGGTGCCCTTGCTGCTGAAGCGGCCGAAATCCGGCCGCAGGCGCATCTGGCACGCGCGCCGCAATGTCGAGATGCTGGCCGGGCTGGTGCTGAAGGCGGTCTTTCGCGCGCCGCTGTTGCTGGTCTTCACCTCGGCCTCGCAGCGCCATCATACGCGCTGGACTAGGTTCCTGATCAGGCACATGGACGGCGTGATCGCCACCAGCCGCAAGACGGCGGCTTACCTCAGCGTGCCCAATACGGTGGTGATGCACGGCATCGACACCAACAAGTTCGCGCCGCCGGCGGAGCGCCGGGCGGCGGTCGCGGCGGTGAGGCTGGAGCCGGCGCAAAACTACGTCGGCTGCTTCGGCCGGGTCCGCTACCAGAAGGGGACGGACCTGTTCGTGGATGCCATGATCGCGCTGCTGCCGTCGCGGCCGGGCTGGGCGGCCATCGTGGCGGGGCGGGCGACGACGCAGCATGCCACCTTCGAGCAGGAGCTGAAGAGGCGCATCGCCGCAGCCGGGCTTTCCGGGCGCATCCTGTTCGTGGGCGAGCACAGCGACATCGCGCGCTGGTACAAGGCATTGTCGCTGTTCGTGGCGCCGCAGCGCTGGGAAGGCTTCGGGCTGACCCCGCTGGAGGCGATGGCGACCGGGGTGCCGGTGGTGGCAAGCGATGTCGGCGCCTTTTCCGAATTGATCGAGGACGGCGTGAGCGGTCAGGTGATCCCGCGCGACGATCTCGAGGCGATGGTGCAGGCTGCGGGCCGCCTGATGGATGACGATGTCGAAAGAGACTCAGCAGGCAGGGCTGGCCTGGAGCGGGTGGGCAGGCTATTTGCCTTGCAGCGTGAGGCAGAGGCGATAGGGGCATTCTACCAAAAGGTCTGGAGTACCGATTGATGCATGCAGAAGCCTTCATTATCCACCTTGCGCGCGCGCAGAAGCGCCGGCCGCAGGTCGATGCGCTGAAATCGTCGCTGCCGTTGCCTGTCCATGTCGTCGATGCGGTGGATGGTGCCGCCATGACCGACAAGCAGGTCGCGACCGTCTACCGGAGGGAAATCCATCGCCCGCGCTATCCGTTCGAACTGCGCAAGGCCGAGATCGGCTGTTTCCTGTCGCATCGCAAGGTGTGGCGGGAGATCGTCGACCGGCAACTCGATGCCGGCCTGATCGTGGAAGACGATGTTGAGGTGGATGCAAAGCTGTTTCCTGCCGTGCTGGCCATGGCGCTCGCCAATATCCGGCCCGGCGACTTCATTCGCTTTCCGCGCCGCGATGGCACGGACAAGGGCGCACGCATCGGCGGTGAGGAAACCAGGATGCTCTGCCAGCCCCTGCAGGCTGGCTTGGGCACGCAGATGCAACTGGTCGGGCGTCAGGCCGCGATCGAGTTGCTGAAGGCGACCGAGCGGTTCGACCGCCCGATCGACACGACACTTCAGATGCGCTGGCTGAGCAATGCGCGCGTCCTGGCCGCGATGCCGGTCTGCATCCGCCAGATCGACCATCTGCTGGGCGGCACGGTGATCCAGCAGAAGGCCAAGCCGTTCAGCGAGGTGCTGTCGCGCGAGGTCAGGCGGACCTGGTACCGGCTTTCGGTACGGGTGGCCAATGCGGCGGCCCGCTAGCCAACACTGTCAGGGACAGAGCAATCTGGCCTCCATGATGATCTGGTCGCCCAGGTTGGGCGAGCCGATAGCCGTGTCGAAGACGACGATGTTCATGCACGCGTCCCGTCTATCGCCACCGCGCCTTCGTCCTTGACCTGGCGGATGGTGAGCGCGGTGCGCACCGTATCGACATTGGGCGCGGACGCCAGTTCCTCGATGACGAAGGTCTGGAAGCTGCCGAGGTCGCTGGCGACGCAGTGGAGCATGAAGTCGCTGTCGCCCGAAACCATCCAGGCTTGGCGCACGATCGGCCAATGGCGAGTGCGGTCGGCAAAGGCCTTCAGTTCGACCTCAGCATGATGATGCAGGCCCACAAGGCAGAAGGCGACGACGTCCATGCCCAGCGCAGGCGCATTGAGCAGCGCCCGATAGCCGCGGATGATGCCGGCGTCTTCCAGCCGCTTGACGCGGCGCAGGCAGGGCGGCGCGGAAATGCCGACGCGGCGCGACAATTCGACATTGGTCATGCGCCCTTCCTCCTGCAATTCTCGCAGGATTTTCCAGTCGATGGCGTCGAGGTCGGCCTTTATCGTCATTTATCCAGTTCCAGGATGGGTCGGAGAGGGCGCAAGAATCTTTCGCCGCCGAGTAATAAACGATCAGTTTGATTTCGTCAGGCCTGAAACACAGTTTGCGCGGTGCCGGCAGTCTGTCATGCGAGGGATACGCCCTGCGACAAAGCTTTCCGGGGACTATCGATGCGCCGCCTTGCTGCGGCGTCTGTCCCAACCTAAATTAGCCACGATATTTCGTTGCAACGCACAATGCGAATTTTCGCCCGCGAAGGTTTTTCATGACCACGAAACATGCGCCTGTTCTGATTGTCGGCTCCGGGCCGGCCGGTTATACGGCGGCCATCTATGCCGCGCGCGCGATGCTGAAACCGGTGCTGGTGGCCGGAATGCAGCAGGGCGGGCAATTGATGATCACCACCGATGTGGAGAATTATCCGGGCTTTGCCGAGCCGATCCAGGGGCCGTGGCTGATGGAGCAGATGCTCAAGCAGGCCGAGCATGTCGGCACCGAGATGGTCAACGACCTCATCACCGAGGTCGATCTGGACGTGCGGCCGTTCCGGCTCAAGGGCGATTCGGGAACGCAATACACCTGCGATGCCCTGATTATCGCCACCGGCGCACAGGCGAAATGGCTCGGCATCCCGAGCGAGCAGACCTACATGGGCTTCGGCGTCTCGGCATGCGCCACTTGCGACGGCTTCTTCTATCGCGGCAAGGATGTTGCTGTGGTCGGCGGCGGCAATACGGCGGTGGAGGAAGCGCTCTACCTGGCCAATCTGGCAAGGAGCGTGACGGTGATCCACCGGCGCAGCGAGTTCCGGGCCGAGCGTATCCTGCGCGAGCGGCTGGCAAAGGCCGAAAACGTCAGGGTCATCTGGGATACGGTGGTGGACGAGATCACCGGCATGCCCGGCAAGCCGCCGCTGCCGCCTTCGGCCAACGGCCTGAAGCTGCGCAATGTGGTGACGGGAGCCGAGACATTGCTGCCGGTGGACGGTGTGTTCGTGGCGATCGGCCATGCGCCGGCGGTGGAACTGTTCGTCGGCAAGCTCAAGCAGAAGCCGAACGGCTATCTGTGGACGGAGCCGGATTCGACCAGGACCAGCGTGCCGGGTGTGTTCGCAGCAGGCGACGTGACCGACGATGTCTACCGCCAGGCGGTGACGGCGGCGGGCTTGGGCTGCATGGCGGCGCTGGAAGCGGAAAAATATCTGGCAGGCATAGAGGTGCACCGCGAAGCGGCGGAATAGGCGACCGGCTCGGTAAAAGGCCGGCGGAACGAGGGGAATCATGGCACTGGACTGGGACAAGCTACGCGTGTTTCACGCCGCGGCGGAAGCCGGGTCGTTTACGCATGCCGCCGAGACGCTGCGCCTGTCGCAATCGGCGATCTCGCGGCAGGTCAGCGCGCTGGAACATGATGTCGGCGTGCCGCTGTTCCATCGCCATGCGCGCGGCCTGGTGCTGACCGAGCAGGGCGAGATGCTGTTCCGCACGGCGCATGACGTGCTGATGAAGCTCGAATCGATCAAGACGCGGCTGACGGAGGCCAAGGACCGGCCCTCCGGCGTACTGCGGGTGACGACGACGGTAGGGCTGGGATCGGGCTGGCTGACCGACCGGTTGCATGAATTCCTCGAACTCTATCCCGAGATCAACCTGCAGCTCATCCTGGCCAATGAGGAACTCGACCTGACGATGCGGCAGGCGGACTGTGCGATCAGGCTGCGCCAGCCGCAACAGCCGGACCTCATCCAGCGGCGGCTGTTCACCGTGCATTTCCACCTCTACGCCTCGCCGTCCTATGTCAGCAAATACGGCAAGCCGGCGACGATAGCCGATCTGAAGAACCACCGTATCGTGACTTTCGGGTTGCCGGTGCCCTCTCATCTGAGCGAACTGAATTGGCTTGAGACCGTCGGCGACTTCGAGGGCGGGCAGCGCATCGCCAACCTGCAGATCAACGATATATTGTCGATCAAGCGCGCGGTGCGGACCGGTGCGGGCATCGCCATGCTGCCCGACTATGTGGTGAGCAAGGAATCCGGCCTGATCCAGTTGCTGGATGAAACCGAGGTGCCGTCCTTCGACACCTATTTCTGCTACCCGGAAGCGATGAAGAACCAGGCAAAACTCCATGTTGTCCGGGACTTCGTCATCGCCAAGGCGCGCAACTGGTCCTATTG
>JBARWP010000214.1:0-20136 GCA_049646905.1 Pseudaminobacter sp. | reverse complement strand
CCGCCTTGCCTTCCGCGATGATCGCCTCGGCCTGGTGCGGATCGTCGATCATGCCGACCGCGCGGGTGGGGATGCCGGCGCCTTCGCGTATGGCCGTTGCCAGATGGACCTGATAGCCCGGCCCGGTCGGGATTTTCTGCAGCGGCGAGTTGCCGCCGCTCGAGCAGCAGATATAGGCCGCACCCGCGGCCTTGTAGGCCTTGGCGACCTCGATCGCTTCCTCCACCGTGAAGCCGCCCTCGACCCAATCGGTAACCGACATGCGCGCGCCGAACATCAGGTCGGGCGCGGCCTTGGCCACCGCCTTGGCGACCTCGATCGGAAAACGCATGCGGTTTTCCAGCGAGCCGCCCCATTTGTCCGTGCGCTTGTTGGAGAGCGGCGACAGGAACTGATGCAGCAGATAGCCATGGGCGGAATGTAGCTCGATGAAATCGAAGCCCGCGCGCGCGGCCCGCTGCGCGGCATCGGCGAAGCGGGCGATGACAAGCGCGATGCCGTCTTCGTCCAGCGCTTGCGGCGTCTGCCAGCCTTCGTCGAAGGCGAGGGCCGAGGCCGATACGATCGGCCAGGGGTCTTCATTGGCCTGAAGCGCGGTGCCGCCTTCCCATGGGCGCCGGTTCGAGGCCTTGCGCCCCGCATGGGCAAGCTGGGTGCCGAATTTGGTACCCGGTGCCGCAACGCGACGCGCCGCATCGAGCGTGCGGCGTGCGGCAGCCTCGTTGTGGTCCGAATAAAGGCCGAGGCAGCCGTGGCTGATGCGTCCGCGCCGCTCGACATCGGTCATTTCGACCGTGACCATGCCGGCGCCCGACATGGCCAGGTTCATCCAGTGCTGGAGATGCCAGTCGGTGGCCGAGCCGTCATCTGCGGAATATTGGCACATCGGCGCGATGGCGATGCGGTTGGGAAGTTCGAGCGAACCGAGCGTGATCGGCGTGAAAAGCTGCGCGGCCATGCAAATCTCCGGAAGATAGTTCCTGCTGAGGGCGACAAGTCCCAGCTATTTAGAAACCTGGGCGCCGGAATGCCATGAAGCAGGATGAAAAAGCTGCATCTGGTCTAATAAGCTATTCGGTTGAGACAAGAAGAACCGCAGGGTGATGGCGCGAAAGGTAAATTGTATCCAGGAAATTCCAGTCAGCCTTTGCGTGGGGCAGTCATCTCATCAGGACCCAGGCGGCCGCCTTGACGACCCACAGGGCCAATATCCATGCCAGGCACAAGGGCAGCGCAAACACCACCCAGATCGGCGCCAGATTGGAACCTCCGAGGATGCCGAATACGGCCACCGCGATCGCAAGTGCCATCGCTGCGGCGGGAATCAGTGCCGCAGTCCGCCACTTGCCGCCGAATGCCCAGATTGCGGTGCCGTTTAGGACAAGCCAGAGCACGGCCGCCCCGACGAATAAAGGTTCCATTCACACCCCCCTCCCGCTGGCAAGCTTCGTCCTCGCGGTTGAAGGCGTCAATGCCGGTGTCAGGGAAGGGCACTAACCATATGGTTGAAGACGACAAACCAGATGGTGCGGACGACGGGAATCGAACCCGTACGGATTGCTCCGAGGGATTTTAAGTCCCTTGCGTCTACCAGTTCCGCCACGTCCGCAACGCCGACACAGGTAATGGACCCGTGCCGGCTTGCAAAGAGCGGAATATCAATTCTCCTCGACGAAAACCTCTTCGCGCTTCTTCTTGACGCTGGGCAGGAAGACGATCACCAGCACGGCGAGCGAGATCGCCAGCAGTATGGCGCTGATCGGCCGTGTGAAGAAGGTCGTCGGATCGCCGCGCGAGAGGATCATGGCGCGGCGCAGATTTTCCTCCAGCAGCGGCCCCAGCACGAAGCCGAGCAGCAGCGGTGCCGGTTCGCAGCGCAGCTTCAAGAGCACGTAGCCGAGCAGCCCGAAGAAGGCGACGGCGTAGAGGTCGTAGACGTTGGAGTTCACGCTGTAGACGCCGATCGAGCAGAACGCCATGATGATCGGGAACAGCACGTAATAGGGGATGGTGAGCAGCTTCACCCACAGGCCGATCAGCGGCAGGTTGAGGATGATCAGCATCAGGTTGCCGATCCACATCGAGGCGATGATGCCCCAGAACAGCGCCGGCTGTTCGGTCGCCACGTTCGGGCCGGGCACGATGCCCTGGATGATCATTGCGCCGATCATAAGCGCCATCACCGGATTGGCCGGGATGCCGAGCGTCAGCATCGGGATGAAGGAGGTCTGCGCGCCGGCATTGTTGGCCGATTCCGGTCCGGCCACGCCGGCGATGGCGCCCCTGCCGAATTCCTCGGGCCTGTCCGACAGACGTTTTTCGACCGTGTAGGAGGCAAAGGAGGCAAGGATGGCGCCGCCGCCCGGCAGGATGCCCAAAGCCGAGCCGATGGCGGTGCCGCGCACGACGGGTGCCGCCATGCGCTTGAAGTCGTCCGGCGTTGGCAGCAGGCCGGTCACCTTGGCCATCAGCACGTCACGGGCTTTTTCGTTTTCGAGATTGCGCAGGATTTCGGCGATGCCGAAGACGCCGACCGCAACCGCGACGAAGTTCAAGCCGTCGGCATATTCGGTGATGCCGAGCGTGAAGCGCGGGGTGCCGGTGTAGATGTCGGTGCCGACGAGGCCGAGCAGAAGCCCGAGCACCACCATGCCGAGCGCCTTGATGATCGACCCATGCGCCAGCGCGATGGAGGAGACGAGGCCGACTACCATCAGCGAGAAATATTCCGCGGCGCCGAATTGCAGCGCGATTGCCGTCAGGGGCGGTGCAAACAATGCGACGAGGAAGGTCGAGACCGTGCCGGCGAAGAAGGAGCCGATTGCGGCGACGGCAAGTGCTACGCCGGCGCGTCCCTGCCGGGCCATCTGGTAGCCGTCGATCGCGGTCACGGCCGAGGAGGATTCGCCCGGCATGTTGATGAGGATTGCGGTCGTCGAGCCGCCATACTGGGCGCCGTAATAGATGCCCGATAGCATGATCAGCGCCGAGACGGGATCGCCGATCTGGAAGGTGATCGGCAGCAGCATGGCGATGGTGGCCGTCGCGCCGATGCCGGGAAGCACGCCGATCAGCGTGCCGAGCATGACGCCGATCAGGCAAAACAGCATGTTCCACACCGTGGAGGCGGTGGCGAAGCCGAGGGCGAGATTGTTGAAAAGTTCCATTTGCTTACCCTCAGAAGCCGATCCAGGGGCCGAACCGCCGGAAAGGCAGGCCAAGCGCATAGCTGAAGACGATGACTGTAAACAGCGTGAGCCCCGCCGCCAGGAGAAGGGCAATGGAGGGTTTCATCTTCTGGCTGGCGAAACCGGCGATAAGGCCGGCGAGGAAGATGGAGGGCACGAAGCCCAGGCCGCGCACGGTTAGCCCGAAGAAGATCGGGGCCGGCAGAATGAAGAATATGCCGCGCCAGGCGATATGCCCGATCGGTTCGCTCTCGACGCGAACGGCGTCGATCAGGATGACCACGCCGAGAATGACGAGAACCAGCGCCAGTATCAGCGGAAAGTAGCCCGGCCCCATGCGGAACGCGGTTCCGAGTTCGAGGCTGAGCGACTGCTGGGCAAAGAACAGGCCGAGGCCGATGAAAAAGGCGGCGCAGAGGCCGTTGACCGTATCGATCGAGAAGGACTTCATGGCAATTCCTTCAAGCGGGCGCGCCGATAGCGCTTATGGAGTTGGATGAGGGGGCGGAGCCCGCATAAGCAGGCATCCGCCACCGTTTTCCACCTGGATCAGGCTAGTCGGCGTACTGGCCGGCTGCGTCGATGATCGGCTTCCAGCGTGCGATTTCGCTTTCCACCTTTTCCTTGAGCGCCGCAGGCGTGGCGTCCTCCTGCGGGGAGGGCGAGGTGCCGAGTTCGGCAAAGCGAGCGGTCACGTTTTCATCGCTCAGCGCGACCTGAAGCGACTTGGACAAGCGATCGACGATCTCGGCCGGTGTTCCCTTCGGTGCATAGAGCCCGTGCCAGATCGAGACTTCCATGCCCTCGATGCCGGATTCCGTGGTCGTCGGGAGGTCGGGCAGGATTTCCAGGCGCTCCGGCGTGGTGACGGCATAGGCCTTGATGGTGCCGGCCTGGATCTGCTTGGTGGTGTTGGTGGTCTGGTCACACATGATGTCGACCTGGCTGCCGAGCAGATCGGTCATGGCCGGCCCGGTGCCCTTGTATGGCACGGTGACCAGCGGCGTCTGGATGGCGCTCATGAACAGCATGCCGCAAAGATGCGAGGCAGCGCCGATGCCGGCATTGGCCACGGTGACCGTATCCTTGTTGGCCTTGGCATATTCGACCAGACCCTTGATGTCGGTCGGCTCCAGGTCCTTGCGGGCGACTATCGTCATCGGCACCTCGGTGACGAGGCCGATATATTCGAAGGCGTTCAGCGTGTCATAGGCGAGCTTGCGATAGAGCGTGGCGCTGGTGGCCATGCCGATATGGTGCAGCAAAAGCGTGTAGCCGTCCGCTTCGGCGCTGGCAACGCGACCGGCGCCGAGGGTTCCGCCGGCACCGCCGACATTCTCCACCAGCACTTGCTGGCCGAGATCTTTCGACATGGCTTCGGCGACCAGTCGCGTGACCGTGTCGGTCGGCCCACCGGCCGAGAACGGCACGACGATGGTGATGGCGCGCTCCGGATAGGTTTGCGCCTCGGCAGAAAACGACGTGAGCGAAAGGGCGGCGACCGCGCTGAGCGCGGCGAGAAGCTTTTTCATGGAAATCCTCCCAGGATTTTGAATCGGCCATCGGGTGCGAAGGCTCCTTCTGCACCGGTGATGGATGTTACAATAAGCGGAGCCGCAGCGCCCGTTCGCAAACCCAAATGGCAGGCAGGCACGGATTAATGGGCCTTGCCGGGCCAAAATGGGTGGAAAAGGTAACATCTCTCGCCGGGCGTGGGTGCAATCCCACACATCGGCACGCTCAAGCCGGGCCGAAAGCGGCTATTCCTGACCCGAATAGCGCTTGTCGAGGCCGTAGCGCTGCATCTTCTCGTAAAGCGTCTTGCGCGAGATTCCGAGCGATTCATAGACGGCCTTCAGGCTGCCGCCATGGGCAAGCAGCGCCCCGGAGATCACGCTTTTTTCGAAATCGGCCACGCGATCGGCAAGTCGCGAAGGGCTGTCCGCCGGGGAGGCGTCTTCGTCCGGCTTCAGGCCCAGGCCGAGCACGTAGCGGTCGGCGGCGTTGCGCAATTCACGCACGTTTCCGGGCCAGTTCCGGTCCGAAATGTCGGCAATCACATGCGGCGGCACGTCGACTTCGTCGCGGCGGTAGCGCGCTGCGGCTTCGCGCACGAGTTGCAGGAAAAGCAGCGGCACGTCTTCGCGGCGTGCGGCAAGAGAGGGCAGGCGCAGCGTGACGACATTGAGCCGGTAAAGCAGGTCGGCCCGGAAGCGGCCGGCCGCAACCTCTTCTTCCAGATCGGTCTTGCTGGTGGCGATGAAGCGCACATCCAGCGGGATCGGTTCGTTCGAGCCGAGGCGGGTGATGACGCGTTCCTGAATGACGCGCAGCAGCTTGGCCTGGAGGTCGGCGGGCATGGAGCCGATTTCGTCGAGCAGGATGGTGCCGCCGCGTGCGTGCTCGAACTTGCCGAAACGGGCACGGATGGCGCCGGCGAACGCGCCGGCCTCATGGCCGAACAGCTCGCTTTCGATCAGGTTGGCCGGCAGGGCCGCGCAATTGATCGCCACAAACGGCTTGCTGGCGCGCCCGCTGACATCGTGCAATGCGCGGGCCGCAACCTCCTTGCCGGTGCCGGTGTCGCCGATGACGAGCACGTCGGCATCGGTGGCGGCAACCGCGCGCAGGCGGTAGCGCAGGTCGACCATAACCTGGGTACGGCCAGGCAGGCGCGTCTCGATATCGTCGCGCTTGCCGGCGACTGCGCGCAGCAGGCGGTTTTCCAGGACCAGGCTGCGCCGGTCGAGCGCACGCGCCACCACTGTTGCAAGATGCTCGGTGGTGAAGGGCTTTTCGATGAAATCATAGGCGCCCTCGCGCATCGCCTTGACCGCAAGCTGCACGTCGCCATGGCCGGTGGTGAGGATCACCGGGATATCGGCATCGATCTCGCGGATGCGGCCCATCAGCGTCATTCCGTCCATGCCGGGCATACGGATATCGGTGATCACGACGCCCTTGAAGCCGGGATTGACGAAGTCGAGCGCACGTTCGGCGCTGGCCAGATCGCGTACCTGAAACCCGGACAGGTCCAGCGACTGCGCGGTCGACCGGCGCAACTCGTCCTCGTCCTCGACCAGCAGCACCGGCGGCGTCGTCATTCGGCGGCCTCTTGGTTGATGGCGTCCGCGGCGGTGAGGTCGATACGGAACACCGCGCCGCCCCCGGGGTGATTCTCTACCGAAAGATGCCCGCCGAAGTCCTTGACGATATTATAGGAAATCGACAGGCCCAGCCCGAGACCCTTGCCCACGCCCTTGGTGGAGAAGAACGGATCGAAGATGCGTGCGGCGATGGCATCCGGCACACCGGGGCCGCGATCACGTATGGTGATGGCAACCGTGTCGCCCTCCCGCCGGGCGGAAAGCTCGATGGTGCGCTCGGGCAGGCCTTCGACCGCATCCGCGGCGTTGGAGATGATGTTGACCAGCACCTGCTGGAGGCGAATGCTGCCGGCATGCACGACAGGCGGCGTCTGGCCGAGATCGATCGTGACCGTCGCGCCCGCCGCCTTGAGCCGCCAGCCCACGATCTCTAGCGTGTCGTCGATCACCTCCGCCAGCGCGACCGGCCCCAGCCTCTCATTGGGCTTGCGCGCGAAATTGCGCAGGTGACGGCTGATGGCCGCCATGCGGTCGGTCAGGGCGGAGATGCGCGAGACGTTGTCGCGCGCATCGGCGATGCGCTCGCGGTCGATCAGGATCGCGGCATTGTCGGCATAGGTCTTGACGGCTGCCAGCGGCTGGTTGAACTCGTGCGAAAGGGCGGCCGACATCTGGCCCAGTGCGGCAAGCTTGCCGGCCTGGATGAGATCGGCCTGGGTCTTGCGCAGTTTCTGCTCGGTGGCGCGGCGCTCGGCCACCTCGCGTTCGAGCCGGCTGTTGACCGAGGCGAGATCGGCGGTGCGCTCCTCGACCCTGTGTTCCAGCTCTTCGCGTGCGTTGCGCTGCATCTGCATGCGCTCGGCAAGCCGTGCGCGCCGCTGGTAGATGATCGTGCCGCCAAGCGTGGCGAGGCTGAGCAGCAGCAGGCCCGCCGCCACGCTGGAGAGCGCCTGCGCATGGGCCGAACTCGTGTCGAGCAGGACGCTGACGGTCCAGCCGGCTTCCGCCATGGGCTCGTCCAGCACCAGATATTCGCGGCTGGTGTCGCCGGACGTAATGTTCATCAACCGATGCACATCCTGGAAGCGGCCATATTTGACCGGAAGGTCGCGCAGCGTCGCATTGGCATAGCGGCGCGAGGCCTCGGTTCGCGCCAGCCGCTCGCGGGTCAGCGGCAGGAGGCCGGAATAGAGCCATTCCGGCCGGCCGGTCATGAAGATGATGCCTTCGGGGTCGGAGACGATGATTTCGTATTCGCCTCCCTTCCAGGAGGTTTCGATGGGCTCGATATCGACCTTGAAGACGACCACGCCGCGGATCTCGCTGCCAATCCATACCGGCGCGGAGAAATAATAGCCGCGCTTGAGCGATGTCGTTCCAAGCGCGAAGAAACGCCCATGCCTGCCCTGGACGGCATCCTGGTAATAGGGGCGGTAGCTGAAGTTCTGGCCGACGAAGCTCAGCGGCGCATCGTAGTTGCTGGCGGCGATGGTTTCCCCATCGGTCAGCAGCACATAGATGTCGGACGACTTCAGGAGCGCATTGATTTCCTTGAGATAGAGATTGGCTTCGGCCCGCAGCACCGCGTTACCGGGATTGTTCACCAGCGCCTTGATGTCGTCATGGTCGGCAATTAGCGCGGGCAGGGGCTCGAAGCGGCTCATATGGCCGCGCAGTGCCGCCACCGCGAGGCGAAGCGTGTTTTCACCGCGCGCGGCGGCCTGATCGAGATAGGTGCGGGTCGCAAAGGAGCCGCCGAACACGACGATCGTCACCGCGAACGCCAGCACGCCCAGGCTGAGCCAGAGCACGCGGGCATTCGAGAACAGCTTCGTCACCATTCCATTCAGAGTCCTGCCGGCCAATGCCGATCAAGTCTCCTATACCGCGTCTTTGACGCGTACAACCGGACTGTCCTGCGAGAAGCTAGGGCATCGGGCCAAAAGGTGGTTTCCGGTTCTCGAACTATTCCGATGCTCAATCAAGGTGTTGGAGCGCGCTTTGTGGACCTTGCTGGACGCAAGGCGCTCTATTTGCCGCCGACCACGACGTTGAGGACCTCGAACGGCGTGGTAATGACGATCTCGGCCGCCGAGGTGATCGTCTGGGTGATACCTCCCGCCAGCG
The DNA here is from genome assembly GCA_049646905.1 of Pseudaminobacter sp. Classification (GTDB taxonomy): domain Bacteria; phylum Pseudomonadota; class Alphaproteobacteria; order Rhizobiales; family Rhizobiaceae; genus Pseudaminobacter. The sequence goes on along the minus strand of JBARWP010000214.1, from coordinate 11,714 downwards.
TACCGATCCGGTCGCCGACCTGCGGCCGGGTGGCGTCCAGCGTATCGTCTTCGGCCAGTTTCTCGCCAAGCAGGGCGATCAGGGTCGGATTATCGGCGAATTTGGTGTGGTTGAGCCTGTCGCCGGCGGTGACATTTGTAAGGTCGATCACCGTGACGCCGAGGCTAGCGATGTCGGCGGCGTCCTTGTAGCCGCCGAGCCGCGGCTTGTTGCCGGCGATGATGCGCGATAGTTCCAGCGCGCGGTCGTCGCCCGACAGGAACAGGAAGAACGGCTTGTCGGGCTTGCCGTAGCGCCTCATCTGGCTCTTGAAGACGTCGACATCGATGTCGGGTGAGGCAAGGACGACGTCGCCGAGCTTGCCGTGCAGGTCGCGGTCGTCGGTGATGGCGAGCTGGCGCAGCGCTTCCATCGTCGCCCAGGTGCCCATCGAATGCGCGATGATGTCGATGCGCTTGGCGCCGGAACGGGCGACCAGCCGCAGCGTCTGCTCCAGCGCGTCGCGCGCGGCGGTGGCGCTGTTGTTGTCATAGACATAGTCGGCGAGCCTGCCGCCGGAGGCCCAGGAAAACAGCACCGGCGTCCCGGCGTAGCCGGCATCGTGCACGATCTGCGTCAGCCGGTAGACGGCGCTGTCGAAGGTGGTGTTGTAGCCATGGATGAAGACCAGCGCGCGGCCGCCACGCGCGGCGATGTCGGCACGCAGCGAATTCGAGAAAGCATCGCTGCTGTTGAAGGTGGTGATGCTTTCGGCGGTGAAATATCTGGCCGGGTCAGGCCGCTGGTTCTGCTTGCGCCGCTCGATCGCGCCGGCCTCGTGGATGGCGGGCACCGTCATCGACACCTCGGCAAAGGTCACGGTGGGGGAGCGCTCGCCGGCATAGACCTCGCGCACATTCGTCGCCTTGGCGCGGGTGGTGGCGACGAAAATCTGGTGCCGGCCGGCAATCGCCTCGGCCGGAGCAGCGACGGCGGCATCGACCAGCAGTTCGCGGGCGTTCTGGCCCGCGCAGCCGGCGAGCATAAGCACCACGGCAACAATACCGAGCCTGATGGACAAGGACCGAAACATCATTTTGAACCTGATAGGGCGTGCCGCGTCTCCGGTCCAGCCGCCATGCCGCCGCCGCTGGTTCGATTGCAGCCGGCTTGTTGCCGTCCGGTTACGTTCATCGTCCCCAGAATGTCGGCGTGAACAGCACCAGCACGGCAAGGATTTCGAGCCGTCCCAGCAGCATTGCCGCCGACAATATCCATTTGGCCGCATCCGGTAGCGAGGAGAAGTTGCCGACCGGGCCGATGATTGGCCCCAGCCCTGGCCCGACATTGGTGAGTGCGGTGAGCGCGCCGGTGACGGCGGTGACGAATTCCAGACCGGTCGCGCCCAGGAGCATGGTGATGATGGCCCAAAGCACCATGAAGGAGGAGATGAACAGGACGACGGCGCGCTGCATCTCGTCGGGCACGGAGCGCTCGCCATAACGCACGGGCTGCACCGTGTTTGGATAGACCAGCCGGCGCAGGCCGTTGTTCATCAGCTCGAACAGGATCAGGAAGCGATAGGCCTTGATGCCGCCGGTGGTGGAACCCGAGCAGCCGCCGAGAAAGGTGGCCACGAAGATGCAGGTGACGGCAAACGGCCCCCACAAGGTGTAGTCCTGGCTCGCAAAACCGGCCGTCGTGATCACCGAGGTGACGTTGAAGGCCGATTGCGTCAGTGCCAGGAAAAACGGCGTCTCGGAATAAACGCGCAGGTAGATCGCGACGCCGATGACGAAGAGCAGGCAATAGGTCGCATAGACCCTGATCTGCGGATCGCGCAGCGCATCGAAGCGGCCGCGAATGGCAAACAGGATCATGATGGAGAAGGGCAGGCCGCCCACGAACATGAAGATCGTGCCGGTCCACAGGATGGCGGGGTTGTCGGCATAGCGCAGGAACGAGGTGTCATGGGTCGAAAAACCGCCGGTCGCGACCGTGGACATGGCATGGTTGACGGCATGGAAGGGCTCCATGCCGGCGGCCGTATAGCAAAGCGTGCAGGCGACCACGAGCACGGTGTAGATGCTGATGAGGCTGACGGTGAAGGTCTGGAAGCGCTCGAAGGGTCGGTCCTCGATGTCGGAGGACTCGATCTTGAAATAGGAAATGCCGCCGATGTTGAGGAAGGGCAGCAGGAACAGGCCGAGCGCGATGACGCCGAGGCCGCCCATGAAGGTCAGCAGCGAGCGCCACATCAGAAGGCCGGGCGGTGCCCGGTCGAGGCCGTTGATGACGGTCGAGCCGGTCGTCGTGATGCCGGACACCGATTCGAACACCGCATCGGTGAGGCTCATTTCGAGCGATGAGGCGAGAAACGGCACCGCCCCGGCCAGCGCCAGCGTCAGCCACAGCAGGTTGACCAGCAGGAAGCCGAATCGCGTCGAGACGGGCGGGGCGTTCCCCCGCGTGGCCAAGGCGACGGCCATTGCGAGGCCTCCCATGAACAGCGAGGAAAAGCCGAAAACCTGCCAGTCGTCATTGCCGTAGTAGAGATCGACGATGGCCGGGATCAGCATCGCGGCCGAGAGGTACATGGCAAAGACCGCAGCAACATGGATCGCGGCGCGAATGGCAATTCTATTCACGTAAGGACGAGACCCCTGCTGTCGCGGCCGTCCGATCCCCTGGACATGGCCACAGGCAGGCGACAGTGGCGTCATCCCGGCGAATATGCAATAGCCGGGCGCGGGTCTCTTGTGCATGGATGGGGCGTTGCCTGCCTGTTTCGGGATATCCGATGAGGGAAAACGTCGCCTTGGGGGCGGCGGCAAAGGACTGTTGTGATGACAAGTTTTGCCGACAAGGTTTCAGTGGCAGCATCGGCCGTGCGCGAACTGTTTCCACCGACCCCGCTGCAGGAGAACAGCTATTTGTCGCGCAAGACCGGAGCGCATGTCTTCCTGAAGCGGGAGGACCTGTCGCCGGTGCGCTCCTACAAGATCCGCGGAGCCTTCAACTTCTTCCGCAAGACGCTTGCCGCCGGGAACAATGCCGAGCTTTTCGTCTGCGCGTCAGCCGGCAACCACGCGCAGGGTTTTGCCTTCGTCTGCCGGCATTTCGGCAAGAAAGGCGTCGTCTTCATGCCGGTTACCACGCCGCAGCAGAAGATCGACAAGACGCGGCTATTCGGCGGTGACTTCGTCGAGATCCGGCTGGTCGGCGACTTCTTCGACGCCTGCTATCGCGCGGCGCTCGACTTCACCGAAAGCGCGGGCGCACATATGGTGCCGCCCTTCGACCACAAGGATATCATCGAGGGCCAGGCGACGGTCGCCCTCGAAATCCTGGCGCAACTGCCAGAGGGCCGCACCGCCGACATGGTCGTGCTGCCGGTGGGCGGCGGCGGGCTGGCTGCGGGAGTGACCGGCTATTTTCGCGAGAAGGGTTTGACGCCTCGCTTCGTCTTTTGCGAACCGGCCGGCGCTGCAAGCCTGAAAGAGAGCCTGCGCGCGGGCAAGCGCGTGAAGCTCGACCGGGTCGACAATTTCGTCGACGGTGCGGCCGTGGCCGAGATCGGCCGGGAAACATTTCGTCACCTCAAGGATTTCGATGAAAGTGCGGTGCGGCTCATCCCCGAAAACCGCCTCTGCGCCACCATGATCGAGATGCTGAACATCGAAGGCGTGGTGCTGGAGCCCGCCGGCGCGTTGGCGATCGATGCGTTGAAGGATTTTCCCCGCAAGGACATTCGCGGCAAGACGATCGTGCTGGTCGTCTCCGGCGGCAATTTCGATTTCGAGCGCTTGCCGGATGTGAAGGAACGGGCGCTGCGCTTCGAGGGCTTGAAGAAATATTTCATCTTCCGCTTCCCGCAACGGCCGGGCGCGCTGCGCGACTTCCTCGGCCTGCTCGGGCCGGATGACGATATCGCCCGCTTCGAATATCTGAAGAAGTCGGCCCGCAATTTCGGCTCCGTGCTGATCGGCATCGAGACCAAGGATCGCAAGAATTTCGAGGTGCTGGCCAAGCGCTTCCACGAGGCTGGCTGGGCCTATCAGGATATCACCGACAATGAGACGATCGCCGGGCTGGTGATCTGATCGGAGCGGACGCCGATGACCGTCTATATCATCCTGTTTCGAGGTGTCGGGGGAGCAACCCAGCTTCCGACGAAGCCGCTGCGCGAGGCGCTGGGCGAGGCCGGTTTTGAGAATGTCGCGACCTATATCAACAGCGGCAATGCGGTGCTCAGGAGTACGCTGGCGCGCGAGAAGGTGATCTCGACCATTGCCGGCATATGTGCGCGGGAATTCGGCTTCGAGAAAGCGATCTATGCGCCGACGCGAGCTGAGTGGGACGAACTGATCGCGAACAATCCGTTCCCGAAGGCGGTTTCCGTCCCGAAATTCCTGCATGCGGCGGTACTGGCGCAGCAGCCCGAGGCGGGCAGGGTGGAGGCGCTGCGGGCATTCGCGGCTGCCGGCGAAAGCATCGAGGTGGTGGGCAAGGTTGCCTATCTTCATACGCCGAACGGCTTCGGCACATCGAAGCTTGCAGAGAAGTTCGACAAGGGCATCGGTGTGGCCAACACCGCGCGAAACTGGAACACAGTGCTGAAGCTCGCAGACCTCGCGAAGGCGGCAGCCGGGTAGCCCGGCACGCAGTCAGTTTTGCTGCGTTGCACAAAAACCATTTGCTTTTCCGCTCGTATTGCCCCATATGCGGCGGCATAGGCGCTTGAACCGGGCAATCCGGTTTTCCCCGAAGGTGGGACTGGTTGCGTCTGTTTCTCCTCCCGATGAAAGGGTTTTCTGGAGAAAGAGCCCTGCGGACATGGTGTCGGCGGGCACGACAGCGCAGCCGTGCGGGCAAGAACATGCCCGCCGCCTTGTCGTTTCCACAAATGATTTCGCCGGCAGGTTTGCGCCTTGTCGCGAGCGATTATTGCGGCTTGGGCCGTATGAAAGAGATTGAACTTGACGAATGAAAACACTGCGGAACTGAACGGTTTCGCCAAACTTGGAATTTCCGGCGGCCTGTTGAAGGCAACCCATACGGCGGGTTACGACGCGCCGAAGCCGGTGCAGGTCGAGGCCATCCCGGCGCATCTTGCCGGTCGCGACGTGCTGGCCGTTGCCCAGACCGGTTCGGGCAAGACGGCGGCCTTCAGCCTGCCGATCCTGACCAAAATTGTGGCGCTCGGCACCAAGCGGCTGCCTAAGACGGCGCGGGCGCTCATCCTGGCGCCGACCCGCGAGCTTGCGGTGCAGATCGAAGAGACGATCCGCGTGCTGACTAAGGGCCTGCATGTATCGACGGCATTGGTGCTCGGCGGCGTGTCGCGCCACAGCCAGGTCAAGAAGATGGCGCCCGGCGTGGACGTGCTGGTCGCAACGCCCGGCCGCCTGACCGACCTGGTGCGCGAGGGCGAGGTCAACCTGTCGGACACCCGCTGGCTGGTGCTGGACGAGGCCGACCGCATGCTCGACATGGGCTTCATCCACGATGTCCGTCGGCTGGCCAAGGCTACCCACAAGGATCGCCAGACGGCGCTGTTTTCAGCGACCATGCCGGCCGAGATCGAGTCGCTTGCCCGCACCATCATGAAGGACCCGGTGCATGTCCAAGTCGCGCCGCAAGGCACGACGGCGGCCGAGATCAAGCAAAGCGTGGTGCTCGCCCGCGTCAAGCAGAAGCGACAGATCCTGTCGCAGATGCTGGCCGACGAGGCGATGCGCTCGGTCATCGTCTTTGCCCGCACCAAGCATGGCGCCGACCGCGTCACCCGCGACCTCGGTCGCGACGGCTTCGAGGCGGCGGTGATCCACGGCAACAAGTCGCAGAATGCACGCCAGAAGGCGCTGAACGGCTTCCGCGACGGTTCGGTGCGCATTCTTGTGGCGACCGACATCGCCGCGCGCGGCATTGATGTTCCCGGCATCAGCCATGTGGTGAATTTCGACCTTCCGGACGAAGCCGAGAGCTATGTCCACCGTATCGGCCGCACGGGCCGCAACGGAGCCGACGGCATCGCGATCACGCTTTGCGACCCGGGCGAGAACGCCAAATTGCGGCAAGTCGAAAAGATCATCCGCATGAAGCTGCCGGTCGCGGCCGACTATCTCGACCAGCCCGACCCGAAGGGCGCGCCGCGCACCGGGCGCCCGCCGATCGAAGCGGCCAATGACAGCAATGCCGGGCAGGATGAAGCCAGGGCACGGCCTCGCGGCGAGCAGAAGCCGCGAAACGGGTTCGGCAAGAAGCCGTCCGCAGGCAAGGCAGCGACGGACAGGCCGCCGCATGCCAAGAAGCCATTCCGTGGCAAGCGCAGGGATTTTGGCGGCCGCAAGCCGGCAAGCCGGGCAGCCTGAACGGCACCGCCGGAAATGTACCGGTGGCCCACCCTCAAGTAACTATGGGCTAATTGTAGAGATCGGCATGATGCGTTAGGGCCACTATGACGCTGCGCATCATGTCGGTGCGCGGCGTCCATAACTCAAAACGCCGCATGACCCTTTCCCTGAAATCATCCCCGATCTGGCGTTGCGTGGTCCCGCACCTGAACCATACCTGGGGAGCGTGATTTGCCTGGTATCGCCGCACTCGCCATCGGCTACGTGCTTTCGCAGTTCTATCGGTCGTTCCTGGCGGTTCTGACCCCGGTGCTGACGGCCGAACTGGGGGCCAGCAAGGCTGACCTTTCGGAAGCATCCGGCGCGTTCTTCCTCTGCTTTGCCTTGTCGCAATTCGCCATTGGCGTTTCGCTCGACCGCTTCGGACCGCGCCAGACCGCCGGCGTGCTCCTGGCCGTTTGCGGCGGCGGCGGGGCATTTCTCTTTGCCGTGGCAACGAAGCCCTGGATGGTGACGGTCGCGATGGGCCTGATCGGCATCGGCTGCGCGCCGGTGCTGATGGCCGCGCTGTTCATCTTCGCACGCATCTACCTGCCGGCGCGCTTTGCGGTGCTGGCGTCGTGGATGGTGGCCTTCGGCACTGCCGGCAACGTCATCGGCGCCTCGCCGCTGGCCAACGCCTCGGAGGCATTCGGGTGGCGCCCGGTGATGGTGGCGCTCGCCATCCTGACCGTGCTGACGGCGGTGGCCACGCTGGTGCTGGTGCGCGATCCGAAGCAGACCGAGAGCGAGCAGACAGGACGCTCGGGCTTTTCGGGCTATATCGAGCTCCTTTCCATGCGCAAGCTGTGGCCGGTCATACCGCTGACGGCCATCGCCTATGCGCCGTCGGCGGGCATTCGCGGGCTGTGGGCCGGGCCTTATCTGGCCGATGTGTACCACGCCGACACGTTGCTGATCGGCGATGTCACCTTCTTCATGGCCCTGTCGATGGTGGCCGGCGCATTCGTCTACGGGCCGCTCGACCAGATCTTCAGGACGCGCAAATGGGTGGCCGTGGCAGGTGGACTCGTCAGCCTGGCGTCGATTTCCTATCTCGCCGTCAATCCGTTCACCAGCGTCACCACGGCAACGATCGTGCTGGTGGTGATCGGTGTTTCCGGGGGAAGCTACGGCTTGCTGATGGCGCATGCGCGCGCCTTCCTGCCCGCGCATCTGACCGGCCGTGGGGTCACCCTGATGAATTTCTTCTCGGTCGGCGGGGTCGGCATGATGCAGTTCGCCACCGGAACGGTGGTGACGGCGAATCTGGCGCCGAATGCCGAAAATGCCGCCTATGGCGCGCTGTTCACCTTCTACGCGGTGGCCTTGGGAATTTCCCTGCTCATCTATCTGTTTGCCCACGATGCCAAGCCTCACCGGGGCCTCGCCACCTGAGGCTCTTTATGTCTGCCGTTCGATGCGCGAGCGGCGGCAGGCGGCCATCGGCCTTTTCTTCCACCCGGTCGCCTTGTGGACGAACGGGTAACGGAGGGAAAAGGGCAGGACCCGCAGAAGTTTCAACAGCAGGGTGAAGCGCAGGGGAAAGCTCGTCTCGAAACCGCCGGTGCGGAAGGCGCGCGCCATGCGCCTGGATGCATCCGTCGCCGAGATCATCGCGGGTGCCGTAAGCCGGTTGCGCTCGGTGAGCGGCGTATCGACGAAGCCCGGATTGATGATCTGCAGGCGGATATTCATCTTGTCGAAATCATGCTTCAGCGCCTCGGCCATGTTGTTCAGCGCGGCCTTGGAAGCGCCATAGGCGGCCGCCGAGGGCCAGCCGAAATAGGAAGAGGCGGAGCCGACCAGCGCGATGTGGCCGTAGCCGCGCAGGCGCATGCGATCGACCACCGGAACCATGCCGTAGACGACGCCGAACAGGTTGAGTTCAAAGGTCTTGAGGATGTTGAGGGCATCCAGACGCTCGCCGCGCGTTGGAAAGTAATTGCCGGCATTGAAGACGCAAAGGACGATCTCTCCGGCTTCCCGCTCGATGCGGGCGGCGGTCCTCTCCATCCCGGCCTGGTCGGTGACGTCGCAGGGAAAAGATATGACCTTTCCATCCATTCCCGCCGTTTCTTCGACAAGCGTGGCAAGACGTTCCTCGTCGCGCGAGGTCACGGCGACGGTATAGCCCTCAGATGCAAGCTCGCATGCTAGCGCGCGCCCGATTCCGGTGCTGGCACCGGTGATCCAGGCCACACCGTCCTTCGGATTGGCCCGGTAAAGTCCAGTCATATAATGGCTCTTAATCTCTAATGGCTCGTCTGAACTTGCACCTAACTATCGTTCTCTACCGCCCATGGGAAGGGCAGAGACAACTTGCAGGCGCGAAACGATATCGCGCAGCCTCGACCATGCCTGGAAATCGAAGCTGTTCGCCAGCAAATGGCGGCTAATCCTGTCCGGATTACGTCTGGTCCAAGCAATTTCCTACCTTGAAAGCATACGTCCCGGTTTTTACTGTCACCGGACAGCAGAAAAGGAACTCTCCCATGCACCGTTCGGTGATCGACGCTATTGGCAACACGCCGCTGATCAGGCTTCGGCGTGCCTCCGAGGAAACCGGTTGCGAGATTCTCGGCAAGGCCGAATTCATGAATCCCGGCCAGTCCGTCAAGGATCGCGCCGGCCTGTTCATCATCCGGGATGCCGAGGAAAAGGGGCTGCTGCGGCCCGGTGGCGTGATCGTGGAGGGTACTGCGGGCAACACCGGCATCGGCCTGACGGTGGTCGCCAAGGCCCTTGGATACCGCACCGTCATCGTGATTCCCGACACGCAAAGCCAGGAAAAGAAGGACGCTTTGCGCGTTTTGGGGGCGGAATTGATCGAAATTCCGGCGGTTCCTTACAAAAACCCGAACAATTATGTGAAAATATCGGGCCGATTGGCGGAAAATCTCGCGAAAAGCGAGCCGAATGGCGCAATTTGGGCGAATCAGTTCGACAATATCGCCAATCGTGACGGCCATATCCGCACGACCGCGGAAGAAATCTGGAAGCAGACCGATGGCAAGGTGGACGGCTTTGTCTCGGCCGTCGGCACGGGCGGCACGCTTGCCGGCGTGGCGGCGGGATTGAAGAACAGGAGAAGCGACGTCAAGATCGCGCTGGCCGATCCGCTCGGCGCCGCGCTTTTCAGCTACTACACCAGCGGCGAGTTGAAGGCGGAAGGCAGTTCGATCACCGAGGGCATAGGGCAGGGGCGCATCACCGCCAATCTGGAAGGTTTCACGCCCGATTTCTCCTACCAGGTCCCGGATGCGGAGGCGCTGCCGATCATCTTCGACCTGATCCAGGAGGAGGGGCTGTGCCTGGGTGGTTCGACGGGCATCAATATTGCCGGCGCGATAAGGCTGGCGCGCGACCTTGGCCCCGGCCACACCATCGTGACCATCCTTTGCGACTACGGTACGCGTTATCAGTCGAAAATGTTCAACCCGGCGTTCCTGCGTGAGAAGGACTTGCCCGTTCCCGGCTGGATGGATACCACCCCTCGGATCGAGGTTCCGTTCGAGGCAGTGGCATAAATGGCTTTTTCCACTCAAGCTGTCTTCCGCGAGGATACCTATCTTGCGGAAACGAAAGCTGTCGTCGTCGCCGTCAACGAGCGCGGCGGCATATTGCTCGACAAAACGGTTTTCTATGCCACATCAGGCGGGCAGCCGGGCGATACCGGCATCCTGACACGAGCCGACGGCAGCAGGATTTCCATAGTCACGACGATCACCGGCGAGACGAAGGATGAGATCATCCATGTTCCGGCGGCAGAGCAGGCAGTGCCGGAAATCGGCGAGGAAGTGACACCCGCCATCGATTGGCCGCGTCGCCACTTGCTGATGCGCATGCATACGGCCTGCCATCTGCTGAGCGTGGTGTGTCCTTATCCGATTACCGGCGCTGCGGTGAGCGAGGACGATTCGCGGGTCGATTTCGATCTGCCCGATGCCGGAATAACCAAGGAGGACGTGACCGAGCGGCTGATGGAGCTCGTCAGAGCCGATCACCCGGTGTTCACGCGGCTCATCACGGAGGCCGAACTGGCCGCCAATCCAGGCCTGGTCAAATCCAAGAATGTGCGGCCGCCGGCAGGCGCGGGACAGATCAGGCTGGTGTGCATCGGTGAGAATGCAGCGATCGACAGCCAGCCCTGCGGCGGCACCCATGTCAGAAGCACCGGCGAGGTTGGTGAAATCCACATCGGCAAGATAGAGAAGAAGGGACGCGAGAACCGCCGCTTCCGCATCCGTTTCGGGCCGCTGCCGGCTTAGAGCCCGGTTTAGAACGATATGACTTCTCCTTGAATCGTCCTCTCGCTCCAAGACTTTATTCTGGAGCGGGATCTTATCCGAAAAGCCTGCGACTTTTCGGGATCATGCTTTAAGCGCTTCCCCGGCTCTTGCGTGTCTCATAAAAGCTCGCACGCTCGTCCCAGCGCGTCAGGAGCTGCTGGGCGGCGCGCGGCACCGATACCGGATCATCGGCCTCCGCCTTCAATGGCGACAGGTTCTTCTCGGTGTCGAAATTCATCACCCAGATGTATTCGACTTCACCGGCGTCTGTGCGGCGCAGCAGCTCCATGTTCTTGTAGCCGGGAAGCCGCAGACCCTCGATTGCGGGAAACATCAGCGTATCCAGCAGGTGCTCGTAGGCCTCCGCATTGTCGGGCGTGGTGTAGCTGCGCCAAATCCGCGTAATCATATGGTCCCTCGTCATTCGTCCTGCCGCCGCCGCAACCTGTCCGACGTGGTGACTGAGGTTGCGCAATGCAAGGTACAAGGCGTCAAAAAAGCGGTGGAAATGCGAGGCTCCTGCCACAATCGTGCGACGGCCCGGGGTGACCCATCGGAAGCACGACCGCGATCGGCCTTTTCCTGATCTCGTTGCGGGTCTATGCATGAGCCTGATGGTTTGTTTCCGACATTGCATCCCATGGAAACAGCGGAACCACTAGACACATCCTGTTCTGGGGTTGGAGATGGACATGCCCGAAAAGAGCCCATTCGTGATCGATGCCGACTGGCTGCAGGAGCGGCTTGGATCGCCGGGCGTCGCGCTCGTCGATGGCTCGTGGTATCTGCCGGCGCAGAAGCGTGATGCGCAGGCCGAATATGATGCCGCTCATATTCCCGGCGCGATCTTCTTCGATCTGGACCAGGTGGTCGATCCCGATTCGGACCTGCCGCATATGCTGCCGCCGCCCGAGGTGTTTGCCCGCTATGTCGGCTCCATGGGCATTTCGGCTGATGACACGGTGGTGGTCTATGACGGTCCCGGCTTCTTCTCCGCGCCGCGCGTATGGTGGATGTTCCGCGTCATGGGCATGTACCAGGTCTATAT
>JBARWP010000213.1:0-4597 GCA_049646905.1 Pseudaminobacter sp. | reverse complement strand
GCCGGATCTTATGACCCGGCCTCGTGAGAACGCGGCGCTTGGTGTTCTCTGCGATGTCCCGAACGGAAACGGAATTACACAGAGCCTTCGCCGAGGTGCGGATGACGCACGGGCGGAGGGCTGCAGGATGTAGAGAAGGGTTCGAACAATTTGTGAGCGAATTGATCACGAAAGCGATGCAGTCAACGCAGCGATATCGTGCAACATTAGGCATGAATTGCACAAATTCGGCTCCAGCGTCAGGAACCCTGCTCTATTCCAGCGACAGATCTCAGCAGCGTGTTTGCCTGCCGCACGGTCTGGGGGTCAACAAAAACAATGGGGAGCAATTGAGGAGAAGACTGCATGATTACCAGACGTACAATGCTCGCTGGCACGGTCGCGGCATTGCTGTTTGCTTTGGGCACTCCGGCCATGGCCCAGACGACATTCGATACTTCGGGCGCGCAGGCCGGCCGGCCGCACACCAAGGCGGGCGAATCCGCGAAGCTTCTTGAGGGCAAAAACCTGCTCTTGGAGCCGGGCAAGCTCGTCATCGCAATGTCGCCCTATGTGCCACCCACCAGTTTTTATGCGGATGACGCAAAGACCGTGATCGGCTTCAACGCCGACCTGATCACGCTGGTAGCCGAAAAGCTCGGCCTGCAGCCCGACATTCGGGTTGTCGCGTTTCCGGACTGGCCGCTGAGCATTGAGTCACATAAGTATGACGTGTTCATCGGCAGCACCACGGTGACTGAAGAGCGCAAGCTGAAGTTCGACTTCTCGGCCTATTCACGCGACCTTGCCGCATTCTTTGTTGCCGCCGATAGCCCGATCACCAAGATCACGGAATCTGCCGACATCGCGGGTATCAAGTTGATCGTCGCTTCGGGAACCGTTGCCGAGAAGATCGTTCTGGATTGGGACGCCCAAAACAAGGCGGCGGGACTGAAGCCGGTCGAGCTGCAATATTTCGACGATCCGGCGGCCGCGGAAATTTCGTTGCGCTCGGGCCGGTCGGATGCCCAGTTCGTCGGCAATTATGCCGAAGGCGCCTACAACGCCGCCGTGTCGGGGCAGACCCGGCTGGTCGGCTTTGTCGGCAGCTGGAATGGCGCCGACGCTGTCACGGGCGTCGTCACCAAGAAGGATTCCGGCATGGCCGAACCCATCTGCGCGGCGATAGATGAGATCATCGCCGACGGCACCTATCAGGCTGCTCTGGATCGCTGGGGCATGTCGGATGCCGCGATCAAGAAATCGACCGTCAATCCCCCGGGCCTTGTGATTAAATAAACACCTGGGCACGACGTGTTCTGACCGGATCGGAATCCGAGCTTCGCAAACCATGTTGGTCGCATCGTATTTTGCGAAGACCGGCACCTTAAATTCGCACGATGCCGTAGCCGACATCAAAAAGCAGAGCCTGGACGTGGCATGGACATGTCCAGGCTTTTCCGTCTGCAACTGTGCCCATATCCCACGGAGGCGTAATTGACGAAAGGCGCTGATCTTTTCCAGGACATGAAACCGGAGCTCATTGACATCCGGCATGACCTGCATGCAAACCCCGAGCTGCTATATGCCGTGGAGCGCACGGCGGACAAAGTTGCCGGAATTCTTCGAACCACAGGCGTCGACGAAGTCATCACAAATTTCGGCCGCACCGGCGTTCTTGGCATATTGCATGGCCGAAACGGCCCGGCCGACAGAGCCGAAAAGCGCGTATTGTTTCGCGCCGACATGGACGCGCTGCCGATAGCCGAGGCCACCAATCTCCCCTATTCCTCCAAATCACCCGGCCTGATGCATGCCTGCGGGCATGACGGCCACACGACGGTGCTCATCGGGGCGGCGCGGCATCTGGCGGAAACCCGCGATTTCGACGGCAGCATCGTGTTCTGCTTTCAGCCGGCGGAAGAGGGTGGCGCCGGCGCCTTTGCCATGATGGAAGACGGCCTGTTCGAAAAATATCCGGTCAAAAGCGTATTCGGCCTGCATAACCTGCCGGGGATTGCACTCGGGCGGGGTGGAATCGTGCCCGGCTCGGCCATGGCTTCGGGCGGCGGCTTCAATATCACCGTAAAAGGTGGCGGCGGCCACGCCGCATTGCCTCACGAAGCGAGTGACACCGTGGTCGCCGCGGCCTTCATTGTCACCGGGCTGCAGACTGTGGTGGCGCGCTCGATCAACCCGCTTGAAGCGGCGGTCGTGTCGATCACTTCGATACATGGCGGCGACGCCTGGAACGTGATCCCCACTTCGGTTGAATTGCGCTGCGGCGTTCGCACTTTTTCAGAAAAGACATCCAGGGATGTCGAGGCGGCGATCCGCCGGGTATGCCAGAACGCCGCCGCCGCCTTCGGCACGGAGGTGGTGGTGGAAAATTCCATGCCCCAGCCCTATCCGCCGCTCGTCAACCACCCGGCAGAAACCGAAATTGCCGTTCTGGCCATGCAAGACGCATGGGGTCTGGAACAGACCGACCCCAATATGCCGCCCATGATGGGATCGGAAGATTTTGCCTTTTTTCTGCAAAAAGTGCCCGGTGCCTTTGTCTTTCTGGGCAATGGAGGTTCAGCACCGCTGCACAGCCCTCACTATGATTTCAATGATGACGCCATCGAATATGGTGTAGCCTTCTGGACACGGCTTGCGGCGCGCCTGCTGCCGCCGACCTAGACACTCGTTTCGGCTGATCAGATCGCAGATATTGCCGATCGCCTTCAATCCGAACCCATCCCCGGCTGACCAGTTCGCAATTCTTGTCGCACAATTGACCCCGGATCGGGCCCTTTGCGCTTCCAACCAGCCGTTGCAACACAACCATGGAAACTCCTCCTCAGGGATTGCAGTGCGGGGAAGCATGCTTAAGTTTTCCTGAAGTCACACTTTCGGGTTTCTCGTTTGACCGCAGACCCGGCCGAACTATCCTGTTCTTGCACCGTTGAACGGTGTTCGACGGAAAAATAGCGCACGCATTCCCTGCCGGCTTTCATGATGCTGTCCTGGCATGCCTGCATGGCGCGTCAGGGTGGGGTCATCGTATGAATTTCGCTGTTTATCCGAGCCTGCGCGACCGAACGGTCTTCGTGTCCGGCGGCGGCTCGGGCATAGGCAGTTCAATCGTGGGGCACTTCGCCCGCCAGGGCGCCAGGGTCGGATTCATCGACGTCGACGAGGCCGCGTCCGCCAAGCTTGTCGCTTCGATCCGGGCTGACGGACATCCGGAGCCGCTGTTCATCAAGACCGACGTGCGCGACGTGGAGGCGTTACAGGCGGCTATTGGGGAAGTCGCCGAAAGGCTCGGGCCGGTGACCGTCCTCGTCAACAATGCCGCGCGCGACGACCGCCATCGGCTGGAGGAGGTGACACCCGAATTCTGGGACCGGACGATCGCCGTCAACCTGCGTCACCACTACTTCGCCATACAGGCGGTCACGCCCGGAATGCGGGAGGCGGGAGGCGGTTCGATCATCAATCTCAGCTCGATCAGTTACAAGGTGCTCACGCCCAACGTGTCGGTCTACCAGACGGCGAAGGCTGCGGTCATCGGAATGACGCGCGGGCTGGCGCGCGACCTGGGCGCGGACGCGATCCGCGTGAACTCGGTCATGCCGGGTTGGATCATGACGCAGCGCCAGATCGATCTGTGGCTGACGCCGGAAAAGGAAGAGAACCTGCTCCAAGTGCAATGCCTCAAGGAAAAGCTCTACCCGCCGGATGTGGCGCGGCTGATCCTGTTCCTCGCTTCCGACGACAGCAGGATGATCACCGCCCAGAACTACGTGGTGGACGGCGGTCGCGTCTAGGATTGCGCGACCTCGACGCAAATGCCTCCAATCGAAGAATGCATGAATGGCGCGGATCGTAAACCTTGACGACTTCCGGATATCCGCCAGGCGGCGGCTTCCGAGGATCGCCTATGACTTCATCGAAAGCGGCACCGACGACGAAATCGGCCTTGCGACGAACACGCAGGCATTCCGCGACTCGCGCATCGTTCCGCGCTATCTCGTCGGCAGCATCGACCGGGATTTGTCCGCGATTGTCTTCGGTCGGACCTATTCCAGCCCCGTCGGCATAGCCCCCACGGGCATGGCTGCGCTTTTCCGGCGCGGCGCCGACATGCTGCTGGCGAGCGCCGCGCGGGAGGCGAACGTTCCCTTCATTCTCTCGGGGACCGGCACCGCCTCCATCGAGGATCTCGCACGCACGGCGCCCGAGCATGGATGGTACCAGTTCTTTTCGACCCGCGACCAGTCGATCGCAGAAGACAAGATCAGACGGGCGGCCGATGCGGGCCTCAAGACCATCGTGCTCACCGTCGACGTTCCCGAGGCATCGAAACGCGAGCGCAACATCCGCAACGGCTGGGGACGCCCGCTCAAGCTCACCTGGAGTACCCGGCTCGAGGCGCTGAAGCACCCCGCCTGGCTGCTGGAATGGATCAGGCACGGCACTCCCCTGTTCAGCAACTGGGCCCGATGTTGATTTCCACCGAGAAGTGACCCGGGCGGGCGCAAGATTTCCACTGAGAATTGACCCATGTGAGACCCTTCCCCTGGCAGGCATCGTCGGGGGTTATCGGAGTGATCGACATGGCGTTTTTGAC
>JBARWP010000212.1:0-30916 GCA_049646905.1 Pseudaminobacter sp. | reverse complement strand
CATAGGCCTTGAAATCCCCGAAATACTTCGTGATCGCAGCCGTCAGCGACGTCTTGCCATGGTCAACGTGACCAATCGTGCCAATGTTCACATGCGGCTTCGTGCGCTCGAATTTACTCTTGGCCATCGTCTTTTCCTTGGCGTCGGGAGTTTAAGTTTGGTTCGAATGCGGGGCGATTAGCGATAAAGGCCGGAAAACACAAGAGGCTTTTGACCCACAGGACCATCACCTGCCCGGCAAAGTGGCGCGATCCGCTTCGATCCTTCCATATGGGAGCATCTTGCCTCCAGTGGCAGAAGCGGTGCCGTGACGAGCCCTGTCGCGGGTAGCGGGAATCGAACCCGCAGATTCAGCTTGGAAGGCTGCTGCTCTACCATTGAGCTATACCCGCGGGTCTCAAACGTCTCCGGTCAGGTGGTGGAGGGGGCTGGATTCGAACCAGCGTACGCATAGCGAACGGATTTACAGTCCGTCTCCTTTAACCACTCGGACACCCCTCCAAACTGCCGGGAGCCGTACAGGCTGCTTGGCGATTGCCGTGGCGCGCCCCAACCTGTTGGCGCCTTATGGCGGCAAGGCAAAAGGCTGTCAACCGGCTCTTGCGCGCAACCGCCTGCAAACATGTGATTTTGTGAACCGGCATATCCAAAACCATGTAGGGCGGCTATAGAGCCCCTATGAGTGACGATAAGAAATCCGGAACACCGAAGGACGCGCATTACGCTAGGCTGCGGCGCAGTTTCCGCGACCAGAAGGCCGGCGCACAACCGGGCTTTCGCCCGAAAAAGCCGCTGCCGCCTGGCGAAGCGCCGGCAGACGGCGTGCTGCGGCTTTATGGCCTGCACACGGTCCGGGCTGCGATCGATAATCCGCGCCGCAAGATTCGGCGCATGCTGATCACCCGCAATGCACTGGAGCGGCTCGGAATTGCCGACCTTGTCGCCCTGCCCTTTCCTGCTGAGATAGTAGAGCCGCGCGACATCGACAAGATCACCGGCACGGATGCCGTGCATCAGGGCGTGCTGATCGAAACCGCTCCACTCAAGCCCAAGGCGCTGAACGCGCTTGGCGAGACGCCGCTGGTGCTGGTGCTCGACCAGGTGACCGACCCTCACAATGTCGGCGCCATCATCCGTTCCGCCGTCGCCTTCGGGGCGGGCGCGCTCATCACCACATCACGCCACAGCGCGCATGAATCGGGCGTGCTGGCGAAGTCCGCCTCCGGCGCGCTCGAACATATCGACCTGATCGAGGTCCGCAATCTCGCCGAGGCGCTGGACGAACTGCACAAGCTGGGCTTCCAGACCATCGGCCTTGATTCGGAAGGCCCCGAGGCCCTGGAACAATCCCTTTCCGGAACCCGGATTGCGCTGGTGCTCGGCGCCGAAGGCAAGGGCCTGCGGCAACGGACACGCGAGACGGTGAGCGTGCTTGCCCGGCTCGACATGCCCGGCCCGATCCGCTCGCTCAACGTGTCGAATGCCGCGGCAGTGTCGCTTTATGCGGCGAGGCGGTTTTTGGGGCAAAATCGGCAGTAGGCAGTCGGAAATGGGCAGTCGGTGATGCCAATATTCCGACTGCCGGGTGCCTATTGCCGACTGCCGACCTCGTGCCCCGCCATCCGCTCCAGCGCCCTTACCAAGGCCGAATGATCCTCGCCGGCACCGCCATTTGCCGCGCAGGAATTGAACAATTCCTGCGTAATTGCCGTATTTGGCAGTGAAATTCCGAGCGATTTTGCGCCTTGCAGCGCCAAATTCAGGTCTTTTTGGTGCAATTCTATGCGAAAACCGGGTGAAAATGAGCGGTTTATCATGCGTTCGCCATGCACTTCCATGATGCGCGAGGCCGCCAGCCCGCCCATCAGCGCCTGCCTAACCTTGGCCGGATCGGCGCCCGCCTTAGAGGCAAATACCAACGCCTCGCTCACCGCCTCGATCGTCAAAGCCACCACGATCTGGTTGGCGACCTTGGTGGTCTGGCCGACGCCGTTGTCGCCCACCAGCGTGATGTTCTTGCCCATCTTCTCGAAAACAGGCCGGGCGCGCTCGAAAGCCGCCTGAGGCCCGCCCACCATGATGGTCAGCGAGGCAGCCTTGGCGCCGACCTCCCCGCCCGACACCGGCGCGTCGAGATAATCGCAGCCGAGCGCATTGATTTTCCTGGCGAATTCCTCGGTTTCGATCGGCGAAATCGAGCTCATATCAATGACGAGCTTGCCCTTGCTCAACCCCGCTGCCACGCCGTTTTCACCGAACAGCACCTCGGCTACCTGCGGCGTATCGGGAACCATGGTGATGACGATATCTGCGGCGCGTGCCACTTCGTCGTGGCCGTTCACCGTCTCCAGTCCCTTTTCGACCAGCCATTGCGGCGGCGTGCGGCGATGGTTGCCGGCAAAGACGCTGTAGCCGGCATCCAGCAGATGCCCCGCCATCGGCGCTCCCATGATGCCGAGACCGATGAAGCCTATGGTTTCCATGTTCGTTTCCTTTCCCAAGCGCCCCCCTTACCCACCGCCGCTTCGCGTCGACCCTCCCCCTTAGGGGGAGGGTGAGCAGGGACTAAGCCGCCGCGCTTGCCTTGCCGGCAAATTCCCTGAACCAGCCGAGCCCTTCCACCGTGCCGGCCTTCGGCTTGTATTCGGCACCGACCCAGCCATCATAGCCGATGCTGTCGAGGTGCCCGTAGAGGAACGGATAATTGATCTCGCCCGTGCCCGGCTCGTGACGGCCCGGATTGTCCGCAAGCTGGATATGCGCGATGCGGTCGAGGTTTTCCTCGATCGTGCGGGCGAGATCCCCCTCCATGATCTGCATGTGGTAGATGTCATATTGCAGATAGAGATTGCCGGACCCGACGCGCTCGATGATATCCAGCGCCTGCCTGGTATTCGTCAGAAAGAAGCCGGGGATGTCGCGCGTGTTGATTGGCTCGATCAGCAATTTGATGCCGGCTGCTTTCAGTTTTTCAGCCGCGAAACGGAGGTTTTCGACAAAAACCTTCTCCAGCATGTCCCGCTCGACACCGGCCGGTGCGATGCCGGCAAGGCAATTGACCTGCCCGCAGCCCAGCGCCTTGGCATAGGTGATCGCCGTCTCGACGCCCGCGCGGAATTCCTCGATCCGATCCGGCAGCATCGCGATGCCGCGCTCGCCCTTGGCCCAATCGCCCGGCGGCAGGTTGAACAGCACCTGCACCAGCCCGTTCTGCTTCAGCCGAGCCGCGACCGTCTCGGCTGCATGGTCATAGGGCGCGATATATTCCACGCCAACGAACCCTACCTTGGCCGCCGCGTCGAAACGGTCGAGAAAGTCATGCTCGGTAAAGAGCATGGAAAGATTGGCTGAAAAACGTGGCATGGTCTTCCTCACCTGTCAGTCGAGCAATGCGATGGCGGTCGGCGCATCTTCGTCGTTCTGGGCAAGTTCCTCGAATTCGACGATGTTGTCGATTTCGGTGCCCATCGAAATATTGGTCACCCGCTCGAGGATGAATTCGAGCACCACCGGCACCTGATGCTGCTTCATCAGCCGCTCGGCCTCGGCAAAGGCAGCATCGAATTCCTCGACGCGGCGAACGCGGATGGCCTTGCAGCCCATAGCCTCGGCAACCGCGACATGGTCGACGCCGTAGCCTGCCTCGGCATTGCCGGCCGCATTGATGTTTTCGAAGGCAAGGCTCACCTCGAAATCCATCGAAAAGCCGCGCTGCGCCTGCCGGATCAACCCGAGATAAGCGTTGTTCACCACGACATGGATGTAAGGCAGCTTGTGCTGTGCACCGACGGCCAGTTCCTCGATCATGAACTGGAAATCATAGTCGCCCGAAAGTGCAACGATCTTCCGGTCCGGATCGGCCGCGCGCACACCGAGGGCGGCCGGCAACGTCCAGCCGAGCGGGCCGGCCTGGCCGCAATTGATCCAGTTGTGCGGCTTGTAGACATGCAGGAACTGCGCACCCGCGATCTGGCTGAGCCCGATCGTGGTGACATAGGTCGTGTCGCGGCCGAAAGCCTTGTTCATTTCCTCATAGACGCGCTGCGGCTTGAGCGGCGTCTGGTCGAAATGCGTCTTGCGCTTCATCGTCTTCTTGCGCTGCCGGCATGCCTTTGCCCATCCGCTCCAGTCGCGCAGCCGCCCCGCCGTCTTCCACTCGGTGGCGACGTCGAGGAGTATCTTCAATGCCGCACCCGCATCGGAGACCACACCGTAATCCGGCGCAAAGACGCGGCCGATCTGCGTCGGCTCGATGTCGATATGCACGAATTTCCGCCCCGCCGTATATTTGTCGACCGAGCCGGTATGGCGATTGGCCCAGCGATTGCCGATGCCGAGCACGAAATCGGCCGCCAGCATGGTCGCATTGCCGTAGCGGTGCGCCGTCTGCAGGCCGCACATGCCGGCCATCAGGCGGTGGTCGTCCGGGATCGATCCCCAGCCCATCAGTGTCGGGATCACCGGAACGCCGGTGATTTCGGCAAATTCGATCAAAAGGTCCGATGCATCGGCATTGATGATGCCGCCGCCCGCCACGATCAGTGGCGCCTCGGCTTCATTCAGCATCTCAAGCACCTTTTCCGCCTGGCTACGGATCATCGCCGGCTTGTAAGGAGCCAGTGGTGCATAGGTGTCGATATCGAACTCGATCTCGGCTAGCTGCACGTCGATGGGCAGGTCGATCAGCACCGGGCCGGGCCTGCCGGAGCGCATCAGGTGAAACGCCTTCTGCAGCGCCATCGGCACCTGATAGGGCTCCATGATCGTCGCCGCCCACTTGGTGACCGGGGCAGCGATTGCCGCGATGTCCACCGCCTGGAAATCCTCCTTGGTCAACCGCGCCCGCGGCGCCTGCCCGGTGATGCACAGGATCGGTATCGAATCTGCCTGCGCCGAATAGAGCCCGGTGATCATATCGGTTCCTGCCGGACCGGAAGTTCCCAGACAGAGGCCGATATTGCCGGCCCTGGCACGCGTATAGCCTTCCGCCATATGCGAAGCGCCTTCGACATGGCGCGCCAGCACGTGGCGAATGGTCCCGCGCGCCTTGAGCGCCGAGTAGAGCGGATTGATCGCCGCCCCCGGCACGCCGAAGGCACAATCGATGCCTTCCCTTTCGAGAACGAGAACAGCCGCATCGACGGCTCGCATCCTGGCCATTTCAATCCTCCCATATAGAGGGTTGCGATTTCGGCCAGCATGCCATCAGAGTCGACAGGTTTCAATTTTTTCAGAAAAATTTTCCATTTATAGAAATAAATATCATATTATTGATTTTAAATGCTTTTGTGTTTTCCAGGAAAATCCTCTTCCCAAGTGATGGAATATTTTTTTATCCTGGCGCCATGGATACTCCCGAACGCCGCCAGCGCGGACGCCCGCGCGCCTTCAAACCGCAGCCCGAGCCAGGTTCCGTGCAGTCGCTGGACCGCGCGCTGCATATCCTTGCCGTCGTGGCGGAAGAAAACGGACTGTCGCTCAGCGAGATAGCGGCGAAGTCGAGCGTACCTGCCTCCACCGCCTATCGGATGCTGACGACGCTCGAAAGCCACGCCATGGTGGAGTTCGACCAGACCGACCAGCTATGGTCGATCGGGGTCGGAACCTACCGCATGGGTTCGGCCTTCCTACGCCGGCGCCGGCTGATCGATCGAGCGCGCATGGTCATGCAGCAATTGATGGAACGGACCGCCGAAACGGCCAATCTCGGTGTTGCCGAAGACGATTGCGTGGTCTTCGTCAGCCAGGTCGAAACGCATGAGGCGATCCGCGCCTTCTTTCGCCCCGGCACCCGCACGTCCTTTCATGCCTCGGGCATCGGCAAGGCGGTGCTGGCGCATCTTGATCCGCAGCGTGTGGAGACAATCGTCGGCCGCACAGGCCTGGAGAGCTATACCCCTCGAACACTTTCCAACATGATCGTACTTGCACGCGATCTGTCGGACATCAGGCAGCGCGGCTGGTCCGTCGATGACGAGGAACGTTTTCCCGGCATGCGCTGCGTGGCCGCCGCAATCTTCAACGAATTCGGCGAACCGATCGGCGGCGTCTCGGTGTCCGGCCCGACCGTGCGCATGACACCGGAGCGCGTGGCGATCGTCGGCCCCGTCGTGAAAGAGGCTGCCGCGGAGATAACGCGGCGGATTGGCGGCGTGGCACCGCCGCCGCCACAGGCGTGACGGTGTCCCGGCAACCCCTTCAAGACTTTTGTCTTTACTGGAACGCCAAATATGCTAACCGGAGCCGGATGCCCTTGTAGCTCAGTTGGTAGAGCACCTTTGTAATCGGAGGCCTTGGGGCTAAAAGACGAATCGGATCATGCGCCTAGGCTGCGCCTGACCCGAGCAAATACTGAATAGGCACCGGATTGGTGTCTGCCAGGGCCGGCGTAGCACAGCGGTAGTGCAGCGGTTTTGTAAACCGAAGGTCGGGAGTTCGATCCTCTCCGCCGGCACCATCCCTTCCCTCTCCTGTCCCGCATATCTGGCGCCTGCAGAGCTGCCGATCCGTCTACTTCGGCAACTAAAGTGGACATTGATATATTGCTTTAGAAAGACTAGGCTCAGGACCTATTAATTTAGATTGAGGTGTGATTCACGGTCTCCATTGAAGGAGGCCATGATGGGTGATTTGTTTCTGCTGAGCGAGCGCCAGATGGCGCGGATATCGCCGTTCTTCCCGCTATCGCATGGGGTACCGAGGGTTGACGACCGGCGGGTGGTGAGTGGCATCGTCTACGTGATCCGCAACGGCTTGCAGTGGAAGGACGCGCCAGCCGGCTACGGCCCGCACAAGACGCTCTACAACCGCTTCATCCGCTGGAGCCTGATGGGCGTGTTCGACCGTATCTTCGCCGGCCTCGCCGGGGAAGGGCCCAAGCCCGAGCGCATCATGATCGACGCCACGCACCTGAAGGCTCATCGCACCGCGGCCAGCCTGCTCAAAAAGGGGATGTTCCCCGTCGTATCGGGCGCACCAAAGGCGGGCTGAACTCCAAGCTCCACACCGTCTGCGACGGTGACGGCCGGCCGATCATCCTGCTCCTGTCGGAAGGCCAGATGAGCGATCACAAGGGCGCACGTCTGGTTCTCGACGCCTTGCCGCCAGCTTCTCATCTGATCGCCGACCGCGGCTACGACAGCGCCTGGTTCCGGACTGAACTCGAAGCCCGAGGCATCGAGCCGTGCATCCCGTCGAGCCGAAGCCGCAAGACGCCCTTCGACTACGACAAGGCTCTCTACCGCCAGCGTCACAAGGTCGAGAACCTGTTCGCCAAGCTCAAGGACTGGCGACGCATCGCAACTCGCTACGACCGATGCGCACACACCTTCTTCTCCGCCATCTGCATCGCAGCCGCCGTCATCTTCTGGATCTGACAATGAGCCCTGAGCCTAGAGGAATATCTCCGGCACTGGAGGCCACTGCTTTGCGGTGTTTCCACGTCATGGCTGTTTCCCGTTGAGAACGGGGGCCCTCTCAAGGACAGGTCAATGCCTCGGATATCAGGCGCAAGGCACAACGCGAACTCGGCGTCCCAATTACTCCTCACCAGTTCCGCCACATCAGCACCGAGCTCTATCTGCGTGAAAACCCAGACAAGCTGAGCGTGGCAAGCCGGCATCTCGGCCATCGCGATGAAAACACCACCCGCATGTACTATGCTCGCTCCAAGCAGCGTGAGGCTTGGGTTGGAACGTTCGAAAGCCATGGTTCGCATCAAGCGCAAAAGGCGTGCGCGTTCCGCGCCGGCAGAATTGGCGGAAGGAGACATGCTGTGAAGGGACCGTTGTCGCTTCCCGTTTCCAGTTGGCCAGCTATCGACCAGCAGTTGTGGTCATCCGCGTGCACTGCAGCTGGCTTTCTGGAAGCACCTCATCCAGCGAGCAAATGGAGTCTTCGCCGTCGCCGCATCGTCCAACAGGCATATGGACAGTGGCTTGCCTGGCTGCTCCAGAGTTCGCAGCTTGACCCGGCATTACCGCCAGGTGATCGCGTGACCCTGCAGAGGATGAATGCATTTATTGTCCGACTGCGGAACCGAGTTGCTCCCTGGAGCGCCGCCATGATGATCGGTGCCGTCAAGCGAATCCTCGACGTCATAGCTCCTGAAACTGATTGGACCTGGCTGCAGAGAATGTGTGCCAACCTCAAGACGGTGGCGCGTCCTTCTCGTGACAAGTTTGCCCATGCAGTCACACCAGAGCAGATGTTCGATCTCGGAATATCCATGATGAATGAGGCTGAAGACAAAGAGATCCGTCTCCACCCATACGTCTCGACCAAGGCCCGCGACGGGCTCATAATCGCCATGCTGATCTCATGTCCCGTCAGGATCGCGAACTTGGCGGAGATCGAGATCGGCAGGCACCTCCTGTTCGACACGGACCACTATTGGCTGGCTTTCACCGAAGTCGAAACCAAGACCGGCAAGGAATACAAGAGCGACCTGCCTCCTTCCCTCACGTCCCGCATCGACTGGTATCTCAATATCCATCGCCCGCGTCTTCTTGCACTCGGCAATGGATCAGCAACGAGACGTCTCTGGATCGACCGCGAGGGCAAGCCGATGTCAGAAGCCGCGATCCGTACACAGATCGAGAACAATTCCAGAAAAGAGTTCGGCAAACGCGTCTGGCCGCATCTATTCCGCACAATAGCCGTCACCGGGTTGGTCGACGAGGCTCCCGAGCAGATCGGTATCGCGCCTGATCTGTTGGGACACACGAACGACCAGACCTTCCGCAAGTACTACCTGCTGGCGACAGGCACCCGTGCCCATCAGGCAGTGCAGGCTACCATTCTCCAAGGCAGGGCAGAGGCTCTGCGCCGGCTACGATATGGAGACTGAAACGATGATCGTGCGCATGCCCAAGTTGAGCATGCCAAGGCAGGCCAAGATGGTTAACAAAGCGTTATAAAAAAACGTGCAATTAATTGCAAATTTGAGGCAGCCGCTAGCCTGGCACCGGATCGGTATGCAGGAGCGGACATCAATTGCCTCGATCTGCTCTGCCTTGCTCGTCGTTAGACCTGTTGCGCCGGCGGTGGCACTTTGCCGCCGCAACCCATTGAGAGAAAACGAGCTTTGGAAAATAGGAGACACCCGCCTGATAGACGGCTTTTGTGCTGATGGCTGCATCCGTAGACCACTGATGAGGCGCCCCTCTGGTTGCTTTGGGTTTCTGGCCGTAGACAATTGGAGGTGGAACACGGTTATAGACATATCCCTGACCAGGAGCGCGAGATCGATGCGCAGCTCCCTGTCTGTGTGCGTTCTCCGGGCAGGCGATGCCCCCGTCAAACCTGTGATGGGTATGCGACCATCTCTGATATGCCCGATGAACTTCCCATCACCCCGGACGAGGTTGCGCTGCTGCGTACCTTCCTTTCCGCTGAAATCAACGCCATCATCTATGGTGATGAGGAGGCAATCTAGGCAGCCATGACCATCAATGCCGCCATCTATGTTCGTGTTTCCACGGCAAGGCAGGCCGAGCATGATTTGTCTCTGCCTGATCAGGTTGCGCAATGCCGCGCCTATTGCGAGCGGCACGGCTGGGCGGTGGCGGATGTATTCACCGAGCCGCGGGCCTCGGCCTTGGATGAGGATCGCCCTGTCTTTCAGGACATGATCGACAAGGCCAAACGTGACGGCCATCCCTTCGACTATCTGGTGGTCCACTCGCTCAGCCGCTTCAGCCGCGATGCGCTGCACTCGGAGTTCTATGTCCGCCAGTTGCGCAAGGTTGGTGTCGAGTTCGTCTCCATCACCCAGGATATGGGCCAGGATGCCAGCGGCGAGTTCATCCGAAAGGTGCTCAACGTCTTTGACGAACATCAGTCTCGTGAAACAGCCAGGCACGTTCATCGCGTCATGCTGGAAAACGCGCGGCAAGGCTTTTGGAATGGTTCACGCCCGCCATTTGGCTACGCCACCCAAGTTAGAGAGCGGCGGGGGACACGCGAAAAGAAGGTTCTTGTTGTGAACGAAGAAGAGGCTCGCATCATCAAGCTGATATTCGAGCTGGCAACAGGCGACCAAGGACGCCCTCTGGGCGTGAAGGCTATTGCCACCCATCTCAATGAGCGGGGTATCACTAGGCGCGGACGCCGCTTTTCGACCGGTGGCGTTTATGATCTTTTGACCTCGACGACCTATAACCGCAAACATCACTTCAACCGCACTGATACGCGTAACGTCAAGCCGCGTCCGCCTTCCCAGTGGATCGAATTTCCAGTGCCAGCCATCATCGATGAGCGGACGTTCAACGCCGCGCAGGCACTGTTGCAGAGCCGTGGCCCAAAGCGGGTGGCACCCGGGATCGTCAATGGTCCGACGCTGTTGGCTGGCGTTGCCCGCTGCGGCTATTGCGGAGCTGGTCTCGTGCTCAATACCGGCAAGGGTGGGACCTACCGATATTACTGTTGCTCGCGGAAGATGCGTGAAGGCACGCTGGCAAGCCAAGGCATGCGTATCCGCATGGATCGGCTTGACGAAATCGTGGTCGATGAGATCACCACCCGTGTTCTTGCCCCAGGACGATTAAGCGGACTTCTCGATGCTTATTTGAAATCGACCAGGAAACGTGCCGATCAGAGCAACGACTGCTTGCTGCGAATGCGTCATTCTCACAGCCTGCGAGAGCGGCTCATCGGGCTCAAACTTCAACGAGATGAACTCGCCACCGAAATCGTGGCTCTGCAGAAGCGGAGCGCCAATGGCGAGCAGTCCATAACCCCAGAGAAAATTGATAGGCTGTCGAAACTGCTCCGCGACCAGCTGCGCAATGGCTCTCCCGAACTCAAGCAGGCCTACGCCCGCCTCGTCGTCCAACAGGTCACGGTGAGGGGCAAGGAAATCCGCATCAAGGGCTCAAAAGCAGTTCTGGCACGCGCCGCATCAAACGGTGCAATAGCCAATCCACCTAAGGTTCTCTCTTTTGTTCGGGGGTGGTACGCCCAAGGGGAATCGAACCCCTGTTTGCGCCGTGAGAGGGCGCCGTCCTGACCGCTAGACGATGGGCGCAGCCGAGAGGCGCGATATAGGCCGGCAGCCAGGAAAATGCAACCGGCTTTACGCACTTCCAACTGAATCGATCCGGATTACTCCAATTCATCCGGGTGACAGCCGGTTTGCTGCAAAGCCGGCTTCCGCCACAGGGCGGTTTATTGCGTCTTCAGCGTCAGCCTGCCGACGATGCGCCGCTCGCCAATATCGTAGAGGAAGATGGCGCGGCTGCCGTCGGCAAGCTCGGCATCGATCGAGACGCGGTTTCCTGCCAGCGCGTGCGACAGCACCCTGGCACCGGCCGGCAGCACTATGTCGCCGCTGACGAAGGAATCCTCGGTCGAGGACGGCACGGCCACACCATTGGCCGCAACCGGCGTGTCGCTGCTGGTCTTGTAGACAATGGCCGCAAGCACCGCCATAAGGGCCACGAACAAGAGGCCGATATTGATGACGGCAAAGCGCAGCAATTTGCGGCGGACCTTTTCCACCGCCGGGTCGAGCGGCTTCTCGGCGTCGTCGTCGAATGTCGGTCTGTCCATGGCGTCCCGGGTCCGGATGGATGATGCGTGATCCTGATAGCGAAGCCGGCGGCGCATTGAAAGGCCTCCATGCCGAAGCAGATGCCGCAGGCCTGCGCCTCGACCAATGGCTGGCCGCACGGCTGGGCGGCGAATTTTCGCGCAGTCGCCTGCAGGCATTGATCCGGCAGGGAGCGGTGCGCCTCAACGGCAGGATCGTGGATGAGCCCAGGCACAAGCTTTCCGCCGGTGACGCGGTCGAACTGGAATTGCCGCCGCCCGAGCCGGCTGAGCCGCAGGCCGAAGCCATTGCGCTCAATATCCTTCATGAGGACGCCGACCTGATCGTCATCGACAAGCCGGCCGGTCTCGTCGTTCATCCCGGTGCCGGCAATTGGACCGGTACGCTGGTCAATGCGCTGATCCACCATTGCGGCGACAGCCTGTCGGGCATCGGCGGGGTAAAGCGGCCGGGTATCGTGCACCGGCTCGACAAGGATACCAGCGGCGTCATGGTGGTGGCCAAGACCGACCAGGCGCATCGCACGCTGTCCGAGGCCTTTGCCGATCACGGCCGCCAAGGCGATCTGGAGAGGGCCTATGTCGCGCTGGTCTGGAACATCCCTGTACGGCTGACCGGAACCATAGATGCCCCGCTCGGCCGTGCCGCCGACCGTATAAAGCGCGCCGTCGTGCCGGCCGGTCGCGAGGATGCCCGCCACGCGGTCACCCACTACAGCGTGCTCGAACGCTTCGGCGAGGCGAAAGGCAAGGATGCGGTGCAGGCAGCCCTGGTCGAGTGCCGGCTGGAAACCGGCCGCACGCACCAGATCCGCGTGCATATGGCCCATATCGGCCATCCGCTCGTCGGCGACCCTGCCTATGGCCTTTCCTTCCGCACCAAGGCAAACCGCCTGCCGGAACGGTTGAAGGCGATGGTCAACGGACTGAAGCGCCAGATGCTGCATGCAAGGCTGCTGGCCTTCCGCCACCCTGCGACCGGCCAGATGATGCGTTTCGAGGCGCCGATACCGCCGGACATGGAAGAGATCGTCGAGGGCTTCCGCCGGATCTGAAACCTCGTCTGCACCCAGCGGAACCATTCGCTTCACAGTGCCTTGTATCACGGAGAAGCGAAACTTGAGCGCGATCGTTCACTTCGGCGTGACACACTGTTTAGAATTGAACAATTTGCGTGCTTTTCCCGATTTGTTCCTGTATAAGGAAACTGATGCGGAGTGCAGGATGCATCCGTGCCATCTGCCCGCCTTTATCAGGGGGCAGCATCTCAAGAAGGGAGGGCGCTATTCATGGCCCAGACACTACCCAGTATCGTTTCCGGGGAAGGCGGCCTCAGCCGCTATCTGGAAGAAATCCGCCGTTTTCCGATGCTTCAGCCGCAGGAAGAGTACATGCTCGCCAAGCGGTATCAGGAGCATGAGGACACCGGCGCCGCTCACAAGCTCGTCACCAGCCACCTGCGTCTCGTGGCCAAGATCGCCATGGGCTATCGCGGTTATGGCCTGCCGATCGGCGAAGTCATCTCCGAAGGCAATGTCGGGCTGATGCAGGCCGTGAAGAAGTTCGAGCCCGAGCGCGGTTTCCGCCTGGCGACCTATGCCATGTGGTGGATCAAGGCGTCGATCCAGGAATATATCCTGCGCTCGTGGAGCCTGGTCAAAATGGGCACCACGGCCAACCAGAAACGCCTGTTCTTCAACCTGCGCAAGGTGAAGGGCAAGATCCAGGCGCTGGACGATGGCGACCTGCGGCCCGAGCAGATCAGCGAGATCGCCACGCGGCTGAACGTCTCGGAAGAGGAGGTGGTTTCGATGAACCGCCGGCTTTCGGGCGATGCTTCGCTCAATGCGCCGATCCGTGCGACGGAAGGTGAATCCGGCGAGTGGCAGGACTGGCTTGTCGATGAAACCGACAACCAGGAAGAAATGCTGATCGAGCAGGACGAGCTGGAAAATCGCCGCGGCATGCTTGCCGGCGCCATGTCAGTGCTCAACGATCGCGAGCGCCGCATCTTCGAGGCGCGCCGTCTCTCCGACGAGCCGATGACGCTCGAGGAACTGTCGGGCGAATTCGACATCAGCCGCGAACGCGTGCGCCAGATCGAAGTGCGCGCCTTCGAGAAGGTGCAGGATGCCGTCAAGGCCGCCGCCAAGCGGCAGGCACAGGCCCTGCGCACCATCGAGGCACAGCCAGCCGGCTGATTGCTCGCTGTTCGGTTGAACCTAAAAACGCGTCGGCGAAAGCCGGCGCGTTCTTATTTGGCGAGGTTGCAGCGCCCCAAGATGCAGAGGCGGCATTCATCAGCCGGCGATCCGCTCTTCCATAGTTGCAAATGACGCGTAGAAGGTGCCGTGTCGTCCCGGAACACAGTGCGGCAAGAAGCGTATCCGGGGACCATTCCGATTCCGCTACCCCAGCCTGCCGAACAATCCCGTGCGCGGAATCTGCCGTCCTCAGTCCTCAGCGCTCCGTCAGCTTCAATTCGATCCGGCGATTCCTGGAGCGCGCATCTTCGCTGTCGGCGGCATCGAGCGGCTGGTATTCACCGAAGCCTGCGGCTACGAGGCGGTTGGCGGGCACGCCGTTCTCGATCAGGAACTTCACCACCGAGGTGGCACGCGCCGAGGACAGTTCCCAATTGTCGCGATAACGGCCGGTGCCCGAAAGCGGCCGGTCGTCTGTATGGCCGTCCACCCGCAGCACCCAGCTGATCTCCGGCGGGATCTCCTTCTGCAATTCGATGATCGCATCGGCCAGCTTCTTCATTTCCACCCGGCCGGCATCGTTGATCACCTCCGATCCGACCGGAAACAACACCTCCGACTGGAAGACGAAACGGTCGCCGACGATGCGGATGTTTTCCCGGTCCGACAGGATCTCGCGCAGGCGGCCGAAGAAATCCGAGCGATAGCGGTTCAGTTCCTGCACGCGCTGGGCGAGCGCGACATTGAGCCGCTTGCCGAGGTCGGCGATCTTGGCATTGGACTCGCGGTCCTTCGCCTCGGAGGCTTCCAGCACCTGTTCGAGCGCACCGATCTGCTTGCGCAGCGCGGCTATCTGCTGGTTGAGCAGTTCCACCTGCGACAGCGCCCGCTGGCTGATCTGGCGCTCGTTGTCGAGTTCGCCGCTGAGCGTACCGATGCGCTCGCTGGCCGCAGCACCGGCGCCCGCCCCTTGCGCCAGCAGCTGTTCGAGCCGGCTTTTCTCGGCCTCGGCGACCGAGAGCGAGGCCTGCAGATTGGCGAGCGCGTCCTGCGCATCCTGCGTATTGGATTGTTCCAGCGCCAGAAGCTGCGTCAACTCGTTGATCTGCGAATTGAGGCGGTTCAGCACCTCGTCCTTGCCGGTGATCTCGCGGCTGAGCAGGAACTGAGCCAGCACGAACACCGAAAGCAGGAACATGATCGCCAAAAGCAACGTCGACAGCGCATCGACGAAGCCCGGCCAATAGTCGATGCGGCGGTCGCTACGCCGACGGGCTAGCGCCATCAGTCAGGCTCCCGCTGCTTCAGCGCATCGGCGATCCTGTCGAGCGTGTCACGCATGGCCCGCTGTTCCTGCGACTGCGCCTCGACCCAGTCGCGCATGATCTGCTGCTCGCTACGCATGTTCTTCACCAGCCCGGAAATGCCATCGGCCAGATTGGCCATGGCGGTGGCGACCCGCGGGCTGGAACCGCCGCTCTCCTGCAGGCTGCGCAGCTTTTCCGACAGTGCGTTGATCTCGTCGGCGGAAGCGCCACGCGAGGCATCCGCCACCACGATGTCGGAGGAAAGATCGGTCACCGAGGACAGCCAGTTTTCCAGTTCGGTGTAAAAGCGCGTCTGAGCGCGGCCCGATTGCAGATCGAGGAAGCCGAGCACCAGCGAACCGGCCAGACCGAAAAGCGAGGACGAGAAGGCCGTGCCCATGCCGGCCAGCGGCGCCGAAAGACCCGACTTCAGCGAATCCAGCACGGCAGTGGTGTCGCCCGTCCCGGGATCGAGCGACTGGATCGTATCGCCGATCGAACCGATCGTGCCGAGCAGGCCCCAGAAGGTGCCGAGCAGGCCAAGGAACACCAGGAGGCCGATCAGATAACGCGAGATGTCGCGGCTTTCATCAAGGCGCGTGGCAATCGAATCGAGCATCGTGCGCATGGAACTGGTGGACAGCGCCATCGCCGAGGAGCGGCTGAGCAGGCCTTTCATCGGCGCCAGCAGCACCGGTTCGATCTCTTCCGAGCCGGCGCGGAAGGAATTGACCCAGCGCACCTCGCGAAACAGCCGCGCCACCTGCAGGAAGGCCAGCAGGATGCCGATGAGAAGCACGCCGAGGATCAGGCCGTTGAGGCCGGGATTGGTCGCGAAGGCGGACGATATCTGACGCGTAAGGATCGCCGCGATGAAGGCCACGATCGCCAGGAACACCAGCATGGACAAAAGAAAGACCTGCGGGCTCGACAGCCGGTAGGGATCGTATCCATCGTCGGCCGCTTCGCCCCGTCCGAAAAATCTCAGCAATGCCATTGGTGTCCCGATTCGGATGCCCGCAACAAACTGGCCGCGACTCTAAACGGAATTGTGACGAAATTGAAAGACGGCGGACATAAGGCCGTCAAGTCATGTCATGCACAGTGTGTTCTGCAGTCCCCAGAGACTGCTTGATAACGCGACCCGTAACCGGCGAGCGGCAGGCTGGTTTTGAAACGGCCTCTTATCGCGGCGTCACCGGCTTCTTCAAAGTCTTGAGCAGCACGCGATGGATTGCCTCATTGCCGGCCACGATGGCACCGCTGTCTAGCATGGAGTTGCCGCCATCCTTGTCGGTGACGAAGCCGCCAGCCTCGCGGATCATCAAGATACCGGCTGCCATGTCCCAGGGCGACAGCGAATCCTCCCAGAACCCATCCAGGCGGCCCGCCGCGACATAGGCAAGATCGAGCGCTGCCGAGCCGAAGCGGCGCACGCCGGCCGCCTCGCCCATGACGTTGCGCAGTTCCACCAGATAGTTGCCGTGATGGCCACGCCCCAGATGCGGAATGCCGGTGCCGATCACCGCATCCGACAATTTGCTGCGGCCCGCTACCCTCAGCCGGCGGTCGTTCATGAAGGCGCCGCCGCCGCGCTCGGCCGTGTAGAGCTCGTCCATCGCCGGATTGTAGATGATGCCGGCGACGAGCTGGCCCTGGCGCTCCAGCGCGATCG
The DNA here is from genome assembly GCA_049646905.1 of Pseudaminobacter sp. GTDB lineage: Bacteria > Pseudomonadota > Alphaproteobacteria > Rhizobiales > Rhizobiaceae > Pseudaminobacter. The sequence goes on along the minus strand of JBARWP010000212.1, from coordinate 14,180 downwards.
AGATGGAAAATACCGGCAGGCCATGCAGGAAATTCGTCGTGCCGTCGAGCGGATCGACGATCCAGCGGTGCTGGTCGTCCTCGCCGCTCACCTCGCCGCGCTCCTCCATCAGGAAGCCGTAGCCCGGCCGCGCACGCGCCAATTCGCTGTAGATGATATCCTCGGCCTTGCGGTCGGCCTGGCTGACATAGTCGCCCGGCCCTTTCAGCGAGACCTGCAGGTTCTGCACCTCGCCGAAATCGCGCGCCAGCGAGCGGCCGGCCTTCATTGCCGCCTGCACCATGACATTGAGGAGAGCCGAACGGGCCATCGTTGCGTCTTTCGTGGTTAGTTTAAGGCAGTCGGCAATCGGCATTTGGCAGTCGATCTTGGCAACTTAGTAGTTGACCGCAATCGGCCTTTTCCGACTGCCGATTGCCTATTCCCGACTGCCGAAAACTCAATCCGCCCGGCGGACGTAAGTGATCTCGTTGGTGTCGACGACGATCCGCTCGCCGGACGAGATGAAGGGCGGCACCAGCACGCGCACGCCGTTTTCCAGCACCGCCGGCTTGTAGGAGGAAGCGGCCGTCTGGCCCTTCACCACCGGGTCGGCTTCGGTGATGGTCAGTGTCACCTGGTCGGGTAGCGAAATGCCTATCGGCTTTTCTTCGTAGAGTTCCACCGTCACCATCATGCCGTCCTGCAGGAAGGCGGCGCGCTCGCCGACGAAATCCTTCAGCAGTTCGAGCTGCTCGTAGCTTTCGGTGTCCATGAACACCAGCGCATCGCCCTGCTCGTAGAGGAAGGAAAAGTCCTTCTGCTCCAGCCGCACCTTCTCCACCGTTTCGGCCGAGCGGAAGCGCTCGTTGAGCTTGGTGCCGTTGATGAGGTTCTTCAATTCGACCTGGTTGTAGGCACCGCCCTTGCCGGGCTTAACGTGGTTGGTCTTGACCGCCACCCACAGGCCGCCATCGTGTTCGATGACATTGCCGGGACGGATTTCGTTGCCGTTGATCTTCATTGTCTGGTTTTTCCGGAAAATAGGTTGCCGCAATGCGGTTTCGGCGCCTCCAAGACCACAATTTGCGTTTCGAGGCAAGAGAGCGGCCCAAATCAGGCGCAATCCGGGACCGCTGCTCTGCGGCTTGGAGTGTGTTGAGATTCAGATCAGGGTGAGCCGAAAATGGGGATTTCCGAGAACCGGAGCGGAATGTACATTCCGGTACATGAGCACCGGAGCGCAGAAAAGCGCCATTTGCAGGCCGCCCTTATCTGAATCTCAATACACTCAACGCAGGCGGTTGGCGCGCTGGAGGGCCTGCTTCATCTCCTCGTCGGTCAGCCCGTCGAAGAAGTCCTCCATCACCGGGTCAAACAGGCCGGCACGGCGGGCAAGGATGAACCATGCCGCGGCGCTGATGGAGTCCGGCTCGGTGCCGATGCCGTTCATGTAGAGTTTGCCCAGGCGGTTCTGGGCCGCGACGTTGCCGCCCATGGCCGCGCGGTGCAGCCATTCGAAACCTTCCTTCTCGGCGCGCTCGCCGCCTCGCCCGTTGATGAGCCAGGTGCCGAGGTCGAGTTGCGCGGTATCGTAGTTCTGCTGGGCGGCCAGGAGCAGGAAGCGGCGCGCCTCGTCCTCGTCCTGCTTCTTGCCGCCGGCGCCATTGGCATAGAGTTGCGCCATCGCATATTGCGCATCGGCCAGCCCGCTTTCGGCGGCGCGCTCATAATAGGAAACCGCCTTTTCCAAGCCCTCCTCGCCGGGGGTACGCTCCACCAGCATCTGGGCGAAATTGAACTGAGCGAGCCGGTTTCCCGCCTCCGCCGCCGCCTGCATCAGCGCAAAGGCCTGCTGCGGATCGCGCTTGACGTAATTGCCGTCGATCAGCATCAGCGCATATTGGAACTGCGCTTCCGGCACGCCCTGCTCGGCGGCCAGCGCATACCATTTGGCCGCCTCCTTCTCGTTGCGTGCCATGCCCAGCCCGCGCGAAAGGATCTCGGCCACCAGCGTCTGCGCGGCGGCATTGCCGTTTTGCGCACGCGGCAGCGCCAGCTTGTAGGCGGTGATGTAGAGGCCGCGCTGGAACGCGCCGAAGGCAGGGTCCGAGCGCTCGCCGAAACGGTCAGGATCGATCTCGCCGTTGCCGGTGCCGCTGCCGAAGCGTTGCGGATCGACGCTGTCGGTCGGTGCTGGCAGCGGCTTCATCGGCTCGGGCGCCGGATCCGGGCCAGGCAGAATCGGCGTCTCGGCCACTGGCTTGTCGGCCTTGCCGGTGTCTTCGGCCGCATCGGCAGGCAGTGGCGTCATCGCCAGCACGAGGGCCAGGCAGGCAGTGGCGCGGTTGGCGGTAAACAGCGCCATGCTAGTCCTCATAGTCCCCGAAGCGCGGCGCGGTTTCATCGAGAATGGCATTTGCCCGCCGGATCGCGTCTTGCGGGTCGATGCCATCGCCGAAGACCGCGCTCGACAGCGCCACGAATTCAGCGCCCGTCGCGCCGACCGCCTCGACCGCGGCGATATCCGAACCGGCCATCACGATGCAGGGGATCTCGATCATCTCGGCCCACCACGCTCCAAGCGAGAGGTTGCGGTTGTGTGGCTCGGGCTTGATGTCATAGCCGAAGCGGCCGAAGAACATGTAGTCCGGCCGTGCCTCGCCCAGCTCCAGCGCCTCGTCGCGTGTCTTCGCGCCGCCTGCACCGACCATCATTTTCGGCTGGTAGCGGGTGATCGCCTCTTCGAGCGCTTCCCTGTTGCCGTCAAGATGCAGCCCGTCCGCCCCGACACGGCCGGCGATGCGGGTGTCCTCGGCAATGATGGCGGCAATGCCGGCCACCTGCGCCACCGGCACGATGCGCTGCGCGAACGCCTGGAAGGAGGCCTCGTCCATGCCATTGGCCGGCAGGATGATGGAGGCGATGTCGCCACCCGCGACCGCCTTGCGCAATTGCGCCTCGAATGCCTCCGGCGCTGCGCCTGCGGGCGCAATCAGGACAATGCGGCAGCGGTTCGGAGCTTGTGCTTCGTTCATCTCGACGATTCCGGATTTCCGACCCATGCAGGCCGATCATGGTTGCAATGGGGCATAGAGCATGTTGCCGCCAAGTGGAATCACTTGGCGTCGCATACATGCGGCTAAATCAATTAGAAGACCATGATGTCGTCCGAAAACCGGTGCCCACTTTTCGGCATCATGGTCTAGAGGAAGACGGGGCGCTTGAACAGTCAGCACCCTGCTGTGCAGCGTGTTTGCAGGCCGTGCTCACCTGAACGGCCGGCGCCGATTGTTTCAAGGCCATAACATATTTTGAGGGGAGGAAATCGAACCCTGCCTTCTTCCGCGCATTTTGGCTCCGTAGGCCCTGATGCGTCGCGCCACGCGTCGGCCTGTCGCAAATCCGCAATGTCCCTCCAGTTGAATGGCAGCCATGACGACAAATACTCCAACCCTGCGGGATACCCGCATCGATGTGTTCCGGGCGCTTGCGCTGCTGACGATCTTCATCAACCACGTGCCCGGCACGATCTTCGAATATGCCACCCACAAGAATTTCGGCTTTTCGGATTCGGCCGAAGCCTTCGTGCTGATTTCGGGCATTGCGGTCGGGCTCGCCTATGGCCCGAAATTCAAGCCCGGCAACCGGCTGCTGCTGACGCTGAAGGCCTGGCGGCGCGCCGGCGTGCTCTATGTCGCGCATATCATGACCACGGTGGCGACACTGGCGATCTTTTCTGCCGCCGCCCTGCATTTTGCCCGACCCGACCTGCTCAAGCTGATCAACATCAGGATCATCATCGAGGACACGCCCGAAGCCCTGCTCGGCATCACCACCCTCGGCCACCAGATCGGCTACAACAACATATTGTCGATGTATGCCGCGGTCCTCTTGATGGTGCCGCTGTTCCTGCTCCTGGCAAATGTCAGCCTGGCCCTGATGGTCGCCGTCTCGGGTGCGATCTGGCTCGCTGCCGGCCTGTTCCATATTGCCCCCGGCAATTTCCCGGGCGACGGCTTCTGGTTCCTCAACCCGTTGTCGTGGCAGTTCCTGTTCGTTATCGGCATTGCCGGTATGCTGCATGTCAAGCGCGGCGGCGAAATCCGCTTCAACCCCTGGCTTGCCGCACTGGCCGGCTTCTACGCCCTGCTGGCCTTCGCCTGGGTGCGCATTCCGCTCTGGGGCATCGATGCCTCGCTTGGTCTGCCGGCCGTGCTGACCGGCTTCGACAAGACCTTCCTGTCGCTGCCGCGCCTGCTGCACGTACTGGCGCTCGCCTATCTCATCGTCGCCATTCCGGCGCTGTCCAATCTGGCGCGTACGCGCATCGACCACCCCCTGGCGATCCTCGGCAAGCATTCGCTGCCCATCTTCATCGCCGGAACGCTGCTGGCAATGATCGGCCAGGTGATGAAGACCGTCAGTCCCGGCGGGTTGGTCTATGACGCCATCCTGCTCTCGACCGGCATCGCGCTGCAATTCGGCTTTGCCTATTATCTGGAATGGCTGCCGAAAATCGGCTGGGGCGGCAAGCCGGCGGCGCAGCCGCAGATACGTTCGCAAAGCGCCCCGCCGCCCCTGCGCGGCGGCAAGCCAGCCGCCGTTCCGGTCACCCGCGCGCGAGGCGGCTAGCCGGCTTCACCTAAAGCGCAATCACGGCCGCAGGAAATCCGCTTCACAGGCTTGCCCCTCGCCCTCTAATATCTCCCGCACCACTCTTGTCCGGGAGATATCGTGGCCAGCATCTATGACAGCGGACTTGACCGCAACCCAGCCAACCACCAGCCGCTGACGCCGCTCACCCTTCTGGAGCGTACGGCTGCGACCTATCCCGACCACACCGCCATTATCCACGGCGCTGCCCGCTGGTCCTATCGCGAGTTCTGGCGCCGGTCGCGCCAGTTCGCTTCGGCGCTTGCGCAAAAAGGCATTGGCAAGGGCGACACGGTGACCGTGATGCTGTCCAACACGCCGGCCATGCTGGAGGCGCATTTCGGCGTGCCGATGGTGCAGGCGGTGCTGCATTCGCTCAACACAAGGCTTGACGCCGCCATCATCGCCTTCCAGCTCGACCATGCCGAGACGAAGCTGCTTATCGTCGACCGTGAATTTTCCGGCGTGATGAAGGAGGCGCTGGCGCTCGCGAAGGTCAAGCCGCTGGTCATCGACTATGACGATCCGCAGCACGGCACCGATGCTCCCTACCCCAAGGGCGAGCGTATCGGCACCTTGGATTATGAGGCCTTCGTCGCCTCGGGCGATCCGGATTTCGCCTGGTCGATGCCCGACGACGAATGGGATGCGATTGCGCTCAACTACACCTCCGGCACCACCGGTAATCCCAAGGGCGTGGTCTATCATCATCGCGGCGCGGCCCTGATGGCCTATGCCAACACCATCCATGCCGGTATGGGCAAGCACTGCGTCTATCTGTGGACCCTGCCGATGTTCCACTGCAATGGCTGGTGTTTTCCCTGGACGCTCGCCATGCAGGCCGGCACCCATGTCTGCCTGCGCTGGGTACGTCCCAAGGCCATTTACGACGCCATCGCCGATCACGGAGTCACCCACCTGTGCGGCGCGCCGGTGGTGATGTCGGCGCTGATCAATGCCAGCGACGAGGAAAAGCGAACATTCGACCAGACCGTCACCTTCAACACCGCGGCCGCCCCACCGCCGGAAGCGGTGCTGTCGGGCATGGCCGACGCCGGCTTTGCCGTCACCCATCTCTATGGCCTTACCGAGACCTATGGCCCGGCCGTGGTCAACGAATGGCACGACGACTGGGACGCGCTGGAAAAGGGTCCGCGCACGGCGAAAAAAGCGCGGCAGGGCGTGCGCTATGCGGCACTCGAAGGCCTCACCGTGATGACCCCCGAGACCATGGAAAAGACACCGGCCGACGGGGAGACCATCGGCGAGGTCATGTTCCGCGGCAATATCGTCATGAAAGGCTACCTCAAGAACGAGGCGGCGACCGACGAGGCCTTCGCCGGCGGCTGGTTCCATTCCGGCGATCTCGGCGTCATGCATCCGGACGGCTATATCCAACTCAAGGACCGCTCCAAGGACATCATCATCTCCGGCGGCGAGAACATCTCCTCCATCGAAGTCGAGGATGCGCTTTACAAGCACCCGGCGGTCGCCTCCTGCGGCGTGGTCGCGCGACCGGACGAGAAATGGGGCGAGACACCGCTCGCCTATGTCGAGTTGAAACCCGGCAGGACAGCGACGGAGGCCGAACTCATCGAGCATTGCCGCACGCTTCTGGCACGGTTCAAATGCCCGAAATCAGTGCTCTTTACCGAGATCCCGAAGACCTCGACCGGCAAGATCCAGAAATTCCGGTTGCGTGAAATGGCGCGGGCACTCTGATCGATCCCGCATCGCGCCCGCCCCTGCGGTAGCCGAAACGGAGGGGCACCACCCCCATTTGGGCAGCTAGGCGTCTGTTTTCGAACATGCTAATGTGCGCGCCGCGTTCGGGGGAGCGGGCGTAAAGATCAGAATGCACCGAGATTCAGGTCAGTGGGAACCGAAATGGCGGTTTCGTTTGCCGGCACGCGCGCACGCCGTCGATGCCGCTATCGCTGTTACCTCCCCGGCCTCGCCTCGGCACCTAGAAACATAATCCATCGGAGGAGAACACCATGCAGGGAGTAGCCCGCAATTTCTTCACCTTGTCCATCATCTATGCGATTTGCGGCATGATGCTGGGCCTTGCCATGTCGATCTCGGCCGATCACGGCCAGATGCCGACCCACGCGCATATCATGGTTGCCGGCTGGCTGATGTCGGCAGTATTCGGCTTCTTCTACCACCTGTTTCCCGCCGCACGCGCCTCGCGGCTGGCATCGGCCCATTTCTGGCTGACAGCCGTCAGCGGCGTGACTCTGGTGATCGGTCTCTATTTCCTGCTCGCCGGCAATCCCGCCATCGAGCCTGTGGTGGCGGCCGCCTCGATCGGCTTCTTCCTCGGCATGGTGCTGTTTGCCTTCATCGCCCTGCCGGTGGTGTGGAAGGTCGAGAACCTCTCGGGAGTGATGCCGACCCACGGCACCGCCTCGCATTGACGACAATTTCTGCAGGGCCGTTAACCAGCCATTAAGCTTTACGGCTGTTTACTATGGCTATCCAGTGTTCTGGATTCTTACCGAGTGGCTGGAGCCACTTCGTTTGACGCCTCCCTGTTAACTTCTGAGAGCCGCTTTCGCGGCTCTTTTTTTGTCTATCCGGGCTGTCAGGCGCTGAGCTTGGCGAGGGTTGCCTCGTCCACCTCGAAATTGACGTAGACGTTCTGCACGTCGTCGTCATCTTCCAGCGTCGCCACCAGCTTGAGGATGGACTGCGCGCGGTCCTCGTCCACAGGTACGGTGTTCTGCGGCTTCCAGATGGCCTTTACCGATTCGGCTTCGCCGAGGGCTGTTTCCAGCGCCTTGGAGACATCGCCGAGGTCCTCGAAAGCGCACAATATGGTGTGGCCGTTCTCGTCGGATTCGACATCGTCGGCACCCGCCTCGATCGCCGCTTCCATCACCTTGTCGGCGTTGCCGGCGCTTACAGGATAGACGACCTCGCCGACCCGGTCCCACATGAACGCCACCGAGCCGGTTTCGCCGAGCGCGCCGCCGGCCTTGGTGAAGGCCGCCCGCACATTGGAGGCCGAGCGGTTGCGGTTGTCGGTCAGCACCTCGACGATGAGGGCGACGCCGCCGGGGCCATAGCCCTCGTAGCGCACTTCCTCGTAATTCTCCGCATCTCCGCCCGATGCCTTGTTGATGGCGCGCTGGATATTGTCCTTGGGCATGGACTCGGCCTTGGCGCTCTGGATCGCCAGGCGCAGGCGCGGGTTCATCGCCGGGTCCGGCAGCCCCGCTTTGGCAGCGACGGTGATTTCGCGTGCGAGCTTGGAAAACATCTTCGAACGAACCGCATCCTGACGGCCCTTGCGGTGCATGATGTTCTTGAAGTGTGAATGGCCGGCCATGGGACCCCTTTTCGTCTTTTTGCGCGCCCCGCTCGAAGGCACGTTACTGTCTCTTGGAAATGGCGGGCTTATAAACCGGATTGTCGCCCGGCGTCCAGAAGGGCGCCTTTGCCCGCGCTCGCGAAAACGTTACTGCGCATGCGCGCCCTTGTGCAGGCATAGTAGAGCCCCATCCCGCCTCGACGGAGACTGCCATGCCCGCATTGCGCCCGCTGTTGCAGCTTGCCGCCCTCCTCACCGCCTTTCTCTTGTGGGCAGCGCAGCCCGTGTTGGCGCAGACCGCGCAGGACGCTCCGGTCTCCGGGCGCTGCCTTGCCGTTGCCGGGCTGCTGCCGCAGGTCACCTATGTCAACCTGACGCCGGCCCAGGCCGTCGATGACGGCGAGGTCACAATCACCTATGCCGGCCATTCCACCTATGTCATCGAGACACCGGCCGGCGTGCGCATCGCCACGGATTTCAGCGGCGCCTACGGCACCGAGCCGCGACCGCGCGTCGTCACCATGAACAAGGCGCACCGCACCCACTACACCGACTTTCCCGACCCGGAGATCGAATTCGTGCTGCGCGGCTGGAACCCGGATGGCGGGCCGGCGCGCCACGCACTTACCGTCGACGACGTCCACATCCGCAATGTGCCCACGGACATCCGCCATTTCGGCGCCATCGAACCGGACGGCAATTCGATCTTCATCTTCGAGGTGGCCGGCCTGTGCATCGGCCATCTCGGCCATTTGCATCATCATCTGGAGGATGCCCACTACAGTGCCATCGGCCGCCTCGATGTAGTGATGGTTCCGGTTGACGGTGGCATGACGCTGTCGCTGGACACGATGAGCGAGATCGCCACACGGCTCTACTCCTCGATGATCCTGCCCATGCATCGCCACGCAACGCCCATCAATGCCTTCCTCGCGCGCATGGGCGAGAACTTTGCCGTCGATTTCCGCTCCGAACGGTCGCTCAAGGTGTCGTTGCGCTCGCTGCCGCAGCGCCCGACCATCGTGGTGCTCGAGGGGGTGTGAGATGAAGCCGTTCCGGCAAATTGCCATGTGGGCCTTGCTGGCCGCATTGCCGCTTTCAACCGCACTGCCTCAGGTCTCATCCGCCGTCGAGATCGCGCCCGGCGAGCAGATGGACAAGGCCTACCAGCAGCGCCTTTTCGAAAGCCTGAGGAATGCGCGCACCGAGGCCGAGGGCCGGGCGATCGAAAACGCCATCTGGGAAATGTGGATGGCGCAGGCGCCAACCGAGGGTATCGCCCGAGGCGTCAAGGACGCCATGGATGCCCGCGAGAGCTACGACTATGACCGCGCCCTTGCCCTGCTCGACGCCGCCGTCGCAGCCGCGCCCGACTATGCCGAAGCCTGGAACCAGCGCGCCTTCATCCGCTTCCTGAAGGAGGATTTCGACGGCGCGCTCGCCGACATCGAAAGGACGCTCGCGCTGGAGCCACGCCATTTCGCCGCCCTGTCCGGCCGCGCTCTGGTGCTGATGCGGCAAGGCCGCATGGAACTGGCCCAGCAGGCGCTGCGCGAAGCGGTCGCCATCCACCCCTGGCTCAAGGAACGCTCCATGATCGTCCCCGAACCCGGCGAGGTCGTGCCGGCGCCCGGCGGTCGGGATATCTGACCAGGTTCCTACTCCAGATCGGTCTGCAGCCGCTCAAGAATGCTCAGCGCATGGGTGGCATATTCGCTGATCCAGCGGTCGTGGATCTGCTTGATCGGCAGCGAATTGAGATGGTTCCAGCGCTCCCGCCCCTCGCGTTCGGCAACGATCAGCTCGGCCTGCTCCAGCACCTTGAGATGCTGCATCACCGTGCAGCGGTCCATCTGCGCGAAATCCTCGCACAGCATACCGGTGGTGCGGGGCCCCTCCTTCAGCCTGTCGAGCAGGGCGCGCCGGGCCTTATGAGCCAAAGCCTTGAAAACACGGTCTTCCTTTGATTCGCTTGACATGTTATATTTTTATAACATAATTACCGACGAACTCAACCAGAGGAGACAGCCATGTCTTTGGGATTCAGGGTTTCGGGCCGCATCGGCAAGCCCGTCGCGGAAGTGTTCGACGCCGTCGTCAACCCCACCAAGCTCAGCGGCTATTTCACCACGCTCGGTGGCGCCAGCGCACCGCTGGTTACCGGTACCACGGTGACATGGTGGAAGACCGTTCCCGTCGAGGTGGACGAGGTGGTGGCGCCCGAGCGCATCGTGCTGCGCTGGGATGCCACCGATGCAGACGGCAAGCCGGCCTACAAGACGAAGATAGAGATGAGCTTCAAGCAACTCGAGGACGGCGGCACCTTCGTCACCATCGCCGAGACCGGCTGGCGCGAGGACGAAACCGGCCGCAAGAACTCCTACCTCAACTGCGAGGGCTGGTCACAGATGCTGTCGGCCATGAAAGCCTATGTCGAATATGGCATCAATTTGCGCGAAGGCTTCTATCCGAGCGAGATGCGCGGCGAATTGCCCACCGGCGAGGACAAATAGGCCCCGCCCGAATTGGGGAGCGGAGCCTGTCGCCAGGTTTTGCTCCTACGCCTCCTCGCGGTGCTCTCGCTTGGCCTTGCGGCTGCGGGCCAGCATGTTGAGTCCCTCGACCAGCGCCGAGAAGCCCATCGCAGCGTAGATATAGCCTTTCGGCACATGGAAGCCCATGCCGTCGGCAATCAGCGTCATGCCGATCATCAGCAGGAAGCCCAGCGCCAGCATCACGATGGTCGGGTTCTTTTCGATGAACTCCGACAGCGGGTTGACCGCCAACAGCATCACCGTCACCGCCACGATCACGGCGATATACATGATGGCGATTTCGTCGGTCATGCCGACCGCGGTGATGATGGAGTCGATCGAAAACACCAGATCGAGCAGCAATATCTGGAAGATGGCGCCGGCCAGCGACACCTGCAGCGTGCCGCCGAGCATTTGCTCCTTCGAGTCTTCCGGGTCCACGGTGTGATGGATTTCCTTGGTCGCCTTCCACACCAGGAACAGGCCACCGGCGATCAGGATGATGTCGCGCCAGGAAAAGGCATGGCCGAACAGCTCGAAGAGCGGATTGGTCAGGCGCACGATGAACGCGATCGTCGCCAGCAGCAGCAGGCGCATGATCAGCGCGGCCCCGATGCCCAGCCGGCGTGCGGCGACGCGGTGCTCAGGCGGCAGCTTGTTGGTGAGGATGGAGATGAAGATCAGGTTGTCGATGCCAAGCACGACTTCCAGCACGATCAGCGTCAGCAATGCAACCCATGCGGTCGGATCGCTCAGCCAGACAAAGTGCTGCGCAAAAAACTCCACCATCGACGTCCCCAGGTCTGATTTAAGGATAAAAAGTCCGCATCAGGTAGGAACGCGCTTCCCCTCCGTCAATGTCACGCCCAGAAATAAGGCACCGTTTCTTCCAGGCGCGGCCCCAGCCGCAGCGGCGCGATCTTTTCGGTCAGGCCCGTGCGGTCGGAAATCTCCACCCCCAGCCCACATATCGTCGCCGGTCCGTTGGCCGCCTCGAAGCGGCCCTTGGGCACTTTCGACAGGAAGCGGTTGAGCGGCTCTTCCTTGTCCATGCCGAGCGAGGAATCATAGTCGCCGCACATGCCTGCATCCGTGAGATAGCCGGTGCCGCCATTGAGAATCTGGTGGTCGGCGGTCGGCTGGTGCGTATGGGTGCCGATGACGACGCTGGCACGCCCGTCGACGAAATGGGCAAAGCACATTTTCTCGCTCGTCGCCTCGGCATGGAAGTCGATCACCACCGCGTCGGCCTGTTCGCCGAGCGGGCAGGCCGCAAGCTCACGCTCAGCGGCCTGGAACGGATCGTCCAGTTCCGGATGCATGAACACGCGCCCCATGATGTTGGATACCATCACGCGCGCGCCGTTCCTGGCCAGGTAGACGCCCGAGCCGCGCCCCGGCGTGCCCTTGGGAAAATTGGCCGGCCGCAGGAAGCGTTCCTCGCGCGGCGCGAAGGCAAGCGCATCGCGCTGATCCCAGACATGGTTGCCGGTGGTCACCACATCGGCGCCGGCATCCAGCGTCTCGCGAAAGATATCCTCGGTTATGCCGAAGCCGCCCGCCGCGTTCTCGCCGTTGACGATGACGAAATCGAGCCGGTAGTCCGAGACCAGTCCCGGCAGTCTTTCCCAGACGGCGGTGCGGCCGCTCTTGCCTACCATGTCGCCAAGGAAAAGAAGTCTCATCGGGGTTGCACCCTAAAATGGGCAGCGCAGAGCGAAAGGCGTCGGGGCCTGATGGGCCGGGCGCACCTTGGAGAATTCGTTCTAGGCTCCGTCCTCGAAGCTGCGCAAGCCGCTTTCCGTCAGTATTTCGTCGAGTACGACGTCATGCGGTTCTTCCGGAACCTGCGGCACCTGCTGGCATTCGAAGGCAACGCCGATCAGGCGTGGCTTGAGCCTCCTCCTATGCAACCGGTCGATGGCGCGGTCGTAATAGCCGGCACCGTAGCCGATGCGGTGCCCGCGCTCATCGAAAGCCGCAAGCGGTATCAGCATGATGGCAGGGTCGAGCACCGCCGCCTCCTCGCCCGGACCTGTGGTGCCATAGCTCATCTCGACCATTTCGGCACCGCGTACCAGTTCGCGGAACACGATGGTGGTCTTGTCCAGTATGGCCGGCAGGCACAGCCGCGCGCCCTTCTCGCGCAGCGCGTACATCAGAGGCCGCAGATCGGCTTCAGAGCGCATCGGCCAGAAACCGGAAATCACGGTACCGGGATCGAATTCGATCAGTTCCGCGGCCTTGGCCATGTCGAGCGACGCCTCGATGCGCCACTCCACCGGCAATGCATCGCGGCGCGCCAACGCCTGTTGCCGCAACTGCTTCTTCTGTTCTTTCAAGGGGATCATGAGCGCGGGAAATAGCTGAGACGGAAAACCCGGCCGCGCCCGTCAGAGACGGCCAGCGGCCACGCCCGCAACCATGGCACAAAACGGCGCCACCGCACAATCGCCGTGCTTGCGGTTTTATCGGGAGGGGCGCGACCGATATCGGCTCGAATGGCAGGTACGGACAATGGGAAGTGACGATCCACGCAACCGGTGGAGAAGCGATCCCGGGAACCTACATAAGTAGGTGGGCGCCGTGTGAGAAAACCCACGGGTCTTCCCAGGGACAACTCCCTAAGGATCGTTAAGGCCCCGGGGAAAATGTCTCCTGTCGCGAGGCGCAGACCGTCGCCGATGAATATAGAACCTCAGTACCGCCCATGCCAGAGGTCAGGCCGGCCCGGAGCACCGTCGGCGCATAATTTTTTCCAAGCACAGTGATCCTAGTATAGGGTCCACGTAACAACGACTTGAGGATTGCGCTCTGTCCCACTCCCCTCTGGCCTGCCGGCCAGAGGGGAGTGGGAAGAAACACGACTTCTCAGAACTTATGCTCATCCCCGACGGGGGAGGCGCATCAGCACAAGGACCTTGCTCCCTCGCTCAGCCATCCGTACTGTCGCGCCGGCAGGAAACCGGAGTCTGGAATGCGTTTTGAAGGCACCTCGGCCTATGTCGCCGAAAAGGATCTGATGGTAGCGGTCAATGCCGCGATTGCACTGGAGCGCCCGCTGCTGGTCAAGGGCGAGCCCGGCACCGGCAAGACCGAGCTTGCCCGCCAGGTGGCGGCAGCGCTCGGCCTCGAACTGATCGAATGGAACATCAAGTCGACCACCAAGGCGCAGCAGGGCCTATATGAATATGACGCCGTTTCGCGCCTGCGCGACAGCCAGCTTGGCGACGAGCGCTTCAACGACATCCACAATTACATCAGGCGCGGCAAATTGTGGGATGCCTTTGCGGCCGAGCGGAAAGTGGTGCTCTTGATCGACGAGATCGACAAGGCCGACATCGAATTTCCCAACGACCTGCTGCAGGAACTCGATCGCAACGAATTCTTCGTCTACGAGACCGGCGAGACGATCAGGGCGATGGTGCGCCCCATCGTCATCATCACCTCCAACAACGAGAAGGAACTGCCCGACGCCTTCCTGCGCCGCTGCTTTTTCCACTATATCCGCTTTCCCGATGCCGAGACCCTGCGCCGAATCGTCGAGGTGCATTATCCGGGCATCAAACAGAAGCTGGTCTCAGCGGCACTGGCACAATTCTACGAAATCCGCGAAGTGCCGGGGCTGAAGAAGAAGCCCTCCACCTCCGAGGCGCTGGATTGGATCAGGCTTCTCGTCGCCGACGATGTCGACC
>JBARWP010000211.1:0-8599 GCA_049646905.1 Pseudaminobacter sp. | reverse complement strand
GCCGCATTGTCGCCGGCGCCGCCCGCCACCACGACCTCGCCGTCTAGCCCCCATTCGGCAGCCAGTTGCCGGCGCAACGTGCCGGCGGGCTGCGTGCCCTCGACCAGCGCGGGCATATGCTTCTCGTCCAGACCTGTCGCTGCAAGCAGGTCCGGCGACCAGCGGCGATTGGCGACGTCCAGCCAGGAGGTCCCCGAGGAATCCGACATGTCGGAAATATGCTCGCCGGTGAGCCAGAGGCGCAGATAGTCCTTCGGCAGCAGAACCTTGGCGACCTTGGCGAAAATCCCAGGCTCGTTGTTCTTCACCCAGGCAAGTTTCGGCGCGGTGAAGCCGGGAAAGACGATATTGCCGGTGATCTTGCGGAACCGTGGGTCGGAATCCAGCCTCGCCGCCTCTTCATGGCTGCGGGTATCGTTCCACAGGATGCAGGGCCGTAGCACTTCGTCCCTGGCGTCGAGCAGCGTCGCACCGTGCATCTGCCCGGACAGACCGATACCCTTGATCGCGCCGAATTCGTGCGGACGGTTTTCCCTGAGTTCGCCAATTACTGCCTGCGCCGCGGCAATCCAATCCGACGGGTCCTGTTCGGACCAGCCGGAATGCGGCCGTGCCACGTCGAGCGACGCGTGAGCGGAGCCGACGACCTTCTGGTTGGCATCCATCAGCATGGCCTTGAGGCCGGATGTGCCGAGGTCGAGGCCGAGATACATGGGCAAACTCCGCACTTTGTGACGCCTGCCGGCAGGCCGACATCTCCGGAATACGACGCGCTGCTGCTCGGATAACAATAGCGTCTTGCCACGTCGCTGCCAGGCATTTTTTCGACACCCGTAAAAATGCCTCAGCGGCACGGGCCACCACCTGTGCCGCCTGCGCCAACTGCCGAGCGACAGGCTGGATGCGGGGATTTGACTTCACTGCGGCTTGGATGTTCAGTGCCGCATGCAGCAAGATGACCCGGACGATCTTGTCGAGACGATATTCCGAAACGGTACCCTGACCGTGGTTGGGATCGTGCTGGCATTCTCGCTCGGCTTCGTCACCCATTGGGCCGCCAATCCGATTCCCTGGCAGCCTCAAGATGCATTCGCGCTTTTCCCGATCTTGATCGGCATCGGCCTGCAGATTCGCGCGCTCTCGGACCTGCTCAAGCATGATTGCCTGAAAAAGCGCTCGTTCAAGCGCGCCAACCGCTACTTCATGACCGGGCTTATCCTGACGAGCGGTGGCGTTGCGCTGGCGATTCTGTTCGATTTCTTCGAAATCTCGAAGATTGCCACGCTGGTCGGATAAAACTCAGTGGCCTGAACGGGCCGCCATGGTGGCGATGCCGGCGCCGATCAGCAAGGTTCCGCCGGTCTTATTGAAGACACCGACGGCTCTGGGGTTGCGCACCAGGTTTCGTGCCCGCGCCGCGATCAGCGCGTAGCCGAACGCGTTGGCGAAGGCCAATATCAGGAAGGTCGCCTCGAAAATCACCATCTGGGTGAGGAAGTCGGCGTTGAGGTCCAGGAACTGCGGCAGGAAAGCGACGAAAAAAGTGATGCTCTTGGGATTGAGCGCCGTGACCAGCCAGGCATGCCCCATCATTGTGGCCACCGAAGCCACATCGCTGCGCGGCTCGGCCTTCAAGGCACCGCCGGCACGAAACAGCTTTATGCCGAGATAGATGAGATAGGCTGCGCCGACCCATTTGAGGATCGTGAAGACCGTCGCGGACGCTGCCAGCAATGCGCCGATGCCGAGCATGGACAGCGTCATGGCCGTGAAATCGCCGAGTGCCACGCCGACAGCCATCGGCAAGGCGGTGCGCCAGCCTTGGCCGAGCGCATAGGACACCACCAGCAATATCGTCGGCCCCGGTATGATCAGCAGGACCGCCGACGCAGCGGCGAAGGCTGCCCAGACTTCGAACGGCATGGAAATCTCCTCTGCTCAAAGGAAAGGATAAATCCCTGCCATCTAGGCGATATAAAGAGCGAAACTTCGCCTTCGAGCTTTATGCGGTCGGGAGGATTGTTCACGGCATGCACATCCAGCACGAATCGGCCGGAAGCGATGTCCCGGCGGCCCAGGCATCAATCTACGCCACGGCGCATTCGGGATTGTGACGCAGGCAAGGTGATGTCGCGTCCTGCCCGTCACAATTTCTCCCTTTGGCACCGCAACGGGCCGGTAGCATGCGCCAAACCCAGGCGCGGCAAGGCATGCGGGCATTCACCCTTTATCAACCACGATTGATGAAAATGCGAATGACTTTGGTCGCGGCTTCCGCGAGCACCAGAGCCTGCGTCCAACTGTGGAAATGGTGCCGTGTCAAGAAACCACGCCTCGCCGAAAGTCCTGCCCGCTGCGACCGACAACACCGCCCTTTTATCGCGGCGCACCGCGCTGATCGGGCTGGGCTCGGCAGCATTGCTCGGCGCGGCCGGTTGCTCGCGCAGCGTGGACATGGCAGCCCTCGGCGTGGACGAATTCACCACCGGCACGATCCGCCCGCGCATCAGCGTCGACAAGCAGGTGACAAGGCCGGAACTGATGTATGCGTCGCTTACCGACAGCGGCTACACGCTACCGGAAGTGCCGTTCGAAAAGATCAATCCGAAATTCCGCCGCCAGATCGTGGTCGACCCCACCGGCGAGCAGCCGGGCACCATCGTCGTGCAATTGAAGGAACGCTTCCTCTACCTGGTACAGCCCGGCGGTGATGCCATCCGCTATGGCGTCGGCATCGGCAAGGATGGCTTCGTATGGTCGGGCCGCGCCAATATCCAGTACAAGAAGGAATGGCCAACCTGGACGCCGCCTGCCGAGATGATCGCAAGGCGGCCCGAGCTGGAAAAATACCGCGGCGGCCAGCCCGGTGGCCTCACCAATCCGCTTGGCGCGCGCGCCCTCTATATCTTCAAGGATGGGCACGACACGCTGTTTCGCGTCCACGGCTCGCCCGAATGGTGGTCGATCGGCACGGCGGTTTCTTCCGGCTGTGTGCGCATGATCAACCAGGACGTGATCGACCTCTACAGCCGCGTTCCGGCCAGGACCCCGATCGTCGTCGTCTGATACGCCGCCCACCCCAGCACAGGCGTTGCGCGCCCCCGGCAATCTTGCGAAAATGCCGGACGATAAACGCACAGGAAACAGAACTTGGCCGCAACTTTCGTCATTGCCCAGGGTGGCGGGCCGACTGCCGTCATCAACCAGACCATGGTCGCGGCCGTTCTCGAGATAAAAAGACGTTACCCGGGCGCTCGCGTGCTCGGCGCACGCCACGGCGTGCGCGGCATCCGTGACGGAGACTATGTGGAACTGTCCGAGGTTCCCGAGCAGCAGCTTCGCCGCATCGGCGCGACGCCCAGTGCCGCGCTCGGCTCCACGCGCGACAAGCCAGACCTTGCCTATTGCGACCTTATCCTCGCCGGCCTCAAGAAAGTAGGGGCTGGCGCCTTCATCTATATCGGAGGCAACGATACCGCCGCCACGCAGCAGATCCTCACGGAGGCCGCAGGCGGCTCGATCGCCTTCGTCCACGCCCCGAAGACCATCGACAACGATCTGGTCGAGAATGACCACACGCCGGGCTTCATCTCGGCCGCCGAATTCGTGGCCGGCGCCTTTCTCAGCGTCGATCTCGACTTCCGCGCCCTGCCCGGCGTCTATGTCGGCATCGTCATGGGCCGCCATGCAGGCTTTCTGACCGCAGCGGCCGCTGCCTGGCGCTATGACAGTGATAGCGGCCCGCATCTGCTCTATGTGCCCGAACGCACTTTCTCGGTTCCCCGTTTCATCGACGATGTCCGCGCAGCGCTTTCGCGCCACAAGCGCTGTATCGTCGCGGTCTCGGAAGGAGTGAGTACGGAGGACGGCAAACCCCTCATCGAGAGCCTCGTTGAGCCGGACCGGCTGGAGCGTGACGCCCATGGCAACCTGAAACTGTCGGGCGGCGACCTCGGCATCGCCTTCGAACAGGCGCTGCGCGACGGTCTGCCGGGTGCGCGCTCACGCGTCGACACGCTGGGCTACCTGCCACGCGGCTATATCGGCGCCATCAACGACACGGATTCGCGTGAGGCATTCGAAGCCGGCGTGTTTGCCGTCGAAGCCGCAGCGCAAGGCGGCGGCTCGGTGGCCCTGCAATATGAGGGCGAAAAGACCGTGATGCGGCTGGTCCCGCTATCGGCCGTCGCCGGCAAGACCCGCCACATGCCTGACGACTTTCTCCTGCCCGAAGCCAATCACCTGTCCGACAAGGGCGTTGCCTATCTGAAGCGGCTGGTCCCGCAGAAATTCGAGATCGGCAAGCCGTTCGTCTGAACCTCCCGGCCGAGAACGCGTCTATTTGGCCTGATGCGCCGCCAGCCAGGCTTCGAGTTGCCTGATCTCGCGCTCCTGCGCCGCGATGATGTCTTCGGAAAGCTTGCGGATTTCCGGGGCCTTGCCATGTTCGAGCTGGACCTTGGCCATGTCGATCGCGGCCTGGTGATGCGGGATCATGCCACGGGCGAAATCGATATCCGGATCGCCCGAATATTCCATAGTGCCCATCGCCTCATGCATCTTGTCCATCGCCTCGATATAGCCCTTCGCCGCCGGCGAGGACGCACCATCTGCGGCACCCATGGTGCTCATATCGTGACCGCCATGGTCTGACTGTGCCAGGGCCAGGCCAGCAGCGCCGGCGCCAAGCAGCACGGCTGCGCAAAGGGCGATGAGTTTTCGCTTCAAGGGCATTGGAACTCCTTTCAGTGACTGCAAGCCGGAGCAGCTTCCGATCCCGCCGTCCCTGCAAGATCATCCAGGATCGGGCATTCCGGGCGTGAATCGCCATGGCAGTGCTCCACGAGGTGGCGCAGAGCGTCACGAAGGGCCACAAGCTCCGATATCTTGCGGTCGATCTCGCCGAGCTTGGCTTCGGCGATCGCCTTGACGTCGGCGCTTTCGCGGTGCGTATCGCCATAGAGCGACAGCAATTGCCGGCATTCCTCGACGGAAAAACCCAGGCCACGCGAGCGTTGCAGAAATTTCAGCCGGTGGACATCGCTCGCCGAATAGTCGCGATAGCCGTTTTCGGCGCGGGCGGGCGTCAGCAGCCCGATCTCCTCATAATAACGGATGGTCTTGGCCGGAAGGTTGGACCGGTCAGCCGCCTCACCGATATTCATCATTCGATCTCCAAATGTCAGAGTTTGACGGTCCGCAGCCGCAATGCATTGGCAATGACCGACACGGATGACAGGCTCATCGCGGCAGCAGCGATCATCGGCGACAGGAGCAGGCCGAACACCGGATAGAGCACGCCCGCCGCCACCGGCACGCCCAGGGCGTTGTAGACGAAGGCGAAGAACAGGTTCTGCTTGATGTTGCGGATCGTCGCCCTTGCTAGGTGGCGGGCGCGCACGATGCCGTTGAGGTCGCCCTTCACCAGCGTGATGCCGGCACTTTCCATGGCGACGTCCGCGCCTGTTCCCATGGCGATGCCGACATCGGCTGCAGCAAGCGCCGGCGCATCGTTGACGCCATCTCCGGCCATCGCAATGCGCGCGCCGCCTGCACGCAATTGATCCACCAGCGCCTTCTTGCCTTCCGGCAGGATGTCGGCACGCACTTCATCGATGCCGAGCTTCGCCGCCACGGCCTTCGCCGTCGTCGCATTGTCGCCGGTTGCCATGATGATCTTCAGCCCACTCTCATGCAGCGCCTTGATCGCCTCGACGGTCGTCGGCTTGATCGGATCGGATACGGCAACGATCCCGGCCAGGCGGCCTTCGACGGCCACGAACATCGCTGTCGCCCCCTCCGCGCGCAGCGCGTCGGCGCGCGCTTCGAGCGACCCGGTATCGATGCCGCCCTCGGCCATCATCGCCGCATTGCCGAGCGCTACAGTTTTGCCGGCGACAGTGCCCTTCACACCCTTGCCGGTAACCGCCTCGAAATCCCCGGCCTCGTGCAACGTTGCGCCGCGCGCCTTCGTGCCCTCGACGATCGCGTCAGCCAAGGGATGCTCCGAGCCCCTTTCGAGCGTCGCAGCCAGCCCCAATAATTCGTCTTCCGCAAAGCCGTTTACGCTCACGACCTCGGTCAGCACTGGCTTGCCCTCGGTCAGCGTCCCGGTCTTGTCGACAATGAGCGTATCGACGCTTGCGAACCGCTCCAGCGCCTCGGCATCCTTGATCAGCACGCCGGCATGGGCGCCACGGCCAGTTGCCGTCATGATCGACATCGGCGTGGCAAGCCCCAGCGCACAGGGGCAGGCGATGATGAGCACCGAGACCGCCGAGACGATCGCGAAGATCATGCTCGGCTCCGGTCCGAAGATCGCCCAGGTCACAAAGGCCGCAATCGCCACCAGCACCACGGTCGGCACAAAATAATAGGAGACGCGATCGGCCAGTCCCTGGATCGGCGCGCGGCTGCGCTGCGCTTTGGCGACGAGCTCCACGATCTGCGACAGCACCGTATCCGCACCCACCTTCTCGGCGCGCATCACCAGCGAGCCGTTGCGGTTGAGAGTGCCGCCGGTCAGCCGGTCGCCCACGCTCTTTTCCACCGGGATGGGTTCACCGGTGATCATGGATTCATCGACGGAGGATCTGCCCTCGGTCACCACCCCATCGACTGGAACGCTGTCACCGGGGCGCACGCGCAGCAGGTCGCCCGCCTTCACGTCCTCCAGGGCGACATCGCTTTCGGTGCCGTCGGAACGGATCAGCCGCGCCGTCTTCGGCGCAAGGTCGAGCAGCGCCCTTATGGCCGACCCGGTGCGCTCGCGCGCCTTCAGTTCCAGTACCTGGCCCAGAAACACCAGTGCGACGATGACGGCAGCCGCCTCGAAATAGACCGGCACCGTGCCGCCATGCCCGCGGAAGGAATGGGGAAACACATCCGGGAACAAGGTCGCGACAACGCTGTAGAGATAGGCGGCGCCGACACCCAGCGAGATCAGTGTCCACATATTCGGGCTGCGGTTGAGGATCGATTCCCAGCCGCGATGGAAGAATGGCAGGGCGGCCCACAACACCACAGGCGTGGCGAGCACAAGCTCGACCCAGATGGCACCCTGTTCCCCGAACCAGTCGCGCACCGGCAGCCCGATCATCGGGCCCATCGTCAGCACCAGCAACGGTATGGACAGTACCGCGCTTACCCAGAAGCGCCGGGTGAAATCCACGAGTTCAGGGTTTGGTCCTTCATCTCCGGTCGGAACCCCCATCGACTCCAGCGCCATGCCGCATTTCGGGCAGGAACCGGGCTTGTCACGGATGATTTCCGGATGCATCGGACAGGTGTATTGCGTGCCCTTGGGCATCGGCGCCTGCTTCGGGCGGTCGCCGAGATATGTCTCGGGCGCCGCCTCGAACTTCGTCTTGCACCCGGCCGAGCAGAAATAGAAGCCCTGCCCCTCATGGCGCGCAAAATGCCTGGCGCCGGCGCGATCGCCCTTCATGCCGCAGACGGGGTCGGTCGCCTCGATATAGCTTTCCGGCGCGTTGTTGAATTTGTTGCGGCAGGACTCGCAGCAGAAATGAAAAACCCTTCCGCCATGCTCCGCGGTCGGCTTGCCCGCGGCCGGGTCCACGGTCATGCCGCAGACCGGATCGCGGATAACCTCTGCGGCTGCAACGCCGTCGTGATGGCAACATGAATGTTCGCTGCTGTGAGCCACGATGATCTTCCCTTTCCGGTCTTATATGGAAACGGAACGTAATGCTTCCAGTGACTGGAAGGTCAAGGCTCGAAAATGGATTTTATGAGTGGCCGCTACGGCCCCCTCTTGCCCCGCTCAGCCGGCATCCTTGCGATGGCGGCGCTGACAATGCGGGCTCACCCCGCTTGGCAATCACTTCCAGGCAAGATCAAACCTATCTGGAACAAGACCTGGCACCGGGTCGGCAGGCAAAATCAATCCCGCTTTTCTTGCCGTCAAAAGCAAAAAACCCCGGCACTGACGCACCGGGGTTCGGTAATGTTGGTTGCGGGGGCAAGATTTGAACTTGCGACCTTCAGGTTATGAGCCTGACGAGCTACCGGGCTGCTCCACCCCGCGCCACCTCTTGCCTTCGGCAAGATATCGGGAACAAACCGCCAAAACGAAGGGCCGCATACGCGGCCCGTGCTCCCGTCCTGGCGGGCCTCATCGAAAAAGAAGATTTGACATGCACTTGGCAGACCTGGCAGCGACTTACTCTCCCGCGTCTTGAGACGAAGTACCATCAGCGCTGGAGCGTTTCACGGCCGAGTTCGGAATGGGATCGGGTGCAGCCGCTCCGCCATAACCACCAGGTCGGCAAAGCGCATGTCATTCGAGAAGCTGTCTTCGTGCTAATCACCGCCTTCGCGATGAGCATGAGTAATGAGAACAATCAAGCCAATCGAGCTATTAGTACCGGTAAACTTCATACATTGCTGCACTTCCATACCCGGCCTATCAACGTGGTCGTCTTCCACGGCTCTCAGGGAATACTCGTTTCAAGGTGGGTTTCCCGCTTAGATGCCTTCAGCGGTTATCCCGTCCGTATATAGCTACCCTGCTATGCGGCTGGCGCCACAACAGGTCCACCAGAGATACGTCCATCCCGGTCCTCTCGTACTAGGGACA
>JBARWP010000210.1:0-9373 GCA_049646905.1 Pseudaminobacter sp. | reverse complement strand
CGAAAAACCATCGAATATCGGCGCTTGCAGCACCGCAAGCTCGCAGCCTAACATCAAATCCCAGACGAGGCCCGCTCTCCGCTAGTCTACGCCCCAATCTGCGCCAAATGTTCTGACGACGGACAATAGGGCCCCATCATGCCTGAGACGAACAGCATCGGCAGGAGAGCCGCGACCACCGTCAGCGTGGCGACGATCGTCGGATTGCCGACCTCGGCGACGGCGTCTATCGCCGCCTGGATGCGCGAGCGGCCGTCCTGCATGGCCCAATGGCGTGCGATGTTCTCGATGACGACGATGGCGTCGTCGACCAGGATCCCGATCGAAAAGATCAGCGCGAACAGCGAAACCCGGTTGAGCGTATAGCCCATGATCCAAGAAGCGAAGAGCGTAAGCAGGATGGTCGTGGGAATGACGACGGCGACCACCAGAGCCTCGCGCCAGCCGATAGCGATCGCGACCAGAACGACGATCGAGACTGTCGCCAGCCCGAGGTGGAAGAGCAGCTCGTTGGCTTTCTCGTCGGCGGTCTCGCCATAGTTGCGCGTGACCGTCATTTCCACGTCGGACGGAAAGATCTGGCCGCGCACCTGCTCCAGCCTGTGCACGATCTCCTCGGCGATCACGACGGCATTGGTGGCGGGACGCTTGGCGATGGCGAGAGAGACCGCAGGGGCCCGTTCAAGTCCTTCGCCGGCCCTGCGAATGTCCATCACGCTGCTTTCGGCCGGCGTGGTGGCCAAGACCATATCGGCCACATCTCGGACGTAGACGGGGCGGCCGTCGCGCGCCGTAAGCAGAAGGTTGCCGATTTCGGGTAACGTCTGAAGCGTCTGGCCTGCGATGACGGGGTGCTGGCCGCCGTCATCACGGATCGTGCCGATCCGGAACGAGCGGTTGGCGCCTTCGACCTTGGCGGCAAGCTGCTGCAAGGTGATGCCGAAGAGGGAAAGCCGCTCCGGGTCCGGTTCGACGCGGAACTGTTCGGGCTGTTCGCCGACGATGTAGGTGAGCCCGATATCGGGCAGCTTCGACACTTCCACCTGAAGCTCGCGGACGAGGCGGGTAAGGTCATTTGCTGTCCAGCGCCCGGCGGCCTGCGCAGTCGGGCGCAACGTGACCACGACGATCGCCACGTCGTCGATGCCGCGGCCGACGATCAACGGCTCGGGGATGCCGACCGGAATGCGGTCCATGTTGGCGCGAACCTTCTCATGGACCCGCAGCATGGCCGCATCGGAATCGGTGCCCACCTCGAAGCGGGCGGTGACGAGCGCGCCGTCGTCGTCCGTCTGTGAATAGACATGCTCCACACCATCGATGCTCTTGATGATGGTTTCGAGAGGCTCCGTGACGAGTTTGACGGCATCTTCCGCCTTCAGGCCGTTGGCGTTGACATGAATGTCGACCATCGGCACGGAAATCTGCGGTTCCTCCTCGCGCGGTAGCGTGATGAGGGCGACCAGGCCGAGGGCAAGTGCGGCCAGCAGGAAAAGCGGCGTAAGCGGTGAAACGATGAAGGCGCGGGTGAGTCCGCCGGCGATCCCAAGCTTCATGGCAGCACGACCCGGTCGCCGACGCGCAGGCCGGACAGCACCTCGACGTGCTTTACGTCGCCGTCCCCGACAATTTCGCCAAGGATCACGGCGACGTCCATCTCGCCTTCGGCCGTGGCGACACGCACATAGTCGACGCCATGCACGGTGCGCACCGCTTCGGGCGGGACGGCAAGTGCGGATCGCTTGCCCACGGTAATATTTTTCCCGACATAAGTAATTGATTTTCCTGCAGAAAACTTCCTTTTCGGCCCCCAGCGCCGTGACCGGGGCCGTTAAAAAGTTAGTCTCTTGATTTTGCTATTTTTTTCGGAATTCGAAGGCATGAAAAAATTCTGTGAACTATCGGCATCTATCGGCCGCTTCGCAGTGAGGCATAAACCGCAAACGTGGAATCCGACGTGCCGATAAAGTACCGTCAAAACCGGCAAAAACCAATGCTCGCACCTCGATCCTAAATCGCTGGATGGCGGGCTGGGATCAAGCGCATTGCATGGACGACAGAGGTTCGGAGGGCGAAGACAGCTTCTCGGGACGAGCTTTGCGAACAGGTTTGGTCCAAACCCATGGCCAAAGTTGCCGCAGATTATCGCGTTCGGTTACGGCGTTGAGGAAGACCTGTGATCGCCACCATATTCCAACGCCGGAACGGTGGTACGCGTTGGAAAGTGCCGCGCGTGCTCAATTGGTCGACGGCGATCTACGGTCCACCCGAGCGCAAAGCGTGTCGTTCACCGGCGCGGATTTCGTCCGCGGAGATCGGACGTCGTATTTCTCTTTTTGACCTCGTTGATCCCGGTCAATGCATGGGGCGCCCCGTCGTGGTCGGCTGACGCTATTCCGTACTGCCGGAGCGGTTCATGTGCCATGCAGGACTGAATTTCGTGGAAGCTAAGCTCGCCGCCATTGTCACGCAAAGGCGGCAGGCCATGAAAGGGGTTGTCTTATGATAGGAAAATTACGGGAACGAATTGCGATATCGGGCGTCGGCTGCTCGCGCTTCGGTGATCTGCTTGAGACGCCCGAGCTCAAGGGCACGACGATCCAGGAGTTGACGGCGCGTGCGGTCAAGGAGGCGCTTGATGACGCTGGGCTGACCGGGCAGGACGTCGATGCGGTATTCGCCGGCAATGCGATGGTGCACAGTTCGCAGGTGCCCGGCACCTATTCGCAGCTGTCGAAGTGGACGGGCACCCAGTTCAAGGCCGGCGTCCATTTCGAGGCGCAATGCTCGACCACCAATGTCGGCGCGGCGCTCGCCGCAATGGCGGTCGCGGCCGGCGTCTACGATACCGTACTGGTCTACGGGTTGGAGACCACGCGCACCAAAGTGAAAGATTTCAGTCCCTACGAGCGCGAACCGATCTCGCACCAGCAGACATGGCTGTGGACCGACATGGCGGTCAACCAAGCCTATGGCGTGCCGCAGGGCTACGACATCTTTTCGACCTATAACGGTCTGGTCGCGCTGGGCTACTGCCGCAAATACGGCATGTCGATCGAGGATTTCGATCGCAGCATGTTCGAGCTCTGCAAGACTCGGCGTTTGCACGGTTCGATGAATCCCAAGGCCAACATCCAGGAAAAGCTCGAAGATCGCGCCAAGAGGGAAGGCTTCTCCGATCCGTTCGACTATTGGCGGTCCGACGAACACAATCCCTTCGTCGCTTGGCCGTCACGGCTGCTCAGCCTGGTGACGACCGCCGACGGCGCGTCGGCCATGGTGATCACCCGCGCCGATCTGGCCAAGGGCGGCAAGTCGCCGCCGGTCGAACTCAAAGGCTTCGGCATCAGCTACAGCGACCTGCCCTGGTACGGCGAAGACCCGACATATTGGGAGTTCGACCGCCGCGCGATCGATACCGCTTTCGAGATGGCCGGCATCAAACCTGCCGATATCGACTACCTGCATACCCACGACTGCTCGCACATCTCCGGGATCTGCACCGCCGAGGCGACCGGCTACCTCGAACCCGGCAAGGGACTGAACGCAGCACGCGACGGGCGGCTGCGCTTTGACGGCGACCGGCCGATGTCGACCCACGGCGGTCGCCACGCCTTTGGCCATGCGTGGGGCGCCAGCGCTGGCACCGACACCTATGAGGCCGTCCTGCAGATGCGGGGCCAAGCCGGGCCGCGGCAAATCAAGAAGCCGCCGGAGATCTCCGTTATCCACACGCACGGCTACGCCATGATCGGTACCGTCGTCGTTCTCGGGAGCATTTGACCATGTCGACCATTGCCGAACAACCGAGCGCCATTCGCTCCTATTATGAAGGGCTCGCCAAGGGCGTCTTCCGGGCGATCACCTGCAAAGATTGCGGCGGCTACACCTTCCCGCCGACCGGATGCTGCGAACATTGCGGCAGTTGGGACGTAACGCCGGTCGAACTGAGCGGCGACGCCACGCTTCTGCTAGCATCGCACAACATTTCGCCGGCCTGCCATCCGCGGTTCGAGAAGATCGCGCCTTATGTCTACGGCCATATCCGATTGAAGGAGGGGCCGATCGTCCAGGCGATCATTCTCGGCGTCGATCCGACACCACAGGCGCTCAGAGCTCTGTTCGAGCGCGGCCCGGTTCCAGTGAAGGCGGAGACGCTGCAGATGGACGACCTCCCTGTCCTGGCATACCGGATCGTCGGCTGACAAGACCGCGCAAGAAACGAAGCGAGCGGCAGCAAGGGTATTGTGCCCCTGCTGCCGTTAGCGCTCATTCCCACTCGGATATTTTCGTCGCCATAAGAATCTTATATAATTAAGCAAAATATCGGGTCAACGTACCGTGAAATACCGCCAAAGGCCTAGTCTTTTGAATTGTTGGGTTTTCAAGAGCGGACTTGGCCGAAAAAACTCCTTGGACTATCGGTATCTATCGGCCGGTCCACCTTAGTGTCTGTTCCAAAAAGAGGTGAGTGATTTCAGCGGGTTGTGATTCTGTCGGATTGCTGAGATTCGACGGAGATCACGATGCCCTGGACCGAAATCACCCGCCCGCACTATGAGCGGCGCTGCGCGCGCTACGCAAGCGATCTGACGGATGAGGAGTGGGTGCTGATTGCGCCGTTGATGCCTTCGCCGAACCGCATCGGCCGGCCGCGCAAGACGGACCTGCGCGAAGTCGTGAACGCGCTCTTGTATATGGCCTCGTCGGGCGGCGCGTGGCGGCTTCTGCCGAAGGACTTCCCGCCATTCTCGACGGTGCAGAAGTATTTCTGGCGCTGGCGTGACGAAGGTCTGCTGCGCACCATCAGCAACGAACTCGTCATGGCGGCGCGCGAACGGGAAGGCCGGGAGGCGAGCCCGACGGCCGGCGTCATCGACAGCCAGTCGGTCAAGACCACCGAAAGCGGCGGAATACGGGGCTTTGATGCCGGAAAGAAGATCATGGGCCGCAAGCGCCACATCGTCGTTGATACGCTCGGTCTGATGGTCGGACTGATTGTTCATGCCGCCGACATTCAGGATCGCGACGGCGCGCCAGCCGTCCTGAAATCCATCCTCAAACGCTGGCCGTGGCTGCGCCATGTCTTCGCTGATGGAGGCTATGCTGGGCCCAAGCTGAAAGGCGCACTCCGCAAGATCGGCAGCTTCACACTGGAAATCATCAAACGATCGGACAGCGTCAAAGGCTTCGAGGTCCTGCCGCGCCGTTGGGTCGTGGAACGGACCTTCGCATGGCTGGGTAGATGCCGAAGGCTGGCAAAGGACTTCGAGCGATCCATCGAATCCGCCGAGGCCTGGGTCTTCATCGCAAACATCCGCATGCTCACCCGAAGGCTCGCAAGGGCTTGAAACTACGCCGTTCATTCTGATTCAGACACTTAGGGAATGGCCGATATGTGTTGAATTCAACCCTCATTAAAGTACCGTCAACGCGGTTCAGCAACAACGCCAAGCGGCATCAAGCCCACATTAAATAGTCTTTTGAGCGCGAGAAGCGTTATCCATATCGCGCTTGCTCAGCGCTTATTATTTCAACCGCCATTGACAATGACTGAGTGAGCAGTCATTTAATTGCAAGGCATGAGAGCGAGACCGCATGGCAAGACCCCTCAATGAAGACAAACGGGCCGCTATACTGGCCGTAGCCGCCCAACTGGTGGCCTCGCAGGGCCTCGGCGCGCCAACGGCACAGATTGCAAAGGCCGCCGGTGTTCCGCACGGATCGGTCTTCACCTATTTTGGCACCAAGGCGGAGCTGCTCAATGCACTCTACCTGGAACTGAAAACGGAGCTGACCGGCATTGTTCTCGAATCGCGGCAATCCGGGAGCGATTTGCGGGCCCAGCTTCGTCATATATGGGAGAATTGGACGCATTGGGGCGTGGCCAATCCCTCAAAGCGCCGCGCACTGGCGCAACTCGGTGTCTCGGATCAAGTCAGCGCCCTCACGCGCAAGGCAGGATATGAGGCAGCGCAGCCGGTTCTGGACATCATCTGGCGGATCAGCGCCGACGGCAGCCTGAAGGACGCGCCGAGATCCTATGTCGCGGCCCTGGTCGAAGCCATGGCAACGACGACCATGGATGCCATGAGCGATGATCCAGACCATGCTGCAACCATTTGCGCAGACGGTTTCGAGGCGCTGTGGCGACTTCTCAACTAGTCGATTTTGGTTTTTAAATGACTGTGTACTCACGCTTTAAAGGAGATTGAGATGTCGAAGATCTGGCTTATTACCGGCAGCGGTGCCGGCCTCGGGCGCGTCCTCGCCGAACAGGCGCTCGCCGCCGGCGAAAGGGTCGTCGCCACGGCCCGGGACACGTCGCAACTCGATGCACTGGCAGACGAGTATGGCGGGCAGGTGCTGATCCACCCGCTGGACGTCACCAACGAAGACGAAGTGACCGCCGCCGTGAAGGCGGCCACGGACGCTTTCGGACGGCTTGATGTCCTGGTCAACAATGCTGGCTATGGCTCCTTCCGTCCTTTCGAGGAAACGCCATCCGAGGATTTCCGCAGGCTGGTCGAGACCTGCTTTTTTGGTGTGGTGAACCTCACGCGCGCGGCACTTCCCATCATGCGCCAGCAGCGCGCCGGGCACATCTTCCAGATATCCTCGATCGGCGGGCGGATCGGCTTTCCGGGCAATGCGGCCTATTCGGCGGCCAAATGGGCGGTCGGGGGCTTTACGGAAGCGCTCGCGCTGGAAACTGCACCTTTCGGCGTCAAAGTCACGGCGCTGGAGCCGGGTGGCATGCGCACCAACTGGGGCAAGCGCGCCAGTGCGGATATCCCCGCGCTGTTGCCAGACTACGAACCTTCCGTTGGCGCGATGATCAAGCAACTGGAGGGGCTCTGGGGCCATGAAACCGGAGATCCTGCCAGGGTTGCGCAGGTGATCCTGAGGCTCGCCGAAGCGGACGCCTTACCGCCGCATCTCATTCTCGGCAGCGATTCCCTGGCGATGGTGCGTCAGGCGGAAGAGGCGCGGGCGAAAGAGGCCGCCCGTTGGGAGCCCGTCACCGGTTTCATCAATTTCGGGGCGGTGAGCCAGCTTCCCGAATTGTCGCAGGCCTGATCCCTCTCCCAAAGACGAGGCTGCGCGAAGGTTTCGCGCAGCCTCGGTGCAGGATAGTGAGCGCTTGGCATCACCGGATGTTGAGTTTCAGCCCAGACAGACGTTCGCAGATCTCGATCAGACGATCCTGTCGCTGATGATTGCGGGCTTCGGCATGAACCTCGCGGGGCTGCATGTGGTAGAAATAGCTTCCCGTCACCACCGCGGCCGGATCATCGCTGACCGCAAGCCAGGCCGGCGTCCGATGCGCCTGGTCGAGATCGTCGGTTGCCGCCGGCCCGCCCATGCGTGTGGGCACCCAGCCGGGTTCAAGCACGTTCGACAGGGTGTCCGGCCAATATCGGGCGAAAGCAAAGGCCAGAAGCACATCGTGCAGTTTGCTTTCCGAATAGGCCTCGGTACCATCCCAGCGGCGCTTTTCCCAAAAGATGTCGTCAAGATCGGCCGATGCATTGCGATGCAGACCGGAACTCAGATAGACTAGCCGCATCGGCCTTTCGATCAGCGCCGTCAGGATGAACGGCGCCAGCGTGTTGACGGCAAAGACATGCGGCAGACCATCACCGGTTTCGATGCGCTGCGGCTCGCGGTAGCCAACGGCAACATTGTGGATGACCGCGTCATAGGGGCCATGCCGGTTGGCTTTTTCGGCAAGCCGCATGGTGGTGCGAAGGGTCGAGACATCGCCCTCGACCACCGCATGGGCTGCAGGCAGGGCCGCTTGTACAGCCCTGGCCCGTTCATCGTTTCTGGCATGCAGGACGACCGCATGCCCTTTCTCCGCCAGCAAGGCGGCTGTCATCAGCCCGACACCCGTCGAGGAGCCGGTGATGAAAATGCGTGCCATTGATCTTCTCCGTGTGTCGACACTCTTGTCCGCTGCCGTGTCACTTCGGTGCGTGTTTCAAGGCGATCAGCAATGCGGGGACGCCAATGAACGCCGAGATCGGCTTGATCGACCAAGGTCCCGCGTGATCGACGATCACGCCTCCAACCAGCGCGCCGGCGGCAATCGCGCCGTTATAGGCCGACACATAGAGCGAGGACGGCGCTTCGGCACCGTTCAGATGGGCCGCCGCCTTGAACACCCAGGTCTGCATGAGGACCGGCAAGGCGGTATAGGCCGCGCCCCAGATCAGGAGCAGCGCAATGACAAGCCCGCGATTCGTGCCGGCAAAGCTGAGTGCTGCGATACTGGCGATCAGGACGATCATCGTGACAAAGAGCGTTGGCCGATAGCCGCGCGCCATGATCGGCCCGATGCCGAAATTGCCGACAAGACCTGCAGCACCATAGGCCAGCAGCAGGCCGCCGATCCATGACCTCTCGAAACCCGTGATCTGTTCGAGGAAGGGGGCGATATAGGTGAAGGCGAGGAAATTCGCCATCATGATCAGCGCGGTCACATAGACCGCCGCGCGCAGGGGCTGCTCGCGCCACGCCTCGGCAACCGTGCTGTGCCTGCCGTCATGGCTTGCAGCAAGATTGGGCAGGGTCAGCCACATCTTGATGAAAACGGCGAAGGAAAGGACCGCAAGCGCGACGAACACGATGCGCCATCCGGCATAATTTCCCAAGAATGTGCCGGCGGGAATGCCAAGCACGGAGGCGAGCGCCAGCCCGCCATAGACGGCCGATGTGGCCCGCACCGCGTGCTTCTCGGGAACGATCTGCACGGCCATGCTGGCCGCTGTCGACCAGAAAATGCCGATGGCGGCGGCAACGATCAGCCGGCTTGCCAGAAGCACCGCATAGTTTTCCGCAAAATAGGTCAACACATTGCCGAGCGTGCAGGCAAACAGCAGGCTCAACATCAGCCATTTGCGGTTCCAGGGCCGGGTGACGGCGGTGAGCGGCGTTGCGGCAACCGCCACAAGCAGCGCAAAGCCTGTCACCAGAAAACCGGCCTGTCCGAGCGATACGCCGACGCCGTCCGCCATCTGCGGCAGGATGCCGATGGGCATCAGCTCCGTGCTGACAAAGGCAAATGTTCCAAGTGAAAGCGCGACAACGGCAAGCGCTTCGGCCAAAGGCGAGCGCCGTTTGATGTTTCCGATAAAGGCCGCTTCGGGCGCGGGCTCTCCATGATGCTGAGGAATAGCGTGGTCAGTCATGCCAAATCTCCGGTTTTTCAGGTTCGGCCAACCATGCCGGAGAAAGACTGATGTGGTCTGCCCCCTGAAAAGTGGTCCTCCCTGAAGTAGGCTATTGAGCCGTAGGAGGACGTTTGAATGCCCCAGAAGAAGCATAGACCTGAAGAGATCGTGGCGAAGCTGCGCCAGGTCGACGTGTT
>JBARWP010000209.1:0-2633 GCA_049646905.1 Pseudaminobacter sp. | reverse complement strand
TCTATAACCAGGGCCACACCGCCCGGAAGCGCGCCGAAGCGTTCGGCGATCGGCTCGTTCGCCCCGGCCTCGACGAAGATGGTGTCCAGCATCGTGGCGCCGGGCGTCGCCGACTGTGCCAAGCACTGAGCGCTCGTTCCGGCCAGAAGCAGTGCCGTCGTTCCGACCAGAAGGCCAGCCCTGCCGTGGCTTCCAGCCCCGTTCGCCAATCGTCCCCTTGCGTGGTTGCCCATCATCGTCCCCAATGCAAAACGGGCCTGCCAGCGGGTTGGCCGAAAACATGAAAAGAGCAGCGCGAGCAGATCCCCCGATTGCCGCCGCGCGAGCCAGACCACGAAAATCGCCGCCGTTCTTTGCGATTTCGCAAAGTGGAGTAAAATATTCCGCTTTAAGGCATTAAAATCGGTTGCGCACGATCGTCGCATCGAAGCTGCGGTACTCGCGGCTGCCCGACAATCGATAGACGTCGCCCGAATACGGCAGGTCCATCTGGAAGACGTCAATTCGCTCGATCTTCAATTCGGACATGACCGATAGACCTTCTCCAGTCAGGGAACGACTAGCACCAGCTTTCCGCTGATAGTCTTCGACAGGAAGTCCTTCTGCGCTTCCACGATGTCTTTCAGCGGGTAGGTCTTCCCGACGACCGGGCGGATTTCACCGCGTTCGATGTAGGAGATCAGGTTTTCGAAAACGACATCATCCTGGAACGTGCAGCCGAAGAAGCTGAGGTCTTTCAGGTACAAGGTGCGCACGTCGAGTTCGACGATCGGGCCTGCAATCGCGCCGGCCACCGCATAGCGTCCGCCCTTCTTCAAAACGTCCAGCAGTTCGGTGAAGGCAGGGCCAGCGGCAACGTCGACGACGACCTCGGCAGTCTCTCTCCCGATATGTTTAACCAGGCTTTCACCTCGCGGCACGACACGGTCGGCGCCCAGGGCGCGTATCTGGTCCGCCTTGCTAGATCCTGCGACCGCCGTCACGATGGCTCCGCGCCGCTTCGCCAGTTGCACGGCAGCGGACCCCACCCCACCGGATGCGCCGGTGACGACCACATGCTCGCCCTTCTTCACGCCGGCGCGATGCAGCATGCCTTCGGCGGTCGAATAGGCGCATGGCATGGAGGCGAGTTCGACGTCGCTCCAGTCGCAATCGACCTTGTAGGTCTCGCGGGAAGGAGCCTTCGCATATTGGGCGAAGCCGCCGTCGCATTCCGAACCGAACGTCCAGCATTCCATCGGGCGATAGTCCACATAGGAACGCAGCATGTTTCGCACGATGACACGTTCGCCGATGCGGCTGGCATCCACGCCTTCGCCGACGGCGACGATACGACCGCAGCAGTCGGCGCCCTGGATCCGCGGAAAGGACACCGGCACTCCGGACCAGCTTGCATCGGCACCCTGTGAGTCCTCGAAGCCTTGCGCCGCCCCCTCTCCGGTGCCACCTTTCACGCCCTTCGAGTACCAGCCGATACGCGTGTTGACGTCCGTATTGTTGACCCCCGCAGCGGCAACGCGGATCAGGACCTCGCCGGGTCCCGGCTTCGGCACGGGCACATCCTCGCGGTAACCGAGCTTGTCGAAGCCGCCATGCCAGACGAGGAGCACGGCCGCCATCGTTTCGGGAAGGTCCATATGTGCGTCGGACGGGGATTGCGAAGCTTCGATCGTCATCTTTGAAACCTGACCAGGCGTCGTCATGTTGCCGGTGATGCGTGCCCTCAGGTCAAACGCCCGCGCTGCATCATCGGTGAAACGCCGTAGACGGCCCGATAGGTGCGGGAAAAATGTCCGAAATTTCCAAAGCCGCAGGCAAGCGCCACCTCCGTGATTGCGGATTCGGTCTGCACAAGCAGATGCCGCGCGCGCTCCAGTCGCATCTCCGTGAAATATTTCTTGGGCGAGGTGCGCAGATAGGTGCCGAACAGGCGCTCTATCTGACGGGTCGATATTCCTAGTTCCCGCGCGATCTCGGACAGGGAGACCGGATTGTCGATCCGGTTGCGCATGATCTCGATCGCCTTGGCAAGGTGCCTGTTGCGTATGCCGTTGCGGGATTGGAACGAGACACGCTGGGCGGCCGTGGGATTGCGCACGGCATTGTAGACCATCTGATCGGCTACAGCGACCGACAGGTCGTAGCCGTGATCCTGCTCGATCAGGTACAGCATCAAATCCGCAGCGGCGGTACCGCCCGACGCGGTGATGAATTTCGCATCCGGGACGAACACGCTTTGCACCAGGCTCACATCGGGAAACTCTTCCATGAAGCTGTCATGGTATTCCCAGTGGATGGCGGCCTGCATGCCATTGAGAAACCCGGCCTTGGCCAGGATGTAGGCGCCCGAGCACAATGCGCCGATCCTGGTTCCGCGGGCGCGTTCACGGCGCAGCGCCACCAGCAGGTTGCACGTGTCGGCATGCTGCACATTGATACCGGACAGGACGAACAGCCGATCGCAGGCGGGCAGATCGTCAAATCGGTGATGGACCAGGGTGACCACATCATTCGAACTGGCAGCCGTCTTCCCATCGGCTGAAGCGAAGGACCAGCGGTAAAGTTCCTTGCCGCTCACCAGATTGGCGATGCGCAACGGTTCCACCGCGCAGGAAAACGCCATGTGGGTGAAC
>JBARWP010000208.1:0-1519 GCA_049646905.1 Pseudaminobacter sp. | reverse complement strand
GACGAGGAGCCCTGGGTCGCCGCCCGCAACGCCGCCGTGCTGATCCTGCTCTATGGCTCGGGCCTGCGCATTTCCGAGGCGCTTGCGCTCACCGGCGCAGACCTTTCGGCATCCGGCGACACGGTGCTGCGCATCACCGGCAAGGGCGGCAAGACGCGACTGGTGCCGGTGCTGCCGGTGGCGTTGCAGGCTGTCACGGAATATCGCCGGCTCTGCCCCTTCACCATCACGCCGGATACGCCGCTGTTTCGCGGTGCGCGCGGCGGGCCGCTCAACCCGGCGATCATCCAGCGCGAGATGCGCAAGCTGCGCTCGGCCCTCAACCTGCCCGACACCGCCACGCCGCACGCGCTTCGCCACTCCTTCGCCACCCATTTGCTGGGCCGGGGCGGTGATTTGCGCACCATCCAGGAACTGCTCGGCCATGCCAGCCTGTCGACCACGCAGGTCTATACCGGCATCGACACCGCGCGGCTGCTCGACATTTACGAAAAGGCCCATCCGCGCGCCTGATCCGGTGCAATTTACCGACCGCGATTAACCGTTTTGCCGCTTTTTGCCTCTAGGCTTCCGGGCATGAAACGCGTCCTTGCCCTTGCCGACCGTACCGCCCTGACAGCGCTTGCCCTGCTCGTGGCGCTGAACGTCCTTTTCCTGGTGTCCTTCGTCGTCGTGGCCCTCATGGCTACCGGCCATGCGCGCGCCGATGACGCACCGGCCTGCACCGGCGCCGACCTTTTGGCCGGCCTCCGGCAAAGCGATCCGGCGCTGTTCGACAGGATCAGGGCGGAGGCCGATGCGACGCCCAACGGCAAGGGCCTGCTGTGGAAGGTCGAGAAGGCCGGACAGGCGCCGTCCTTTCTCTTCGGCACTATGCACATGACCGATCCGCGCGTCGTCTCGCTGACGCCCGCCGCGAAACAGGCCTTCGACGAAGCCGGCACGGTGGTGATCGAGACGACGGAAATCCTCGACCAGAGCAAGATGATGGCTGCGATCATGCGCGAGCCCGAGCTCACCATGTTCACCGACGACACCACCTTGATGTCGCTGCTGTCGCCGCAGGATACCGAGCTGGTGGCCAAGGCGCTCGACGCGCGCGGCATCCCGCCCGCCAGCGTCGCCAAGATGAAACCATGGATGCTTTCGGCCATGGTGGCGCTTCCGGCCTGCGAACTGGCACGCAAGGCCGGCGGCGCACCCGTGCTCGACATAAAGCTTGCCGAGGATGCGAAAGCGGCCGGCAAGTCGCTGGAGGGGCTGGAGACGATTGCCGACCAGTTGCGTGCCATGGCCTCGCTGCCGCTCTCCTTCCACATGGACGGGCTGGTGGAGACGCTGAAGCTCGGCGAGCGCATGGACGACGTGGTCGAAACCATGATCATTCTTTACGGCCGCGGCGAGACCGGCATGATCTGGCCACTCTTCGACGCCGTGCTGCCGAGCGATGGCGAGGACGGCTATGCGGCCTTCGAGGAAACCATGATCGCCGCACGCAACCGGGTCATGGCGGATCGGG